>NZ_JADPKF010000066.1:0-53790 GCF_023073815.1 Bradyrhizobium sp. 157 | reverse complement strand
TGCAGATAGTTGCGTTCAATCGTCCGGTCGTAGCTGTTATCGCGCATTGGATCGTCCTCCAGTGGAGCGATCCAATCAGCGAATTAGTGAACATGCACAGCAATGACGGAAGAGACTAAAGCTCGTCGAATTCCTTCACTGCTTTCTTCGACGCCAGCGTGCGCCAGTGTCGGCGCAGCAACGGTTCGACGGTGGCGCGGCTGGCCTTCGAGAGGCGGATCAGCACGATCGGATAATCGCGGTAGTGATCGGTGAAGTAAAACGTCTTGGGCTGGCTTTCCACCAGCATCTCGCGCTCGTCCCTTGGCACGCTTGGCATCACCAGGCTGTCGCCGTCCTCCTTTAGCCGCACCAGCATCTTCTTGCGCACCTTCAGGGCCGGCGTGCCGTAGGAGGTGCCGTCCTCGACCTCCGGCCAGAGAAGCGCGATTTTTCTGACATCATCGAAGGTCATGGCTCAGCGCCGTAGGGTGGGCAAAGCGTGCCCACCATTAGCTTGATCGCTGGCGAGATGGTGGGCACGGCGCAAATGCGCCTTTGCCCACCCTACTTCCCGCTCAATGCACGGACGTAAAAAACCGCGCCAGCCGGAAACCCGACAACCAGGTCCATACCGGTTGGTTGCGCATGCCGAGATCCCAGGAGCCGACCACGGCATCGGCGCGGCCGATCAGATTGTCGATCGGCAACAGTCCCACGCCGCCGTCGCGCACGGAGACGCGGCTGTCGGCGGAATTGTCCCTGTTGTCGCCGAGCACGAACAGTTTGCCCGGCGGCACGGTCACCTCGGGCGTGTTGTCGAGCCTTCCATTGTCGCGCATCTTGAAGATCGCGTGGCTGACGCCGTTCGGCAGCGTTTCGATGAAGCGGTAGGCCCGTTCGGTATTGCCGCGATCGTCTTCGGCCTGCGCCACGCCGTCCGGCTTCAACGTCGCGGCATGGTCGTTGATGAAGAGCTGGCCCTGCCGCATCTGGACGCGGTCGCCCGGCAATCCGACCACGCGCTTCACCCAGGCCTGCGAGCGGTCGCCCGGCCAGCGGAACACAACGACATCGCCGCGCTTCGGCGTTTCGCCGAACAGGCGGCCGGTCTCAGGCAGCGTGATCTGGATCGGCAGCGACGCCGCGCCGTAGCCATAGGGAAATTTCGAGGCAACCAACGCGTCGCCGATCAGAAGCGTCGGCTCCATCGAACCGGACGGAACATAAAAGGGCTCGGCGATCGCACCCTTGGCGAGGAACACGACGGCAACAATCGCCGCCAGTTGCACGGCTTGCGCGCGCCAGCTCGACCATTGGCCGGGAGAAGCATCCTTGTGGTCGCTCACCACCTTTTTGTCGCTCACTAACCCGTTCCTCCGACCGTGATCTTTTCCATCCGCAGCGTCGGCTGGCCGACGCCGACCGGCACGCCTTGGCCGTTCTTGCCGCAGGTGCCGATGCCGGTGTCGAGCGCCAGATCGTTGCCGACCATGGTGATTCTATGCAGGTCGGTCGGCCCGTTGCCGATCAGCATCGCGCCCTTCAAGGGTGCGCCGAGCTTGCCGTTCTCGATCTTGTAAGCCTCGGTGCATTGGAACACGTATTTGCCGGAGGTGATGTCGACCTGGCCGCCGCCGAAATTCGCGGCATAAACGCCATTCTTCACCGACGCGATGATTTCCGCCGGATCGCGATCACCGGCCAGCATGTAGGTGTTGGTCATGCGCGGCATCGGCACATGGGCGTAGCTCTGGCGGCGGCCGTTGCCGGTCGGCTTCATGTTCATCAGCCGCGCGTTCTGCCGGTCCTGCATGTAGCCGACGAGGATGCCATCCTCGATCAGCACGGTGCGGTTTGTCGGCGTGCCTTCGTCGTCAATTGAAAGAGAACCACGCCGCGAGGCGATGGTGCCGTCGTCGACGACGGTGACGCCCTTGGCCGCGACCTGCTTGCCCATCAGTCCTGCGAAAGCGGACGTCTGCTTGCGGTTGAAGTCGCCCTCCAGCCCATGACCGACCGCTTCATGCAGCATCACGCCGGGCCAGCCAGCGCCCAGCACCACGTCCATTTCTCCCGCGGGCGCGGGCACCGATTCCAGATTGACCAAGGCCTCGCGGATCGCGCCGTCGGCAGCCTCGCGCCACGCTTTGGTTTCGATGAAGCGCGCATAGCCCTCGCGTCCACCATAACCCTTGCTGCCGCTTTCCTGCCGGTCGCCTTGGCCGGCGACGACGGAAATATTCACCCGGACCAGCGGGCGGATGTCGCGATAGCTCTCGCCGTCGGGCCGCAGGATTTCCACAACCTGCCAGGTGGCGCCCAGGCTGATCGAGGCCTGCCGCACCCGCGGGTCCTTGTCGCGGACGTAAGCGTCGATCTCGGCCAGCAGCTTCACCTTGGCCTCGAAGCCCGGCGCATCCAAAGGATTCTCGTCGCCATAGAGCCGCACATTGGTGTGCGGCGGCGGTGCTGCAAAATTGCCGCTGTACCCGCCGCGCACGGCCGCCACCGCGTCCGCTGCGCGGATCAGCGCCGGCAGCGACACGTCGGAGGAATGCGCGTAACCCACCGCATCGTCCTTTACCGCGCGCAGGCCAAAACCCTGCGAGGTGTCGTAGGTCGCCTGCTTCAAGCGCCCATTGTCGAAGCCGAGCGCTTCGGTCTGGCCGTATTCCAGAAACAGCTCGCCATCGTCGGCGCCCAAAAGCCCCCGCGTGATCTCGCGTCGGACGGCATCGCGGTCGAGATTGGCGCGGTCGAGCAGGGAGGTGGTGGCAGGGTTTGTCATCAAATCAGTCCGTTGTCGGAGGGGCGCATCCAAGATAGTTGTTTCCGGGCCATTCCGCGAGGGGCGGGATCAACACGTTGCTGAGACGATGGCTGTCGTTCAAATTGTTCCGATCAGGGAAGCCCATATCGAGAGCTTTCATCGCGCCCTCGATTTCGTCGCCAGGGAGCGCCGTTATCTCGCGTTTCTGGAAGCCCCGTCATTCGAATCGACGCGGGCGTTCATTCTCAACAATATCAAGCAAGGTTATCCGCAACTGGTCGCCGTTTCAGACGGCCAGGTGATCGGATGGTGCGATATCGTGCCCAACCCAAGGCCGATTTATTCCCACGTCGGCGTTCTCGGCATCGCGCTGCTGCCGGAATTCCGGCGGCAGGGAATAGGCGGGCGTTTGATGCGTCAGACGCTCGACGCGGCGCGCGACTTTGGACTGCGCCGGGTCGAACTGACGGTTCGGGAAAGCAACACGGCAGCGATCAGGCTCTACAAGAAATTCGGGTTTGAAATCGAAGGGCTGCAGCGCAACCGCATTCTGGTCGATGGCGGCTACGAAAACCTGGTCCTCATGGGGATGCTGTTTTAGCAGCCTACGCCTCACGGCAACTTGTCATATCCTTTGCCGGCAGGGTTTGCATCGGGCTCCAGCCTGCCATGGGTATTGGCCCATCGGGACAGTTCGTCGAATACCGGCTTCAAGTCCCTCGCCGCCGGTGTCATTTCGTATTCGACGCGCGGCGGCACTTCGGGAAACACGGTGCGTTTCACCAGGCCTTCGTTTTCGAGGTCGCGTAGTTGGGTGGTCAGCATGTGCTGCGTCACATCGGGAATGGCGCGCCGCAATTCGCCGAACCGCCGCTTGCCGCCGACAAGCTGCCAGAGGATTTCGCCCTTCCACTTGCCGGAGAGCACGCGAAGCGCGCGCTGAAGCTGCGGCGCTGCGGGGCATTCGGACGGCGCGGGCTCATTAGTCTGCTTTTTCATACTACACCAGAAAAATCATCCTACTTGTCAATTTCATCTTAGTACCGAATTTTGGTCTTGAAAGCCCGCGGTCGCCTTAAGCCTTCGACACATTAAGGCCTGGTGCTCGCGGCCGCGGACCGTTTCTCAAATTTTCGGGAGTTTCGATGTCGGACGTTGCTGTGCCTGCCGAGCGCCGTTGGACCTATGTTGCCGTGTGGATTGTCAGAGGATTGCTGGCGCTGGCGTTCCTGGCGGCCGGGGGCGTCAAGCTCTACGGCGTGCCGATGATGGTGGACGAGTTTCACCATATTGGGCTTGGCCAATGGTTTCGCTATTTGACCGGCAGTCTCGAGATCATCGGGGCAATCCTGCTGCTGCTTCCGCGAAAGGCCGGCTTCGGTGCGCTGCTGCTCATCTGCATCATGATCGGCGCGGTGATCACGCATTTGTTCGTCATCGGGGGATCGCCGGTACCGGCAATGGTCCTGCTCGTATTGAACGTGCTCGTCGCCTATTCCAAGCGCGAGGAGATTGCTTCTCTCGCCAGGGCATTTTGAAGCCGCGATAATGCGCCTGTCTTTCCGCCAGGTAATCAAATGGGTCGGGCTGGCGCTGACCTTCATCGTGCCGCTGGTCGTGACGTTGTTGCTGACCGAGCCGGGCTCCGCCGTCTCGAAACCGGACGCGAAGCGCGCCTCGCCTCCGGTGCATCGGCTGGTGCTGCCGATCAATAGCGACGATCCCACCACGATGCGGGCCTTGATCTCGACGTCGCTCAACCTTCCGAAATACTACCAGGACCGCAACGAACCGTTCATGATCGAGATCGTCGCCTACAATGCCGGCGTTCACATGTTCCGTGTCAACACGTCGCCGGTGAAGGATATGCTGCAGGTGGTAAGGGCGGTGAACCCAAACATCCGCTTCGTGGTCTGCGATGCGACGAAGCAGGGCATGCAGCGCAGCGAGGGCCGCCCGATCACGCTGATCGACAATGTCGATCTGGTGCCGAGCGGGCCCGGACGCATCATCGAATTGCAGGAAGCCGGTTGGTCCTACATCCGGTCATGACAAGCGGACACGCACCATGGCGCCACATCGCGGGCCAACACGCCGCACGGTCGTTGCAGGGCTGCTCGGGGCCGGCACCTCGGTCGCGATGTCGGCTGCATCCAATGGCGCCCAGGCCCAAGGTCCGCCGCCATTCGCCACCTCCCGGCATCAGTTCATCCAGCTTCGTGGCGCGAGGCCTATCCCGTCTGTACCGATTCCGCGTCTCTCCGGAGGCGCGATCGATTTGACCTCCTTGAGAGGGAAGGTGGTGCTCGTCAATTTTTGGGCGACCTGGTGTCCGGCCTGCCGGACCGAACTGCCGATGCTGGACAGTCTGGCGGCGAGCGACGTCAGGAATCTCATGGTGATCGCCGTGGCAACGGATCGCGACCGCTCGGTCATTGCGCCTTTTGTGAAAGGGCTGAAGCTCCGGCGCCTTGCGATCGGGCTTGATCCGCAAGGACTTGTGGCAAGAGCCGGCGCAAGCGGCCAAGCCGACACGCCGTTCGCGCTCTATGGCATGCCCATTACCTTTTTGATCGGCATCACCGGGCAAGTCGAAGGCTATATCAGCGGTGAAGCAGACTGGCTTTCCATCGAGGCGCGCCGATTGCTCGATTACTACGGCAATTCCGGTTAAGTCGATCAGCCGGATCTTGCGAAGCTATCGGCTCCGCCCTCACGGCAGCTTGTCATACCCCTCGCCGAGCCCGTTCAGGCTGAGCGGAAACCCAATCCCCTCTTCGGGAGTCTCAAAGATAATGAAAGTTGCCGTCTTGGCGCCCCGGAGCTGGCCCAAGAGTTTTTCGTCCATCACCACCTCGGCGACGCAGCCATTCGGCAGGCATCGCACGAACCCGGCCCGCCCAACGTCCTGGTTATCGAGTTTCAGGCCGAGCCCGGAGGGCAGCAGCACGCCAAGGGGGGCGACCACCCGCATCAGCTTGCTCTTCTGGTCGGCGGTTTTCAGCACGATCACGGTCAGGCCGGCGTTGGAGCGGTCCTCGGCGACCACGCTCTGGATCAGCGCGCATTGCTCGCCTTGGGCACCAGGCGGGGTGTCGCAGCGGATCTGCCAGTCGCCATGGACCGACCGCACCGCGCCCTGCGCGCTCGCCGCCTGGGTCAGGTCGAGCAGGAAGGCCACGGCGAGCAGGCCGCCGAGCCAGCGGGCCGGTTCCAGGCGAGATCCTGCCTGATGTCGTCCCGCCTGATGTTTCGAACGCCCCATCCGGGTCGATCCTCTCACGATTTCCGGCAGCGCCGGCAGCACATATTGTAACTGGACTTACCCGGACTGATACGCAATGACGGCGCCTTGAAGGCGGTCCGAGAGCCTATCCACGCCATCAAGGACCATCCGGCCCAAGCGAATCAGGTCGCTCGGGAGCACCATGACTGTGCCTACATCCGGCAATCGGGCTGTCAAGCGGTGCAGGCCTGCCAAACGGCAGGTTTTGCCTGATTTGTCGGGGAAATCCGACGTCCGGCGAATAGCAGGTGACGCATGGCTTTGCGCACCACTACTGCATTGCGAGAGCCTTGGAATTATGATTTGAGAGGCTGGATTTCGACGCGTTCTAACGATCTGGCCCGGGGTACTGCAGCAATACTGTTGCAGGTACTTTCGAAGGTGTACTTCAAAAGTACCTCCGGTAGGCCGTTTGTGAGGGCGGATCGTGCGGCATTTCCTGCCATCCGGCGGAAATGCTTTGGGGACTATTTCTAAGGGAGCGCGAGCGGCATGAAGATGTCGAAGGGCCTGATGGGCCGGCGGTTGCTGGGGTTGGCGGTAGCGGGCATGGCGCTCGTCTCCGGCGGGACGGCTTTTGGGCAGCAGCCAAAGCCGTGGGAAATCACGCTGCAGGAAGCCGCTACCCCGGTGATGGAAAACATCATCAGCTTCCATAACTTGCTCTTGGTGATCATCACGCTGATCACCCTGTTCGTGCTGGCGCTGCTGGTCATCGTGGTGGTGAAGTTCAACGCCGGGGCCAATCCGGTGCCCTCCCGGACCACCCACCACACCCTGATCGAGGTGGCCTGGACGCTGATCCCGGTGCTGATCCTGGTTGGTATCGCGGTGCCGTCGTTCCGCCTCCTGTTCCAACAGCTCGACATTCCCAAGGCTGACCTGACCGTCAAGGTCACTGGCAAGCAGTGGTATTGGAGCTACGCCTACCCCGATAACGGCAAGTTCGAGTTCGACTCGCTGATGGCTCAGGACAAGCAGCCGCGCCTGCTTGGCGTCGACAACGAGATGGTGGTGCCGGTCAACAAGGTGATCCGGGTCCAGACCACCGGCGCTGACGTGATCCACGCGTTTGCGGTGCCGTCGTTCGGCATCAAGATTGACTCGATCCCCGGCCGTCTCAACGAGACCTGGTTCAAGGCGACCAAGACCGGCATGTATTACGGTCAGTGCTCCGAACTGTGCGGCAAGGACCACGCCTTCATGCCGATCGCGGTGAAGGTGGTGAGCGATCAGGAATTCGCTGATTGGGTTGAGGCGGCGAAGAAGAAATATGCGACCAACCCGGCGAACACCTACGCCTCGGCTGGGGGCCAGGCCGCGCAGTAGGGCGCAGGCCAAGGGACACGCAAGGGACAAGGGCGACGGGACCTGAAAAGGTCCGCAAAGGGACTGCAAGGCAGGATTACAAAATGGCAACGACCGCTGCGACACACCACGATCACGCCCATGACGACCATGCGCATGCCAATCCGACCGGATGGCGGCGCTGGCTCTATTCGACGAACCATAAGGACATCGGCACGATGTACCTTATCTTCGCGATCTTCGCAGGTGTCATCGGGGCTGCGATGTCGATCGCGATCCGCATCGAGCTGATGTATCCCGGCGTCCAGTTCTTCCACGAATCCCACACCTACAATGTGTTCGTGACCTCGCACGGCTTGATCATGATCTTCTTCATGGTGATGCCGGCGATGATCGGCGGCTTCGGCAACTGGTTCGTGCCGCTGATGATCGGCGCGCCCGACATGGCGTTCCCGCGCATGAACAACATCTCGTTCTGGCTGCTGCCGGCTTCCTTCGCGCTACTGTTGATGTCCACCTTCGTCGAGGGTGAGCCGGGCGCCAACGGTGTCGGCGCGGGCTGGACCATCTACGCGCCACTATCGACCTCGGGCCATCCAGGACCGGCGGTCGATTTCGCGATCCTGTCGCTGCATCTGGCCGGCGCCTCCTCGATTCTCGGCGCCATCAACTTCATCACCACGATCTTCAACATGCGCGCGCCGGGCATGACCCTGCACAAGATGCCGCTGTTCGTCTGGTCGATCCTGGTGACGGTGTTCCTGCTGTTGTTGTCGCTGCCGGTGCTCGCCGGCGCCATCACCATGCTGCTCACCGACCGTAACTTCGGCACCACCTTCTTCTCCGCCGACGGCGGCGGCGATCCGGTGCTGTTCCAGCATCTGTTCTGGTTCTTCGGCCACCCCGAAGTGTACATCCTGATCCTGCCTGGCTTCGGCATGATCAGCCAGATCGTCTCCACCTTCTCGCGCAAGCCCGTGTTCGGCTATCTCGGCATGGCCTACGCCATGGTCGCGATCGGCGGCATCGGCTTCGTGGTGTGGGCGCACCACATGTACACGGTCGGCATGTCCAGCGCGACGCAGGCCTATTTCGTCGCCGCCACCATGGTGATCGCGGTGCCGACCGGCGTGAAGATCTTCTCCTGGATCGCCACGATGTGGGGCGGCTCGATCGAGTTCAAGACGCCGATGCTGTGGGCGATCGGCTTCATCTTCCTGTTCACGGTCGGCGGCGTCACCGGCGTCGTGCTGGCCAATGCCGGCGTCGACCGCGTGCTGCAGGATACCTATTACGTGGTCGCGCACTTCCACTACGTGCTGTCGCTGGGCGCCGTGTTCGCGATCTTCGCGGGCTGGTACTACTGGTTCCCGAAGATGTCCGGCTACATGTATTCGGAAACCATCGGCAAGCTGCACTTCTGGTTCACCTTCATCGGCGTCAACCTGGTGTTCTTCCCGCAGCACTTCCTCGGCCTGTCGGGCATGCCGCGCCGCTATGTCGACTATCCGGACGCGTTCGCGGGCTGGAACCTGGTGTCCTCACTCGGCTCCTACGTTTCGGGCTTCGGCGTGCTGATCTTCATCTACGGCGTGGTCGATGCCTTCGTGAAGAAGCAGGCGGCTGCCAACAATCCGTGGGGCGCCGGCGCCACCACGCTGGAGTGGACGCTGACGTCGCCGCCGCCCTTCCACCAGTTCGAAGTGCTGCCGCGCGTGCAGTAAACATTTGTCCGCGGCGCGCTATCGTTGCGCGCCGCGGCTTTAGTGAAGCGAGATAAATCTTGTCGGTAGTCGACCACAATGCCATCGATGCTCTGCCCCGGGTTTCCGAGGCTGATGTCGGTGATTACCTCGCGCTGCTGAAGCCGCGGGTGATGTCGCTCGTGATCTTCACCGCGCTGGTCGGCCTCTTCATCGCGCCCGGCCACGTCCATCCGGTCATCGCCTTCACCTCGATCCTCTGCATCGCGGTCGGGGCCGGCGCCTCGGGCGCGCTGAACATGGCCTATGAGGGTGACATAGACGCTTTGATGTCGCGCACTGCCAACCGGCCGATTCCGCGGGGACGCATCACGCAGGGCGAGGCCATGGCATTCGGCCTGATCCTGTCGTTCTTCTCAGTGATGACGCTCGGCACCCTCGTCAACTGGCTCGCCGGTGCGTTGCTGGCGTTCACGATCTTCTTCTACGTGGTGATCTACACGATGTGGCTGAAGCGCTGGACCGCGCAGAACATCGTGATTGGCGGTGCCGCCGGCGCGCTGCCGCCTGTCGTGGCGTGGGCCGCGGCCACCGGCTCGCTGTCGATTGAGCCGCTGCTCCTGTTCCTCATCATCTTCTTCTGGACCCCGCCGCATTTCTGGGCGCTGGCGCTCTTTCGTTCCGACGACTATGCCCGCGCCGGGATTCCGATGCTGCCCGTGGTTGCCGGGCCCGACGCGACGCGGCTGCAGATACTGCTCTACACGATCGTGCTGGTCGCCATCGCCGCCGCGCCCTGGCCGCTCGGCTATTTCGACGCGGTGTACGGCGTCATTTCGCTGATGCTCGGCGCCGGCATGATGTGGCTTGCGATCGAGGTCTACCGCCACCGCGAAGGCAAGCAGGCGCAGCGCGCCACCCGCCGGCTGTTTGCCTTCTCGATCCTCTATCTGTTCGCGCTGTTTGCGACGCTCCTGCTCGAGGTCGTGATTCGCGCCGTCGCAGCTATGGTCGTCGGGTAGGGGGCGCATGGAACGCTTATGGACGACAAGCGCAAGCCAGATGGAATCGTCCTCACCGAGGCGCAGAAGCGAAGCCGCCGTCAGCGCTCGATCGCCATTGCGCTCGCGCTCGGCGTCCTCGTCGTGCTGTTTTTCGCAGTCACCATGGTCAAGGGGCCGGGCGTTCTCGTCCGTCCGTTGTGATTGAGATGCAGAACGAGCCGCAGATCAGCAAGGGCAGGGCGGAAGGCGAGAGGCTTGCCTCGCGCCGTACCCTGACGCGCGATGCGGCCGTTGCCTCGATCTGCGGCTTCGTCGTGGTGTTGATGGTCGGCGCGTCTTATGCCGCCGTGCCCTTCTACGACTGGTTCTGCCGCGCCACCGGCTTCAACGGCACCACGCAGGTCGCGACTTCGGCGCCATCTGACGCGCCGCTGGAGCGCAAGATCGCAGTGCGGTTCGACGCCAATGTCGGCCCCGGACTGCCGTGGAAATTCGAGCCCGAGCAGAACGAGATCGAAGTCCGCATTGGCGAGGTCGTCACCGTCTTTTATACCGTGACCAACCAGGCCGCGCGTGCCACCGCCGGCGTTGCCGCCTACAACGTCGCGCCGCTCACCGTCGGCGCCTATTTCCAGAAGATCAACTGCTTCTGCTTCACCGAACAGACGATGGGCCCCGGCGAGAAGCGCGAGATGCCCGTGGTGTTCTACGTCGATCCGGCGCTGGCGAAAGACAGCGAGAACGACGGACTGAAGACGATTACGCTGTCCTACACCTTCTATCCCGTGCGCGAACCGGCACAGCGGCCGCTCGCGGCCGGCGAAGCCGACAAGCGCAAGGGAAGCCTGTAAGCTCGGAATTCCGTATCTGGCGGGATTTCGCGATTTGATTGTTGAGACGAATATGTGCCGAAGGGAACGGCACATCTAACGGAGAGACCGCAATGGCTACGGCGCACGCGAAGCACCACGACTACCACCTCGTCGATCCGAGCCCGTGGCCGGTCGTCGGCTCGATCTCGGCCTTCATCATGGCCGTGGGCGCGATCGCCTGGATGCACAAGATGTTTTCCGGTGCTCCAATCGTCTTCGGCGTCGGCACCATCGGCGTGCTCTACACCATGGCGAGCTGGTGGGGCGACGTGATCCGCGAAGCCCAGTACAAGGGCGACCACACCCGCGTGGTGCAGATCAGCCATCGCTACGGCATGATCCTGTTCATCGCCTCCGAGGTGATGTTCTTTGTTGCCTGGTTCTGGGCGTTCTTCAATTCCGCGCTGTTTCCTGCGGATGCGGTCCACGCCACCCGCGACGCGGTGTTCGGTTGCGGTCCGGGGACGGCTGCCGGCGCCTGCCCCGTGCCGGGCACCTGGCCGCCGAAGGGCATCGAGACCTTCGACCCCTGGCATCTGCCGCTGCTCAACACGCTGTTGCTGCTGACCTCGGGCACAACGGTGACCTGGGCGCACCACGCGCTGCTGGAGAACGACCGCCAAGGGCTCAAATACGGCCTGATTCTCACCGTCGTGCTCGGCGCCTGCTTCACCGCCGTGCAGGCCTATGAATATGCCCACGCCACGTTCTCGTTCTCGGGCAACATCTACGGCGCGACCTTCTTCATGGCGACCGGTTTCCATGGCTTCCACGTGCTGGTCGGCACTGTCTTCCTCTTGGTCTGCCTGTTCCGCGCCTATGCCGGCCACTTCACGCCGAAGCAGCATCTCGGTTTCGAATTCGCGGCCTGGTACTGGCACTTCGTTGACGTGGTGTGGCTGTTCCTGTTCGTCACGATCTACGTCTGGTTCCGCGGTTCGGGACCGGTGGCCGGGCACTGATGCAGGGTTGACGTGCTACAAGGGGGCGGTCGGAAGGACCGCCCCTTTTTCTTTCTTCCTTCTCCCCTGTTGGGAGAAGGTGGCATAGGCGGCCGTCGGCCGCCGTACTTAGAAAAAGGACGCCGATGCTTTGCATCGGCTATGGACGCGCAGCGGCGGCGAGACGGATGAAGGGTCTGCATCCGCGGAGAGAACCCCTCACCCGCCCTCGCTTCGCGAGTGCACCCTCTCCCACAAGGGGAGAGGGGAAGGATGGAATATGACGCCTGACCGATCACCCACACTAACCCAGAGCGCACTCCGCGGCCTCGCCTGCCGCTGCCCGCGTTGCGGCAAGGACAAGCTCTATGCGGGCTTCCTCGACCTGCGCCCGAATTGCGAAGCTTGCCGGCTCGACTACGCCTTCATCGATTCTGGCGACGGTCCTGCGATCTTCATCATCATGCTGGCCGGCGCCATCGTGGTCACCGCCGCCCTGATCGTCGAAATCAAATATCAGCCGCCGTTCTGGCTGCATGCGGCGCTCTGGCTGCCGCTGATCGCAGTGACCACGCTTCTGCCGTTACGCTCGATGAAGTCGCTTCTGATCGCGCTGCAATTCCATCACAAGGCGGCGCCCGGACGGCTTATCGACCGCGAGCCGAAATGAACGGCCTTTCGTCACGGCGGCGGCCGGTCACCGGCTTTGCCGTCTTCACGCTGATCATGGTGGGGGTCTTCGCCGGCCTTGGCGTTTGGCAATTGCAGCGCCGGGTCGAGAAGCACGCGCTGATCGCCAAGCTGAATGAGCGGCTCGCGGCCGCGCCCGAGGCGCTGCCGGCGCAAACGCAATGGAGTTCGCTAAATCCGGCCAAAGACGAATTCCGCCGCGTCAGCTTCACCGCGACCTACGCGACACTGCCGGACGCGATGGTTTATAGCGCAGGCTCCGCGGTCCGCGACGATGTCTCCGGTCCCGGCACCTGGGCATTCTTGCCAGCGCAACTCGCCGATGGCAGCGTCATCGTGGTCAATGCCGGTTTTGTGCAGAACACGATGCAGGACCGCAGCCAGCAGGATCGCGCAGTGGGCCGTCTCGTGACCGGCCAGCCCGCGACGCTCACCGGCTACATGCGTTTCCCCGAAAGCGCCGGGACGCTGACTCCGCCGGAGAGCGCGGCAACACGGCTGTGGTTCACCCGCGATCACCTCGCGATGGCGCGCACGCTCGGCTGGGGCGAGGGCGACAAGGCCATCGCGCCGTTCTATGTCGATCTGGAAACGCCTGCACCTGAGAGCGGCATCCCAAAGCCCGGGCCGCTTTCCGTGCATCTCAAGGACAATCACCTGCAATACGCCATTACTTGGTTCACGCTGGCGTTTGCGGTCGTTATCGCGTTCAGCGTGTGGTGGCGCGCGCAGCGCCGCGCCTAAAGTTCCATCCCCGTATTCGTCCGGACTAGCTTAATGGAACCTTTGTTCCGCACAATCATTTAGGTGCCACGGTGAGTTCCGGAAATAGGCTGTTCAGTGTCCATTCACGACGATCGCCATACTCCGTCACCCGCGTCAGTACTCCGGACAAGGTATGGCAACGTGGATGGGATCACGGAATTGGCTGATGATTTCGATCAGGTAGCATTGGTGGTCGACTGGCTGGACGCGTGCCGCAATCGCGACCTCGCGACATTGCTTGACCTCTATGCAGATGACGCGAAGGCCGAATGCCAGTGCGGCGAGGTCAAGGTCAGTGACGGCCGTGCCGCGCTCGAATCCTATTGGCGGCCGCGCCTCGATGCGATCGCACCCACGGCATTCGGGCTGGAGGAAATCACGCCGACCACTGAGGGCGTCGTGCTCGACTACCTGAGCCACGAAGGCACGCCCGTCCGCATCGCGTTCACTTTTTCGCGTGACGGCAAGATCCAGCGGACCATCTGTGCCCCGTCGGGCCGGCCCCTATGCCGGGAAGCTGCCGCCGTTGAGGGCAGCTGACGTCAGTCCCGGCCTGCCTGTCGGGAATGCGGGGCGGAATCGCCTGCTGGAAGCCGGCAACGTACGCAGGTGCGCCCTGCCTCGCGCAACAACTCAAGCGTCCCGCTCAGCGCCCGAACGCGCTCCAGCATTCCCGTCAGTCCGCGGCCGAATACCCGATCCGCCGGAAATCCGATGCCGTCGTCGGATACTTCCACGGTCACTTCGCGCTCGTTGATCCCCGCCGCGACATGCATCGATTTCGCTTTGGCGTGGCGGAGCGCGTTTGTCACAGCCTCCTGGATCACGCGATAGATCGTCTGCGACAGCAGCCCGTCGACCTCGTTCAGATCAGCGTCGATCTGCGACGTCACTTTCAAACCAAGCGACTGCGCCTTCGCATTCTGCAGCAGTGTTCGGATGCTCTTCTCCAGGCCGAGCTCCTGAATGTAGAGCGGCCGCAGGCGGTCGAGGATGCGGCGGTTTGCCTGCTGCAATGTTTCGACCGACTGCAAAATGCCATCGGCCGCGCTCCTCAACTCCGCATTAGCGGACGGGATCGTCTCCAAGAGCGCCACCGTGTTGGCGCGAATCCCGAACAGCAATGGCCCGAGCTCATCATGGAGCTCGCGCGCCATGTCCTGCCGCTCGTCATCCTGCAGCGACACGATCCGGCGCAGCAGGCTACGATTATCCTGGCTGAGGCGATTGAGGGTGCGGGCGAGTTCGTTGGCTTCCTGCGCGCTCCTGCGGATCTCGGGCGGACCGGCAGGGGAAATTAGCTGTTCGTAATTCCCCGTTCGCATGCGGGTCAGGCCGTCGCCCAGATTTTGCAGCGGTACCAATGCGGAACGCGCGGTGAAGTGGGCAATTGCCCCCGTCAGCAGCATCAGGACAATTCCGGAACAGGTCATCGCCAGAAATCCGATCCACTTTTCGTAGATGTCGGCGGACATGTCCGGCGCAAATATGATATCGCCGACCTGCTTCCCCTCGACCATCACGGGGAAGGCTGTCCCGAATTCGGGGATGGCGAGGAGGTGGACGAACCATTCAGGCACCGTTCCCAGGGGAGTCTGCACCTCGGGAGGGTGAACATCGAGGTCGGTCCCGAGGCGCCGAAACCGGATCGTTTCCGACGTTCCCAGCGATTGCACGAACGCGTCGAGGGTTGCTTGCGGATTGGCTGAGGCTTGAAGTGCAGCATTGAGCGCCGCCGCGACCGTTCTGGCCGAGCGAGACCCTGGCGCGGCTTCCTCCACAAGGTGCGCAGAGGCAAAGATCTGGAGCGAAACGGCGCCGGCCAGCAGGGCGGCCACGAACATCAGGCCGAGCGGCAGTAACAGCCGCGTTCTAAGAGAAAGCCTTTCCCACATTTGCACTATTCTAGTTCCCGCAACCCAAGATTTCTCTTTTCAAATGCTGGCAACCGCTTATTTATCCCGAAAGGGGAAGGATGATGCAAAATTCCGCCAGATCGGCAACGAAGGTATTGATCGTCGACGACCATCCGGTGGTTCTGTCCGGTTGCCGGTCGCTGTTCGCCTCGGACAATTCCGTCAAGATCGAGGAGGCCACCGACGCCAAGTCCGGCCACCGCGCCTACATTGCCAGAAAGCCCGACGTCACGGTAATCGACATCAAGCTTCCCGACGTTTCCGGTTTCGAGCTGATGCGGCGCATCCGCAAGGACGATCCGGGCGCGAGGATCATCATGTTTAGCATGAATGACGATCCGGCGTTCGTCGTTCGCGCCATCGAGATGGGCGCGCAGGGCTATGTTTCGAAGGGTGACGATCCCCGGATGCTGGTGCGGGCCGTCCGCAAGGTGGCCGCCGGCGAGAACTTCATTTCACCGCAACTGGCGGAGGCGGTGACGTTCTCAGGAGCTTCGATCAAGGCCAATCCGGCGTCGCTGATGACGCCGCGCGAGCTGGAAATCCTGCGGCTGTTGGGCCGTGGCGACAAGATTGTCGAGGTCGCCGACGCGCTGGAGATTTCTTACAAGACGGTGGCCAACACAACCTCGCTGCTCAAGCAGAAGCTCGGCGCCAAGAACCATTCGGACTTGATCCGGATCGCGGTCGAGATGGGGCTCGGCTGAACGCCACTAAAGCGTGTTAGCGGAAGCCTGCCCCGGACTTGATCCGGGGTGGACACCGGTTCGCGTCAAGAAAACGCATCAAAACAAGAATCTAGAGCCCGGTTCTGATTCAATCAGAACGAAAAGTTCCCGATCATCGATTTTGTTTCGTGGCGATCGTCTGTCGCCGATTGACGGGAAAAATTGGCAAAGTAACCTTGCGAGGCATTTGCAAGGAGAGCTGGATGAACAGCCCGGATATCGCAGAAGCCGCCTTTGCACGGGCCTGGAGCGTCTACCGGCTGATCCACAGCAGTATCGACGAGAACGACGCACGCCGTGCCAGCCTCCAGCGCTTTATCCGACAGCGCTGCATGGCAGGCGAGACCGACACGGAGCTGTTGGCGGTCGAGGGGCTCAAATATCTCAAAAGCCTGGAAGGGCTCCAGGAGGACTAGTTCGCGGACTAGTTCGCCGCCGCCTCATCCGACGGCGCATCCTCTCGGACGGGAAAAACTGGAACAATCGACTATCTCAGGAGTTGCCGGTTGCATCATTGGGAAACCGGAGGAGGACACCTTGAGGAAGTTTCTGATGATCGGGACGCTGGCCTTTGCCGCTTCGGCCGTCGCCGGGCCGGCGCTTGCTGCTGAATTTTATGTGGTTCGCGACGCCACCACCAAGAAATGCACGGTGGTCGATACCAAGCCGACCACGACGACGACCACCATCGTCGACAACGGCGCCTTCAAGACCAAGACCGAGGCCGAAACCAGCATGAAAACCATGAAGGTCTGCACAAGTCAGTGACGGACCCTTCCAGGAGAGAGGGCCGCAGGTTCGCCTGCGGCCCTTTTTGTTGGCCCGGCAACAAGCATCATCGCCGGTAACGCAGCGCCTCGACCAGCACGGCAAAGGCGGGCGTGAGCTGGCGGCGGCTCGGGTAGTAGAGGTGATAACCGGAAAATGGCGGACACCAATCGGCGAGCACGCGGATCAGGCGGCCATCGGCGAGGTACGGCTGCGCCTGATCTTCCGGCAGATAGGCAAGGCCGAGCCCGGCCAGCACCGCGCTCATCCGCAGCGCCAGGTTGTTGAACACCAACTGGCCGTCGACTCGGACCCTCAGTCCGCGCCCGCGCTTCTCGAATTCCCACGCGTAGATCCCGCCATGGGTCGGCAACCGGATATTGATGCAGCTATGCGCGGTCAGATCCTGGGGCTTGGCGGGCTTGGGATGTCCAGCAAAGTAGGAGGGCGCTCCGACCACCGCCATGCTGAAGTCCGGTCCGATGCGCACCGCGATCATGTCCTTTGCCACCTGCTCGCCGAGGCGAACGCCGGCGTCGTAGCGCTCCGCGACGATGTCGGTGAGGCCATAGTCGATGGTGATCTCCACCTTGATGTCGGGATAGCGCGGCAGCAGCTTTGCCAGCGCCGGCCAGAGGATTGCGCTCGCCGAGTGTTCGGCCGCGGTGATGCGAATTGTGCCGGCCGGTTTGTCGCGCAGTTCCGTCAGGGCGGACATTTCGGCATCGATCTCTTCCAGCCGCGGGCCGACCGTTCGCAACAGCCGCTCGCCGGCCTCTGTCGGCGCGACGCTACGCGTGGTGCGGGTCAACAGCCGCAATCCGAGCCGCTCCTCTAATCCGCGCAGCGTATGGCTGAGCGCAGACTGTGAAACACCGAGCTGCGCCGCCGCCCGGGTGAAGCTTCTTTCGCGCGCCACCGCAAGGAACGCGGTGAGATCGCTGATGTTTTGCCGCGCCATTCATGAATCCAGTTCATAGGTGCAAGTTAATTCTACCATCTAATAGGGCGCGCTCGCAGCCGCTAGATGTTGGGCTCGGCCGCGCTCGCACCGGCCATCGCTCTATCAAACGTGAACGCCGGCTAGGAACAGCCGGAACGCGGCGCAGTTACAGGAGCGCAGCCGGATATTGCGGGCATCGGTAAAGACCGCGCCCTATCGAACGTGATCCGGGCGAAAAGCACAAACGGGAACACGACATGAAAAGTCCGAGCGACTTCGAATTATCGCGGCGTAAACTGTTGGCGGGAAGCGCCGCATCAATGGCGCTGACCGCGGCGCCATCCATCCTCAATGCCCAAGCGCCTGCTGTGGAGGCTGCCGTCGCTGAAGTCTCTGCCGTATGGAAAGTCTCCTTCACCGTAAACGGAACGGCGCGCGGCCTCACGCTCGACCCGAGAACCACGCTGCTCGACGCGCTGCGCGAGCACCTGCATCTCACCGGCACCAAGAAAGGCTGCGATCACGGCCAGTGCGGCGCCTGCACCATCATTGTTGGCGGAAGGCGGATCAATTCCTGCATGACGCTCGCCGTGATGCATGAGGGCGAGCGCATCACGACCGTCGAGGGGCTCGGCACGCCCGAGAATATGCACCCGATGCAGGCCGCTTTCGTCAAGCATGACGGTTACCAATGCGGCTATTGCACGCCGGGACAAATTTGTTCGGCCGTCGCAGTGCTCGACGAGATCAAGGCCGGTATCCCGAGCCACGTCAGCACCGACCTGAACGCGCCGCCGCAACTCAGCAATGCCGAGCTCCGCGAGCGCATGAGCGGCAATCTCTGCCGTTGCGGCGCCTATTCCAACATCGCCGAGGCAATATCGGAAGTCGCCGGGAGGCCCGCATGAGATCATTCACCTACGAACGCGCCCGCACGCCAGCTGAGGCTGCTGCTTCCGCGATGCGCAAGCCGGATGCCAAATTCATCGCGGGTGGCACCAATCTCCTTGACCTGATGAAACTCGAGATCGAGACGCCGGCTCATCTGATCGACGTCAACGGCCTTGCACTCGACAAGATCGAGTCGACGCAAGAGGGCGGACTACGTATCGGCGCGCTTGTGCGCAACACCGATCTCGCCGCGGACGCGCGCGTGCGACGCGACTACGGCGTATTATCGCGCGCGCTGCTCGCCGGCGCCTCGGGGCAATTGCGCAACATGGCGACGACCGCGGGCAATTTGCTGCAGCGAACGCGCTGCCCTTACTTCTATGACACCAACCAGTCCTGCAATAAACGGAAGCCCGGCAGCGGCTGCGCGGCGATCGGCGGCTTCAGCCGCCAGCATGCTGTCGTAGGCGCAAGCGAAGCCTGCATCGCGACCCATCCGAGCGACATGGCGGTGGCGATGCGCGCGCTCGATGCCACGGTCGAAACCGTGCGGCCCGATGGCACGACGCGAACGATCCCGATTGCCGAATTTTACCGTCTGCCCGGCGATACGCCGCATATCGAGACGACGTTGATGCCGGGCGAATTGATCACGGCGGTGACGCTGCCAAAACCCGTCGGCGGCAAACAGATCTACCGCAAGGTGCGCGACCGCGCCTCCTACGCCTTCGCGCTGGTGTCGGTGGCTGCGATCGTGCAGCGCGACGGAACCGGGCGTGTTGCGCTCGGCGGCGTCGCGCACAAGCCATGGCGTGTCGAGGCGGCCGAGGCCCAGATGCCGCGTGGCGCCAAGGCGGTCGCCGCACAGTTGCTCGCCGACGCTAGGCCGACGCGGGAGAATGCATTCAAGTTGGCGCTGGCGGAACGCACGTTGGGCGCCGTGCTGGCTGAAGCGAAAGGTTGATCCGAAAGGTTGATCCATGAGATTCGAAACCCCTGCCACAATCAATCCGATCGACCAGCTCAAGGTGGTCGGTAAGCCCGCCGATCGCATCGATGGTCCGCTCAAGGCCACGGGCCGCGCACCTTACGCGTATGAGCGCCACGATGTCGTTTCGAATCCGGCCTATGGCTACGTGGTCGGTTCGGCGATCGCAAAGGGACGGATCGCCCGGATTGACCTCGCTGCGGCCAAGGCCGCGCCCGGTGTGCGCGCGATCGTTACGGCCGACAATGCCGGCAAGCTCGACAAGGGTGAGCGCAACACGGCGAGGCTGCTTGGCGGCCCCGAGATCGAACATTATCACCAGGCGATCGCGGTTGTGGTCGCAGACACTTTCGAGCAGGCACGCGCCGCTGCGGAGCTTGTCCACGTCGATTATGTCAAGGCGGAGGGCGCGTTTGATCTTGAAGCGGTCAAGGACACGGGTAAGCCCAAGGCCCTGTTCGGCGGCCCTGCCGATACCTCGGTTGGTGATTTTGACCGCGCATTCACGGCAGCGCCGGTTCAACTCGACGCCACCTACACCACGCCCGATCAGGCGCATGCGATGATGGAGCCGCATGCCTCGATCGCCGCCTGGAACGGCGACAAGCTCACGCTTTGGACCTCGAACCAGATGATCGCCTGGGGAGTGGGCGATGTCGCGAAGACGCTCGGCATTTCCAAGGAGAATGTTCGGCTGGTCTCGCCTTTCGTCGGCGGCGGCTTCGGCGGCAAACTATTCGTGCGTTCGGATGCCTTGCTTGCGGCGCTCGGCGCGCGCGCAGCTGGCCGGCCGGTAAAGTTGGCGCTGCAGCGTCCGCTGATGTTCAACAATACGACGCACCGTCCGGCGACGATCCAGCGCATTCGTATCGGCGCAACCCGCGACGGCAAAATTACGGCGATCGGACATGAGGAGTGGTCCGGCAATCTGCCCGGCGGCAGGCCCGAGGGCGCGGTCAGCCAGACGCGGCTGCTATATGCCGGGGCGAACCGCATGACCGCAACCCGCTTGGCGGCGCTCGACCTCGCCGAAGGCAACGCGATGCGCGCGCCGGGCGAGGCTTCGGGCATGATGGCACTGGAGATCGCCATCGACGAAATGGCCGAGAAGCTCGGGATTGATCCGATCGAGTTTCGTATCCTCAACGATACTCAGATCGATCCGGAACGGCCGACGCGGCCATTCTCGCAACGTCAACTCACCGAATGCTTCCGCACCGGCGCTGAGCGGTTCGGCTGGAGCGAGCGTAATCCGCAACCGGGCCGGGTCCGTGACGGACGCTGGATGATCGGCATCGGCACCGCCGCTGCGTTCCGCAACAATTTGGTGGTGAAGTCAGCCGCGCGCGTGCGGCTCGACAACAACGGCATGGTGACGGTCGAGACCGACATGACCGACATCGGTACCGGCAGCTACACCATCATCGCGCAGACCGCGGCCGAAATGATGGGCGTCCCGCTGGAGAAGGTGGTGGTACGTCTCGGCGATTCGACCTTCCCGGTCTCGTCAGGCTCCGGCGGGCAATTTGGCGGCAACAGTTCGACCGCAGGCGTCTATGCGGCATGCGTCAAGCTGCGAGAAGCAATCGTCCAGAAACTCGGCTTCAATTCAGCGGAGGCCGAGTTCGCTGATGGCGAGGTGCGCGCGGGCAATCGCCGCGTGCCGTTAGTGCAAGCTGCGGCAGATGGTGGGCTCACAGCCGAAGACGGAGTTGAATTCGGCGATCTCGACAAGAAGTACCAGCAATCGACCTTCGGCGCGCATTTCGCCGAGGTCGGCGTCGATGTTGCGACCGCTGAGATCCGCGTGCGCCGCATGCTCGCAGTGTGCGCGGCGGGCCGCATCCTCAATCCGAAGACTGCGCGCAGCCAGGTGATCGGCGCCATGACCATGGGCGTGGGTGCGGCGCTGATGGAAGAGCTCGTGGTCGACAAGCGCGCCGGCTTTTTCGTCAACCATGATCTCGCCGGCTACGAGGTGCCGGTTCACGCCGACATTCCGCATCAGGACATGATCTTCCTCGACGAGACCGACCCGATATCGTCGCCGATGAAGGCCAAGGGCATCGCCGAGCTCGGCATCTGCGGCGTTGCGGCGGCGGTCGCCAACGCAATCTACAACGCCACTGGCGTGCGCGTGCGCGACTATCCGATCACGCTAGACAAGCTTCTGGAGCAGCTACCGGACGTTGGTTGAGCAGTAACGCGGCGCAACCGTTTCGAAGCTCGACGCAAGCACGAAGGGGAAAGCGTCATGATCACGCGACGACGCCTGCTCGCCACCACCGGCCTCGCGGTGCTGGCAGCAGGAACAACGCCGGCTGTCCCGGCTAATGCAAGGAACGGAACGATGGAAATCAAGCGAAGCGGTTCACAGCCGTCCGGCAAAGGACCTGCGGAATATTTCACCGGCAGCGTGCGCGTCGATCCGCTGATGCAGGCGCCCGATCCGGCGCGTGTCGCCGGTGCGCACGTCACATTCGAGCCCGGTGCGCGCACGGCATGGCACACCCATCCGCTCGGTCAGACCCTGATCGTCACCTCGGGGCGCGGCTGGGTGCAGGTCTGGGGCGGACGTGTCGAGGAAATCCACCCGGGCGACGTCATCTGGTTTCCGCCCGGCGAGAAACACTGGCATGGCGCGACGCCGACCACGGCGATGACCCATATCGCCATCCAGGAGCGGCTCGACGGCAAGACCGTCGACTGGATGGAAAAGGTCAGCGACGAACAATACCGGACTTGATTTTGAGAGCTTGACGGAAAATGCAGCCAACATCTTCAGGCTCTTTGCTGACTGTATGAAAGCGAGTCGCGCTTTCGTCATGGCCAGGCTCCCGGCTCTCCACTTCTTCTTGCTTTGTTGAGACACCGTTGTCGTTCACAGCCCGCGGCGCCCTGATCTGGCGTGGCAGGAATATGGCGGTGGACGAGGATCATTCTTCAAAGCTAGCGCGCCAATCGTTCCAAAAACGCGCTATGAATTAACCATGGAGAATCCGCGCCCCCTGCCGTTCTCGGCATTCGAATGGCTGCTGTCCGGGCGGTATCTGCGGGCGCGTCGCAAGGAAGGCTTCATTTCCGTTATCGCCGGTTTTTCCTTCCTCGGCATCATGCTCGGCGTTGCGACGCTGATTATCGTGATGGCGGTCATGAACGGCTTCCGCAAGGAGCTGGTGGACAAGATCGTCGGCCTGAACGGCCATCTTCTGGTGCAACCGCTTGAGGCGCCGCTGACGGATTGGGAGGACGTCACCGAACGCATCAGTCAGGTTCCAGGCATACGGCTCGCCGCTCCCGTGGTGGACGCTCCGGCCCTGGCATCATCGGCGCACAACGCCTCCGGCGTGCTCGTTCGCGGCATCCGCTCCGACGATCTCAACAAGTTGGCCGCGATCGCCGGCAATATCCAGCAGGGCTCGCTGGATGAATTCAACGAGGGGCGGGGGGTCGCCATCGGGCGCAGGCTTGCCGATCAATTGTCGCTGCGTGCCGGCGACAATATCACGCTGGTCGCGCCAGATGGCGCAGTGAGGTCGAAGGGCACGACGGCGCGTATCAAGCCGTACAAGGTTGCGGCGGTGTTCAGCATCGACATGTCGGAATATGATTCCGTCATGGTTTTTCTGCCGCTCGCCGAGGCGCAGGCCTATTTCAACCGTGAACGACGTGAGTGCCATCGAAATTTTTATCGACGGCAGCCCTGACCGGGTCGACAGCTTCCGAAGACCGGTAGCTGACGCCGCGGGGCGGCCGGTGTTCCTCGTCGACTGGCGGCGGCGCACCTCGGCCTTCTTCGCCGCACTTCAGGTCGAGCGCAATGTCATGTTCCTGATCCTGACCTTGATCGTGCTGGTTGCCGCGCTGAACATCGTATCGGGCCTGATCATGCTGGTGAAGGACAAGGGCAGCGACATCGCCATTCTGCGCACCGTGGGCGCCTCGCGAGGGGCAGTCATGCGTATATTCCTGATCGCAGGTGGTGCGATCGGCGTGCTCGGCACGGTGACCGGACTGCTCGTCGGCATGCTGATTTGCCTGAATATCGAAACGATCCGGCAATTCCTGTCCTGGCTCACCAATACCGAGCTGTTTCCGCCAAAACTCTACTTCTTGTCAAAACTGCCGGCGGAGATCGATTTTGCCGAAACTGCCGCCGTCGTGGTCATGGCATTGACGCTGTCATTGCTCGCGACGCTCTATCCATCCTGGCGCGCCGCGCGGCTCGATCCGGTCGATGTGCTTCGATATGGGTGACGGCGCGCTGGCCTTAGCGTTGCTCTCGCTCCGCAGATGCTGCGGCAAGATCCGAACTCGGCTGTCGTCGCCCGCGAAGGCGGGTGACCCAATATCCCAGAGGCGCTGGTACTGAATCGAGAGGCCGCGGCGTACTGGATCCCCCGCCTTCGCGGGGATGACGGCTTGTGGTGATTCGGCGCTCTACGTCATCGCGGGTCGCGCGCCCGATGACAGGCTTCCGCGAAGCAATCCATCTGTCCCGGCGCCGATGTGGATTGCTTCGCTACGCTCGCAAATGACGTGGAAGGGCGACGCCGCGCGTCTTGAACAGTCTTTTCCCCTCTCATGCCATTTCCCCTTCGACACAAAACCCATTATGGTGCGCCCTCGCTTCGCGCTTGGCGAAATCTAATTCATGGCTAATATCAAAGGCTTGGCATAGGGCTTGCGCCTTTGGAGGGTAGTTTGACGCGCTATATTTCGACGCGGGGGGAGGCCCCCGTCCTGGGTTTCTGCGATGTGATGCTGACCGGGCTCGCCCGCGACGGCGGCCTCTACGTGCCTGAGGTCTGGCCGCAGTTATCGAGCGAGACCATCGCCTCTTTCTTCGGCCGGCCCTATTGGGAAGTTGCCGTCGACGTCATCAAGCCGTTTGCTGCAGGCGAAATTTCCGACGCTGACCTCGGCCGCATGGCGAATGAGGCTTATGCGACGTTCCGCCATCCCGCGGTGGTGCCGCTGAACCAGGTCAGCCCCCATCAATTCGTGCTGGAGCTGTTCCACGGTCCGACGCTGGCGTTCAAGGACGTCGCGATGCAGTTGATCTCGCGGCTGATGGATCATGTGCTGGCCAAGCGCAGCCAGCGCACCACCATCGTGGTCGCCACTTCAGGCGACACCGGCGGCGCCGCGGTTGATGCGTTCGCCAATCTCGACAATGTCGATCTGGTCGTGCTGTTCCCGAACGGGCGCATCTCCGACGTGCAGCGGCGGATGATGACGACGACGGGCGCGTCCAACGTGCATGCGCTGGCGATCGAGGGCACCTTCGATGATTGCCAGGCGATCCTGAAGGCGATGTTCAACCATCACGGCTTTCGCGACGCGGTCTCGTTGTCGGGCGTCAACTCGATCAACTGGGCGCGGATCGTCGCGCAGGTAGTGTACTACTTCACGTCGGCGGTGGCGCTCGGAGCGCCCGCGCGAACCGTGGATTTCACAGTGCCGACGGGAAATTTCGGCGACATCTTTGCAGGCTACGTGGCGAAGAGGATGGGGCTGCCGGTGCGCTGGCTGCGCATCGCCTCCAACATCAACGACATCCTGCCGCGCACGCTCAAGACCGGCATCTATGAAGTCCGCGAGGTTCATGCCTCGGCTTCGCCTTCGATGGATATCCAGGTCTCCTCGAATTTCGAGCGGCTGTTGTTCGAGGCCAGCCGTCGCGATCCCGACAGTGTCCGCCGGCTGATGGCCTCGCTAAAACAGTCCGGACGTTTCGTGCTGCCGGATGCCATGCTGGCCGCGATCCGCGAGGAGTTCGACGCCGGCCGGGCCGACGAGACCGAGACGTCGGCCGCGATCCGCGCCGCCTGGCGCGAGGTCGGCGACCTCGTCGATCCCCATACCGCGGTGGCGCTGGCGGTGGCCGATCGCGATACGTCGGATTCGAAGATCCCCAACATCGTGTTGTCGACCGCGCATCCGGCCAAGTTCCCCGATGCCGTGGAAGCCGCGTGCGGCGTGCGGCCGCAACTGCCGGCCTGGCTCGACGGCCTCATGACCAAATCCGAACATATCACGGTGATGAAAAACGATTCAGCCGAGGTGGAGCGATTCGTGCGCTCGGTCAGCCGCGCTGCGAAGCAGGGAGTTGCGGGATGAGCGTTGACGTCACCAAGCTGCCATCCGGCCTGACGGTCGTCACCGACACCATGCCGCATCTGGAAACCGCAGCGCTCGGCGTCTGGGCCGGCGTTGGTGGTCGCGACGAAAAGCCGAACGAGCACGGCATCTCGCATCTCCTCGAACACATGGCTTTCAAGGGCACGACGCGGCGCTCCTCGCGCGAGATTGTGGAAGAAATCGAGGCGGTCGGCGGCGACCTCAATGCCGGGACCTCGACCGAGACTACGGCCTACTATGCCCGGGTAATGAAGGCCGACGTGCCGCTCGCGCTCGACGTGCTCTCCGACATCCTCACCAATCCGTCCTTTGTGCCTGACGAACTCGAGCGCGAGAAGAGCGTCATCGTGCAGGAAATCGGCGCGGCGCAGGATACGCCCGACGACGTCGTATTCGAGCACCTCAACGAGCTCTGCTTTCCGGACCAGCCGATGGGCCGGTCGCTGCTCGGCACCGCGAAGACGCTGAAGAACTTCGATCGCGACATGCTGCGCGGCTATCTTTCGACGCATTACCGCGGCCCCGACATGGTGGTGGCGGCCGCCGGCGCGGTCGACCACAAGCGCGTGGTGGAGGAAGCGGCGCAGAAGTTTGCCAGCTTCGACGCCACGCCGGCACCGAAGCCGCAGGCCGCGATGTTCGGCAAGGGCGGCTCGCGCGTGGTTCACCGCGATCTCGAACAGGCGCATCTGACGCTGGCGCTCGAAGGCGTGCCGCAGACCGACCTGTCGCTGTTCTCGCTGCAGGTCTTCACCAACACGTTGGGCGGCGGGATGTCGTCGCGGCTGTTCCAGGAAGTGCGCGAAAAGCGCGGCCTCTGCTACTCGATCTACACCTTCCACGCGCCCTATACCGACACCGGGTTCTTCGGCCTCTACACCGGCACGGATCCCGGCGACGCCCCGGAGATGATGGAGGTCATCGTCGACGTCATCAACGACGCCGTGGAAACCCTGACCGAAGCCGAGATCGCGCGCTCCAAGGCGCAGATGAAGGCGGGGCTGTTGATGGCGCTGGAAAGCTGCTCGTCCAGGGCCGAACAGCTTGCGCGGCACGTGCTGGCCTATGGACGGCCGCTGACGGTGGAGGAGCTGGTCACCAGGATCGATGCGGTCTCCATCGAATCGACCCGCAGCGCGGCGCATGCGCTATTATCCCGCAGCCGGCCGGCGGTTGTCGCGCTTGGCAGCGGAAGGGGCCTGGAAACGGCGGTGTCTTTTGCGGAAGGATTGACGCGGTCAAAGGCGAAAACGCTCCTACATTAAGGTTGTTAACCTCTCCCCGCTTGCGGGGAGAGGTCGGCGCGAAGCGCCGGGTGAGGGGCTCTCTCTGCGAATACGGCTCGTCGAGAGAGCCCCTCACCCCGACCCTCTCCCCGCCAGAGCGGGGCGAGGGAGAGCTAGTTAGGGCGGGAGAGAGCGGGCATGGCCCTGTTTCGTTTGCCAACCAGCGGACCGGCTGCGCTCGTGCCGCGCGGCCACGGTCTCCTGCTGCGCGCTCCCCAGATGGCGGACTTTCCGCAATGGGCGCAATTGCGCGAACAAAGCCGGACCTATCTGACGCCATGGGAGCCGATCTGGCCGTCGGACGATCTGACCCGCGCCGGGTTCCGTCGCCGGCTGCGCCGCTACGCCGAGGATATCGCCGCCGACCGCTCCTATCCCTTCATCATCTTCCGTGAGCGTGATGGCGCCATGATCGGCGGCATTACGCTCGCCAATGTCCGCCGCGGCATCGTGCAGGCCGGCACCATCGGATATTGGGTCGGCGAGCCTCACGCCGGCCGCGGCTACATGACCGCGGCGCTGCGGGTGCTGCTGCCGACGCTGTTCGGAGAGCTCAATCTGCACCGCATCGAGGCGGCCTGCATTCCCTCCAATACGCCGTCGATCCGGGTGCTGGAGAAATGCGGCTTCACCCGCGAGGGGCTGGCGCGGCGCTATCTCTGTATCAACGGCATCTGGCAGGACCACCTGCTGTTTGGCCTCCTGCATGAGGATTTCCGCGGCTGAACCGTTGATTTCTAAGCCTTTTGGGTGCCTTGGGTTCGCCGCCATTGGGCTGCTATAACGCCGCCGCGAACAAATTCACGTGGGACGATGGGATTTCGGGGACGTCGCATGGGTGACAATCGTTTGGCCAGAGTGATGGCTGTGGCTGCGGTCGCGGGCGGTCTGGCCTGCCTGACGGCGGCGCCGGCATCGGCGCAATCGCTGACCGACCGTTTCAAGAGCCTGTTCGGCGGTAAGTCGGACGAGGAGCCCGCCACCGCTGCGCCGGCAGTTCCGCAGGACACTGGCGATCTGACCTGTCCGCCGGTCACGGTCCGGTCAGGCGCATCCACCTACGCGGTCGCTGCGCCCGGCAAGCAGCCGGTCGGCAACGACCTGCGGTTCCAGGCGACGATCAGCAAGATGGCCCGCGAATGCAGCATCAATGGCGGCGTGATCACGGCGCGGATCGGCATTCAGGGCCGCGTCATCGCGGGCCCCGCCGGCGCGCCGGCCTCGGTCCAGGTCCCTATACGTGTCGCAGTGGTGCATGGCGGCGTATCTGAGAAGACCATCGCCACCAAGGCCTACCAGACCACCGTCAATATGACCGAGAGCGGCAGCGAGCCGTTCACGCTGGTCGCCGAAGACCTCACCTATCCGGCGCCCCCCGGCGCCGTCGGTGACAGCTACATCTTCTATATCGGATTCGACCCGCAGGCCTTAAAGCCCGAACGCCCGGCACCGAAGAAGAAGAAGCAATAAAAAAGCCGGCGCGATCGTCTCGCGCCGGCTTTTGATTGATGGAGGAAAGCGCTCAGTTCAGCTTGGCGCGAACCTCGGCAATGCCCTTGGCGAGCAGGTCGTCGGCGACCGAGCCCTTGACCGATTGCGACAGGATGGTCGAGGCGGCTTCGACCGCAGCGTTGGCCGCGGCGGCACGGACGTCGGCCAATGCCTGGGCTTCGGCCAGCGCAATCTTGCTCTCGGCGGTCTTGGTGCGGCGGGCGACGAAGTCTTCCATCTTGGCCTTGGCTTCGGTCGCGATGCGCTCGGCTTCCGCCCTGGCGTTGGCGACAATCTCCTCGGCCTCGCGCTCGGCGCTGGCGCGGCGGGTCTGATACTCGCCGAGCAGCTTGGCGGCCTCCTCTTTCAGACGGCGGGCGTCGTCAAGTTCCGCCTTGATGCGTTCGCCGCGATGGTCGAGCGCCGTCAGTACCGTCTTGTGGATGCCGAGATAGGCAAACAGCACCAGCAGGATGACGAAGGCAATCGCGACCCAGGTTTCCGGTTCGGTAAACATCGGTCTATCCCTTCAACGAAACATCAACGGCTTTGCTCACCGTCTTGCTGTCGGGCAGCACGCCGGTGAGGCGCTGGACGATGGCGCCGGCCGCGTCCGCTGCGATGCCGCGGACATTGCTCATCGCGGCTTCCCGCGTTGCCGCGATCTGCTTCTCGGCGGCGGCAAGCTTGGCGGTGAGCTGGTCCTCCAGCGTCTTGCGCTCGGCTTCCGCGGCCGCATTCAGCTTCTCGCGGGTCTCGTTGCCAATGGCCTGGGCGCGGGCGCGGGCGGAAGCGAGTTCGGTCTCATACGCTTTCAGCGCCGCGTCCGACTCGTCCTTGAACTTCTGCGCCGCCGCCAGATCGCCCTCGATCGCGTTCTGACGTGCGTCGATCACGCTTTCGACGCGCGGCAGCGCAAAGCGGGAAACGATCACGTAGAGCGCGACGAATGCAATGACGAGCGACACCAGCTGCGAAGCAAACGTGCTCGACTCGAACGGAGGAAATCCTCCGCCGTGTCCGCCGTCGGCTTCGGTGTGGGCGCCGGTGCCCTTGGCCGGGGTACCATGACTTTTTTCAGCCACGGGGTTCTCCTGTTGCGGTCAGGCGCGCCGCCCGGAGGCGGCGCGAGTGGGTGCAGCTCAGAGCGGAACGAACAGCAAAAGCAGCGCGATCAGCAGCGAGAAAATGCCGAGCGCTTCGGTCACGGCGAAGCCGAAGATCAGGTTGCCGAACTGGCCCTGGGCTGCCGAAGGATTGCGCACGGCAGCAGCGAGGTAGTTGCCGAAGATGATGCCGACGCCGACGCCCGCGCCGCCCATGCCAATTGCTGCGATGCCCGCGCCGATAAGTTTAGCTGCTGCCGGTTCCATTTCTATAGCTCCTTGAGGGGTAAGACAAAGGTGTGGGTGGAAATTCCCCGGACCGCTTAGTGTCCCGGATGAATGGCGTCGTTGAGATAGATGCAGGTCAGGATCGCGAAAACGTAGGCCTGCAGGAACGCGACCAAGAGCTCAAGCGCGGTCAGCGCTACCGTGAGCGCCAGCGGCAGCATGCCGCCGACCCAGCCGAGCGCGCCGAGCGACACGCCGAGCATCGCGACGAAGCCTGCGAACACCTTCAGCGCGATGTGGCCCGCCAGCATGTTGGCGAACAGACGTACGCTGTGCGAGACCGGTCGCAGGAAGAACGACAGGATTTCGATGAACATGACCAGCGGCAGGATGTAGATCGGCACGCCGGAGGGCACGAAAATCTTGAAGAACTTGAGGCCGTTCTTGTAGAGGCCGTAGATCAGGACGGTGAAAAAAACCAGGAAGGCCAGCGCCGCGGTAACGATGATGTGGCTCGAAACCGTGAACGTGTAGGGAATGATGCCGATCAGGTTCGAGATGCAGATGAACATGAACAGCGAGAAGATCAGCGGGAAGAACTTCATGCCTTCCGCGCCGGCGGTAGAGCGGATCGTCGAGGCGACGAATTCGTAGGAGATTTCCGCGATCGACTGCAGCCGCCCGGGAACCAGTTGCCGTCCCGCCATGCCGCCGATCATCAATAGCGAGATCACCGCTACCGTGAGGAACATGTAGAGCGAGGAGTTGGTGAAGGCGATCGTCTGGTTGCCGATATGGCCGATCGTGAAGAGGGGTTCGATATTGAACTGGTGGATCGGGTCGATTTTCATCCGCGCGGCTCTTTATCCACCGGCCTTGCCGGCAATCGAATTTCAAATGTCGTGACTTCCCGTCGATGCTCAGCGTCTGCGGGAAGCTACGCCTGCAGATCTCACCACGTTGACCACACCGGCAGTGAAGCCGAGCAGCAGAAACACGATGAAACCGAACGGCGATGTCGACAACAAACGGTCGAACCCCCAGCCAATCGCCGCACCCACGACAACGCCCGCAACCAACTCCGAGGAAAGCCGGAAACCCAGCGCCATCGCAGATGCTCTGGCAGCCCTGTCTCCGCTTTCAGTTCCGGGTTGATCAGTCCTGAGTTTCCGGGTGTCGCGAATTTCGGACAACCGTTGATCCAGACTTCCGAGCCTTGCGGAAAGCGCAGCTTCGTCGGAAGACGGCTGATCGCGATTTCCACTTGCGTTGTCGTTCTTGTCTTGGGCCATGCCCAAGACATTAAACGATGCCAACGGTTGATGGAAAGTACGCCCGTCACCCTTGAAAGCCGCGCGGACCATACTTACCGCGTCTAATCAAGTCAAGATTACGCGGTAGCCAGCTAGTGCTTTGATTTTTCTGGATTTATTCGAATGTCGTCTGCGGCCCTGCGGACCCGCGATCGCAGTGCAGCAGTATTGCCACACAGATCGACCTTGCGCGGATTTGGGCGGTCTGTTGGGATGTCCCGAGCGAAGCGAAAATCCCTATCCCTGGAGCTCGCATGCCGCGTCAGGTCGATTACTATTTCTCGATCCAGTCGCCTTGGGCCTATATCGGGCATCAGCCCTTTCGTGACCTGGTAAGTACTTACGATCTCAAGGTTAATCACAAGCCGGTAGTGCTGGTCGATCTGTTCTCGGAGACCGGCGGCTTGCCGTTGATGAAGCGCCATCCGGTGCGGCAGCGCTACCGGATGGTCGAACTGCAGCGCTGGCGCGACAAGCGCGGACTGAAATTCCACCTGCAGCCGGCGAACTGGCCGTTCAATGCGCGTCTGGCTGATGGCGTCGTGATTGCGGCGCTCGAGGCTGGCCACGATCCCGACCAATACCTGCGACGGGCCTTTGCCGGCGTCTGGGAAGAGCAGCTCAATCTCGCCGATCCCGCAACGATTGCGAAACTCGCCGATGAATCGGGGCTGCCCGGCAAGCAATTGGTGGAGCGCTCGAGCTCGGAAGAAATTAGCGCGGCCTACGAGCAGAACCGGCAGGACGCGCTCTCGGCCGACGTGTTCGGCTCGCCGGTCTACGTGCTGGATGGCGAGGTGTTCTGGGGGCAGGACCGCATCGAATTGCTCGGTGACGCGTTGAAGTCCGGCCGGGCGCCCTATAGCTCGGTAGTGTAAGGGCGCGGCGCCTTGAAAGCGCCCCGGCGGGCGAGGAAACCGGTACTGTCCTGAGGCGGGAGCAAGCCCATGAGCAGAGCGAAATCGTCCTGGAAATTGCCCGGCATAATTATGCTGGCCGTTTGTCTTGCCGGCGCCGGTCAGGCGCTAGCCGGCCCGATGCCGGAGACCGAGAACGGCCGTTACGCGCTGTCGCCGGCGGGCGATGGCGTGCTTCGCCTGGATACCCGAACCGGCGCGGTCTCGACCTGCAACAATTCGGGTGCGGGCTGGGCCTGCTATGCCGTACCTGACGAGCGGGCGGCGATGGACGTCGAAATCGGCCGTCTGCAAGCCGACATTGTCCGGCTGCAGGCCGAGAATGAGCGGCTCAAGGCGGACCTCGCCTCGCGCGAGCCCACCGTATCCGGCAAGGTCGAGGAGCCGTTGCCGAAATCGGACTCGCTGAAACCAGGCGAGCCGAAGGTCGCCGAAGGCGAGCGCAAGATCGAAATCCCGCTGCCGAGCGACCGCGACTTGGATCGCATGGTGTCGTTCCTCGAGCGGGCCTGGCGGCGATTGATTGAGATGGCCAACCGGGTGCAGCGGGACGTCAGCGGCAAGATTTGACAATTGTTGCGTGCGTAAGGTGGGCGTAGCGGCGCAAGAACTGGTGGGCACGGCGCGAAGAGCGCCTTCTCACCCTTACGAAGATTGCAAGTGATGACCGCATCCAAATCCATCTCTCGCACCGCGCCTTCCACCGTCAGCGCCACCACCATCGTGTCCTCGCTCTTGACCGCGCAAACGCGAGGCGCCGGCTTTACCGACCTCACCGCCGAAGTCGCGAAATTCGTCCGTGACGCACATGCGCGCGAGGGCGCGGTGACGCTGTTCATCCGTCACACGTCGGCGTCGCTGACGATCCAGGAGAATGCCGATCCGACCGTGCTGGTCGATCTGACCACCGCACTGAACCGGCTCGCGCCCGAAAATGCCGGGTGGCGCCATGACACCGAGGGGCCGGATGACATGCCGTCACACATCAAGACTATGCTGACCGCAACCTCGCTGCACGTGCCGGTGCTTGAGGGCGCGCTCGCGCTGGGCACCTGGCAGGCGATCTATCTGATCGAGCACCGCGCCCGGCCGCACCGGCGCGAGGTCGTGCTGCAGTTCATCGGCAGCGTCGATTGAGCACAACCCTGGTTGCTGCGATCACCAGCATCCTCGTCTGTCGGTCGCAAACCCGCAATTCGCCGGTGCGACGAGCTAGAAACCAACCAGCCGTGAACCGACCACAGCCGGATTGAGAGGTCAGCGATTGGATTGCATATAGGCAAGCCCCGCGGCGCACGCACCGAAGGTAAGCGCCCAAAGCAGGCTTGAATCAAGCGACGCGTTCAGCCCATAGCGCTGCAGCAGGAAAATGAAGGCAGCCGCCGCCGCGGTGTGCATAGCGATATAGCGCCAGTTTTTCATCAATCCGCCCTGCCTTTTCGAGACGCCGTATCATCTATGTCTAGCCTGATCATGGGTACCAAACAACGCCATTGCACTCGGTTGCCAGTCTCGCTGCGCATGCCGTTCCCCTGAAATGCGAAACCACATTGGGGACGTGGCGATCATTCGATCGGGCACTGCGGCAGCCGCGCGTGCACGAGATCGGCGCGCGGATGTCGGTGAACCCAGCTCAAAAATCAACCGGCCGCGGAGCGAACCGCGGCCGGCTTTGTTGGGGTGTCGTACCTCCGCGGCTGTTGCCGCCGGTAAGACCGTTACTTGGTGATATCGACGTCCTTGGTTTCCGGCAGGAAGAAGAAGCCGACGACCGCAGTAATCGATGCGAAGATGATCGGATACCAGAGACCCGCATAGATATCGCCGGTCGAGGCCACGATCGCGAACGAGGTCGCCGGCAGCAACCCGCCGAACCAGCCGTTACCGATGTGATAGGGCAGCGACATCGAGGTGTAACGGATCTTGGTCGGGAACAATTCGACCAGCATCGCCGCGATCGGCCCGTACACCATGGTGACGAAGAGCACCAGGACGAACAGAAGCCCGATGATCGCCGCAACTTGCGGTTTGAAGATATCGAACGGGTGAGCCATCTTCACGATCTGGGCGTCGCCGGCCTTAGGATAGCCTGCGGCCTGCACCGCTGCCAGGACGGCCGGATTGGACGTCTTGGCGTCGGTGTAAGCTACGTCCTTTCCATTGACGACGACCTTCACGCCGGAGCCTGCAGCGCCATAGCTGGTCGAGTATTTGACCGACTGCTGTGCCAGGTAGGCGCGAGCGGTATCGCATGGTGCGGAGAAGACGCGGGTGCCGACCGGGTTGAACAGGTCGCCGCAGCCCTTGGCGTCGGCCACCACCTCGACCTTGACCGACTCGATGGCCTTCTCCAGCGCTGGGTTGGCGTTGCTGGTGATCATCTTGAAAATCGGGAAGAAGGTCAGCGCCGCAATCAGGCAGCCCGCCAGAATGATCGGCTTGCGGCCGATCTTGTCCGACAGTGCACCGAAGACGATGAAGAACCCGGTGCCAAGCAGCAGGGACCAGGCGATCAGCAGGTTGGCGGTGTAGCCGTCGACCTTGAGGATCGATTGCATGAAGAACAGCGCGTAGAACTGGCCGGTGTACCAGACCACGCCCTGACCCATCACGCCGCCGATCAGCGCGATCAGCACGATCTTGGCATTGCTCCAATTGGCGAAGGATTCGGTCAAGGGAGCTTTCGACGCCTTGCCCTCGTCCTTCATTTTCTGGAATACGGGCGACTCATTCAGCCGCAGCCGGATCCACACGGAGATGCCAAGCAGCAGCACCGAGACCAGGAACGGAATGCGCCAGCCCCAGCGGGCGAATTCAGGTTCGCCGAGTGCCGTACGGGTGAACAGGATCACCAGCAGCGACAGGAACAGGCCGAGCGTTGCCGTGGTCTGGATGAACGAGGTGTAATAGCCGCGCTTGCCCATCGGGGCATGCTCCGCGACGTAAGTCGCCGCACCTCCGTACTCGCCGCCGAGCGCGAGGCCCTGCAGCAGGCGCAAACCGATCAGAATGATCGGCGCCGCGATGCCGATGGTCGCCGCGTTGGGCAATATGCCGACAATGAAGGTCGACAGGCCCATGATCAGAATGGTGACGAGGAAGGTGTATTTGCGGCCGACGATGTCGCCGACGCGGCCGAACACGATGGCGCCGAACGGACGAACGATAAAGCCTGCGGCGAACGCCAGCAGCGCGAAGATGTCGCGGGTGGCCTGGTTGAACATTGGCTGATTCGTTGCGGGATCAATGACGCCGAAGAATTGCGCGCCGATCACGCTGGCAAGCGAGCCGAACAGGTAGAAGTCATACCATTCGAAGACGGTGCCGAGCGAGGAGGCGAGAATGACGAAACGTTCGTCCTTCGTCATTCCGGCGGCCTTGCCGGACGTGGCAGTTATTGTAGACATTTCCGAATCGCTCCCCGTTTTTATGATCGCAAAGATGTGCGTTGCGTCAGAACACGCATTATGAATGCGGCTCACTACATGCTTGGAAGGTATGGCCCAATAGTACTTTCGGTGGGACCGGCACGTTTCGCGTGCGTTTTGGCCGCAGCGATTGCTGATTTGCCGTTTATCTGTGCAGCTTCGGACTAAAGTCCAATGACCGAGAAGACGAGCGCAATGCTCCACATCACGATGGAGACTATGGTGGTCCAGAGCGCGAACAGCAGATAGGTCTCGCGCATGATCGTCGAAACCGTCCGCTGCGCGGAAGCCTGGGGCGGACGGCTCTCCTTGGGGAGGTAGAGCCACATCTCGGTACGTCGGTGATCCTTGGTCCGGGCTTCCCAGGCTTTCACGATCAGAACCAGCGTCATCAGGATGCTGAGAAAACCTCCGGCCTGGAAGGCCGAGCGCGGCAGGAATGACAATCCTATCATGACGCAGAAGATGGCGAGCGAGGCGAAGCCGCAGGCGCGCAGCACTGTTTCGTAGGCGATACGGCGCATCTCTTCCACGGTCGCCACTCCGTCGATCAAGGACACATGCCGGATTTAAAGAGGCCACAGCGTAGCGGCAGCGCGGCCCGTCCTCAACACCGCGAGTTGGCCGTTACAGCCCGATCTTGAGAAAGTTACCGACCGCGGGCAGCGCGAGAAGGGCGGTTCCGGCAAGCCATATCCAGAGCGATGCGTCGCTGGATTCCGAGCCGCCGGTGACCCGCTCGTAGATCGCCGCCGGAATCCCGCCAAGGATGACGGTCGCAGTCGAAACCATTAGCGATGAGAACATCAGCGTCAGCGACAGGCTGCCAAACAGCAGCGGGCCAGCGAGCAACTGGACATACAGCAGCGTGAAAATCAGCGCAAGCTGATTGAAAATGCCATTGATCATCCCGAAGAAAGCGATGCCGATGAAATAGAAGTTGCGGTTCATGATGCGGCTCCGCCAAGTCGGGGTGCCAGATTGAACATCAGCAGGGTGTAGTGAAGGGCGACGCGCAGCCAGAACAGCCAGACAAAGCCGAACAGCCAAATCACGACCGGCGGGGTCACCTTCGGCGTTACGATCGCGACAGCGGCGACGACGGGATCGGTGATCCGGCAGAAAAATCGCCAGATGTAGTTCGGCGAGTCTGCATCGACCATCAGACCGAGCAGGACGCGGCCGAGCAATGTGTACATCAACACCGCAAGAATAAAGTTAGGCAGGTGAAAGTACCAATATGCCGCGAGCGAGCTTGCGATATCCAAGAACGTTTCTCCTCGCAGCTTGACGGTGAGACAGCCGGCCGACTTCGCAACCAGCCGCGCTCGACCAACAATGGCAAGCCCACGATATCCCGGCAAGCCGGATAAGGTGCCGCCAACGAAGACGGGGCCCTGAGGGGCCCCGTCCATCGATCTCCAGTCGAAGAACCTAGGTAGTCTTCTCCTCGAGCACCGTCCTGCCGCGCGGCTTCCGGATTTCGTCGACGTAGGCCTGCATTTCGGCCGATGGCTCCCTGCCGAGCTTGCTGACAATGTAGATGACAGCGAAGCCGAGTGGTGCTCCCAACAGTCCGCAGGCGATGTTGTTGAGGTTGAACCACCCGACCTTGTTGGCCAGCGGGTGAGCCAACGTCGGGAAGCTTTCCATGGCATTGGGCGCCGCCATGGCCTTCGCGATGTCGACCACCGGAGCCCCCGTCACGGGGTTCAGCAGCGAGGTCATGCCGAAGTACTTGACGCCTGCGCCGGGGAAGTACCGGGTTGTCACGAGATAGAACAGGCAGAGCCCGAAGCCCGCAATGATGCCGCAGATGGCACCCGTCGCGGTCGTCCGCTTCCACCAGACGCCCATCACGAGGGCCGGGAAGTTACCGGCCATCGCCAGCGAGAACGCCCAGCCAACCATGGCCAGGATGTCGCCCGGCTTGGTTGCGGCCGTCGCGGCTGCGACCACGGCGACGCCCACCAGGAGAGCGCGAGCTACCGTCAGCCGGCGAATGGTCGGCGCGTTCGGATCGATCATCTTGTAGTAGATGTCGTGCGACAGCGCGTTGGCGATGGCGAGCAGCAGGCCGTCGGCGGTGGAGAGCGCGGCGGCGAGACCGCCCGCTGCCACCAGACCCGAGATCACATAGGGAAGTCCCGCGATCTCCGGCGTAGAGAGCACGATCACGTCCGTGTTGATCACGAAGTCCTGCAGCCGCACGACCCCGGGGTGGTCGGCGATGGCTTTGCACGCCGCGATAACCGCATCGATGCTGGCTGCGTTCTTGCCGCAGATCTGGATCAGCCCGAGTTCACCCCAACTGAACAACCACGGGCGAATCGCCGTCAGGTCCCGCCCGATGATGTTGGTGTAGACTTCCAGCTTGGAGAACGCCGCGTAGGCCGGCGCGGAGAAGTACAGCAGGAAGATAAACAGCAGCGACCAGGCGACCGACTGGCGCGCTTCACGCACCGACGGGGTGGTGAAGTAACGCATCAGGATGTGCGGCAACGACGCCGTACCGACCATCATGCACATGATGATCGCAAAGAAGTTGAGCGGGCTATAGTTGATGAACGGCTGAATGTGCGGCTTCAGCGCTGCGGGTGTCGCAAGACCCGTCGCCAACATTTGCTGCTCGCGCGCGGTAATATCCACGATCGCCTGCCCGTAGGTGAGTTCCGGAATCGGAATCCCGTACTTCATGGTGGACAGGATTACGATCGGCGTCAGATAGGCGATGATCAGCACGATGTATTGTGCGATCTGCGTCCATGTTACCGCCCGCATGCCGCCCAGCATCGCGCATAGCAGAATGCCGACGAGACCGGCAAAGACCGCGAGCTCGAACTGCATTCCGAGGAATCGCGAGGCGATAATCCCGGTGCCGTAGATTTGCGCCGTCACATAGGTAAAGGAGCAGGCGACAAGGACGATCACGCCGAGTAAGCGGGCGAAGTTGCCGCCGTACCGGAATGACAGGAAGTCGGGCACCGTATAGGCGCCGAACTTGCGCAGGTACGGCCCAATCAGGATCGACACCAGCACGAATCCGCCGGTCCATCCGAGCACCCATGCGAGGCCGTCGTAACCCAGCAGGAACAGGGTGCCGGCCATGCCGACGAAGGAAGCCGCCGACATCCAGTCGGCGCCCGTCGCCATGCCGTTGTAGAAGGCCGGCACACGTCGTCCGGCGACATAATACTCGGAGACCTCCGCCGTTCGCGTCATTACCCCGATGATGGCGTAGACCGCTAGCGTGAAGAACACGAACAAGTAGCCTAGGATCTTGTTTGGAACGCCAACCTGTTCGAGAAGAGCGAGCAGAATGATGAACGCCAGGAACCCGCCGGTGTAGGTCCCGTACATCCTGCCGAGATTCTTGATGAAATCCGAAGTGGCAGCGCCTTGTGTGGCCATGTCGATGCTCCCTCAATCTTCCTCGGCAAAGCCGAATTCGCGATCGATCTTGTCCTGCTGTTTTGCGAACACGAACAGCATGACCACGAACGCGATGAGCGACCCCTGCGCCGCCATGTAGAAGCCGAGCGGGAAGCCGAGGATCGGGATGACGATAGTATTGAGTGGCTTCACGAACATGTGGATGACGAAGCCGAAGAAGAACCAGATGCCGAGATGCGTGAACATCAGGCGCGAGGTCTTCGCCCAGTGTGCCTCTTCATTTGCTTTCAGATCTGTGGGGTTAGGCATGGGTTGCAAATCCTCCCTCAAGACACCGGTCAGCAAGTGCGCCGGGATTGAATGATCGAGGGGATTGCAATCCCGTCAGCGCGGCACCCCCCTGCGCCGCAGTCCCAACCGCTCTTGTGCCGGTTTGGAACTAACGAAGGCTAACATCACGATCAGTCAGTTCTTAATAATACTTTCGGCGGGTAGAATATGTTGCGACTGCTAACAGCGATGCCGCATTGGAATCATTGCGCTTTGCAGATAGCGGATAGTTGGACAAGCTGATCCAGGTTGCCGCGCGGGGTAATACTGCAATGAAGCTGTTTGAAAAACTCTTCCGTCCCCGTCCGCCGATTCGCGACCGCGAGGCGCTCGCGGACTTCATCGACGCCCAATCGGCATTCATCGTGCAGAAGGGAATCTACGAATATTCCCGCGCCCGGGCAGGGCATTATTCCAAGGTGCTGTTTGCCGAGGAGGGCTTTGCCAGGTCGGTCGAGCGGGCGCGCTGGCAGGCGTTTCCGCTCGGGCTGTCGATGGTCGGCGAAACGGTAGATGTCGTATTGCGTCCGCACGCCGGGGATGAGCGCCGGCCGGTGCTCGACCAGATCATCGCCGTCGTCCTTTCGGTGTTCGATCGCTATCCGGTGCCGCCCTCGATCGGCGAGGCCGCCTGGCAGGAGGCGCGGCGCGAACTGGCGCATCGGCTCGACCTGGTCGGCGGGCACGCGCCCAAGCGGGTGATGGACATTCCCGAACCGCTCGCCGAGAGCTACTTTGCCATGATGCCTATCCACGAAAAGCTGCGCGGGCGCGATTTCCAGACCACTCGCAACTACCTGCGTGTCAGCCTGTGCAACATCCATGACGAATTGGCGGACCGCATCGATGCGGCCGCGGTGATCGGTGCGCTTTTGAAATAGGACCGTCCGAAGCCTGCCGATGCCGGGACCGTGGAGCGGCGTTGGAGGGGGCGGCGGGCGCGAGCGGGAGGGGTCGATGGACAAGACGGCCGGCGGGGCCCTGCTTTTGTCGCTCGACGCCGTTGTCATCGATACGGAGACGACCGGGCTCGATCCGCGCAAGGCGCGGGTGATCGAGCTCGCCGGGGTGCGCCTCTCGGCCGGAAAGCTCGCGGCCGGCGATACGTTTCGCCAATTGCTGCGGCCGGCGGGGGAATCGATTCCGGCTGCGGCCACCCGCATTCATGGCATCGACGACGCTATCGTCGCGGGCGCGCCGCCGTTCGCGGAGGTCTGGCCGGGCATCAAGGCGTTTCTCGGCGGATCCGTCGTGATCGGCCACACGGTCGGGTTCGATCTGGCGGTCCTCAAGCGCGAATGCGACCTGGCCGGCATTCCCTGGTCGCGGCCGAGAACGCTCGATACCCGGCTGCTGGCGCAGATCACCGCCCCCGAATTGGCCGGTTATACGCTGGACCAGCTCGCAGGCTGGCTCGGCGTCGAGACGGCCGGTCGGCACTCCGCGCTCGGCGATGCGCTCATAGCCGCGCGGATATTCCTGGCGCTGGTGCCGAAGCTGCGTGAGCACGGCATCCGGACTGTCGCTGAAGCCGAACGCGCCTGTCGGGCACTCACCGCCGTGCTCGACGATCAGGTGCGCAGCGGCTGGATCGACGCTGTCGACGCCACCGCCCGCGTTGATGCCGAGGAGACGCTGCAGCGCTTCGACAGCTATGCGTTTCGCCATCGCATCCGCGACATCATGCGCACGCCCGCGATCTTCGTCTCACCGGATACCAAGGTCGGCGAAGCGCTGGCGCGTATGACGGACGAGAAGATCTCGGCGGTCTACGTCCACGGGCCGCAGCCTGAGCCGGAGATCAGGGCGGCTGACGCGGGCATTGTCACGGAACGCGACGTGTTGCGCGCCTTGGCCCGGGATGGCGCCCCGGCGCTGCAACGGCCGGTCGCTGAGATCATGAGCCAGCCGCTGGCGGCGGTCCCGTCGGAAGCGTTTGTCTACCGCGCTATCGGCCGGATGAATCGTCTCAAGACCCGACATCTCGGCGCCGTCGACGAGAAGGGCTGCGTGATCGGCGCATTATCGGCGCGCGATCTGCTGCGCCTGCGCGCAGGCGAGGCCATATCGCTCGGCGACGAGATCGACGCCGCCGCCGACGCGCATGCGCTGGCGGCGGCCTGGGCGCAGTTGCCGCGAGTCGCGGAATTGCTTCTGGCGGAAGGATTGTCCGGCCGCGATATCGCCGAAGTCATTTCCCGCGAACTGGGCGCTCTTTCTCGCCAGGCCGCGGTGATCGCCGAGCGGATCATGCGGGAGAGCGGCCGGGGCGAGCCGCCGTGCGAGTATGCGCTGCTGGTGCTCGGATCGGCCGGACGCGGCGAGAGCTTGTTGGCGATGGATCAGGACAACGCCGTGATCTTCGCGCATGGCGAGCCCGACGGCGAGGAGGATCGCTGGTTTGCTGAACTCGGGACGCATGTTGCCGATATCCTGCACGAGGTCGGCGTGCCCTATTGCAAGGGCGGCGTCATGGCGAAGAACGCGCTTTGGCGCGGCTCGGTGGCAACATGGCAGGATCGCGTCGACAAGTGGATCACGCGTTCGAGTCCCGCCGATCTATTGTCCGTCGATATCTTCTTCGACCTGCGGGCGGTTCACGGCGACGGCAGCCTTGCTGTCTCGGTGCGTCAGGCGGCCTTCGCGGCGGCCGAAGGCCAGGTCGCGTTTATCAAACTGTTGCTCGAGAACGTCAGCGTTCCGGCGAGCCTGAAATTTTTCGGCGGGATCCGCACGGTCGCCGGCAGTATCGATCTCAAGGCGGCCGCACTGTTCGGTCTCGTTGCATGGGTGCGCGCGATGGCCATTCGCTATCACGTCATGGAACGGTCGACGTCGGCGCGACTGGCCGGCGTGAAGGCGAGGGTTCAGGCCAGCGAGAGCGATCTCGATGCGCTTGGCGAAGCCCAGCGCGTCTTCATCGATCTCATCCTGTCGCACCAGCTTGAGGACATCGCCCACGGCATCCCACCATCCAATGCGGTTGCCGTGAAGCGATTGTCGGGCCGCGACCTCGCTCGGCTGCGTACGGCACTTGCTGCGGTTTCCACCATCGATGAGCTCGGCCGAGACCTCCTGTTCAGGGATTGACGCAGCCCGTCCTCCGACAGCGAAGCATTTTCTCCAAGTTCCCTGTTGGGCTCGGCGGCGCAGCCCGGTCCTCGGTCATTCATTTTTTGCGTTGCACCATTCACAGCAAACGGCGTCGATTAACTGCTTTTGCGCGACGCGGGAAAGGTTGCCTTGCAAGTCGCTTCCCGACAGTGGACAATCAAATTGCTGTCAATCAGCAACGACTTGCATGCTTTCCCGACCTCCTGTCGGCCCGGAACAGATGATTGCTGCTGCCAATACCCACCTCGTTATCGCCGATGACCATCCGCTGTTCCGCGACGCTCTGCGGCAGGCGGTTGCCAGTGTCGTGGCTTCGGCCGCCGTCAGCGAAGCCGGCACGTTCGACGAACTCACCGCGCTGCTCGAGCGCGATTCCGACGTCGACCTGATCCTGCTCGATCTCACGATGCCGGGGATTTCGGGCTTCTCGGGGTTGATCTATCTGCGCGCGCAATACCCGGCTATCCCGGTGGTGATCGTGTCGGCCAGCGACGATGCGGCCACGATCCGGCGGTCGCTGGATTTCGGCGCCTCCGGCTTCATTCCCAAGCGCTTTGGCGTCGAGACGCTGCGCGACGCCATCATGAAGGTGATGGAGGGCGACGTCTGGGTGCCGCCGGACACCGATCTCTCCTCGGCCAGCGACCCCGACATGACGCGGCTGCGCGACCGCCTGGTGACGCTTACCCCGCAGCAGGTGCGGGTGCTGATGATGCTGTCGGAGGGGCTGCTCAACAAGCAGATCGCCTACGAGCTCGGCGTGTCGGAAGCGACCATCAAGGCCCACGTCTCGGCGATCCTGCAGAAGCTCGGCGTCGAAAGCCGCACGCAGGCGGTCATTGCGGCCGCGAAAATCTCCGGCGGGCAGTGGCGCCAGGGCACGCCGACGGGGTGATGACCGTAGGATGGGTATCGCTGCGCTCCACCCATCCTACGGTCTCGCAATGACGGCAGCTACTCCGCCGCCACCATCTGTTGCGCGCGCCACTGGCCGAGCAGGGCACGGAGCGAGGCCGGCTTGACCGGCTTGTTGAGGATCGCGATGTTTTCCTCGCGCGCGGCGGCGCGGACGTTCGGGCTGCGATCGGCCGTGATCAGGATGGCCGGAATATTTTCGCCGAAACGGCGGCGGATTTCGCGGATCGCGGCAACGCCGTTGCCGCGGTCGAGATGATAGTCGACCAACAGGCCGGTCACGCCGTGGCCGGACGATTCGATCGCGGCGATCGCGGCTTCCGGGTCAGCAACCGCGATCACCTCGGCGTTCCAGGCCGTCAGCAGCGTCTTCATGCCATCGAGGATCGCCGGATCGTTCTCGATGCAGACGATCAGGGCGCCGCTCATCGGCGTCTTCGACAGCGGCGTTGCGCTCGTCACGGCAGCGGTATGGTTGATCGCCTTGGCGATCGGCACGGTCACCGAAAACACCGAGCCGCCGCTGGCATTGGCGTCGATCGCGATACCGTGGTTGAGCACGCGCGCCAGCCGCTCGACGATCGATAGGCCGAGACCCAGGCCGCGGGCGATCCGCGCGCCCTGATCGAGGCGGTGGAACTCCTTGAAAATCTCGCCACGCTTCATCACGGGAATGCCGACGCCGGTATCGTAGACGGCGATCTGCAGGGATTGTCCGTGGCGGCGGCAGCCGACCAGCACGCGCCCGCGCGGGGTGTATTTGATCGCGTTGGAAATGAAATTCTGCAGCAGCCGCCGCAGCAGCGAACGGTCGGATTGCACCGGCAGCGAGCAGGGGACGAAGGTCAGCTCCAGCCCCTTGGCGCGGGCGATCGGCGCAAATTCGATCTCCAGCGAGCGCATCAGGTCGGCCATCTTGAAGCTTGAGATTGAGGTCGTCATCGCTCCCGCATCGAGCCGCGAGATGTCCAAGAGCGCGCCGAGGATCTCCTCGATCGCCTCCAGCGAGTCGTCGATGTTCTCGACCAGGCGGGAATCCTCGCCGCCGTTCTGCCGCTCGACCAGGCTCGTCACATAGAGCCGCGCCGCATTGAGCGGCTGCAGGATGTCGTGGCTGGCGGCCGCCAGGAAACGCGTCTTCGAGATGTTGGCGTCCTCCGCGGTGCTCTTGGCCTGCGCCAGTTCGGAGTTCAGGCGCGTCAACTCCTCGGTGCGGTCGCGCACGCGCTTTTCCAGCGTCGCATTGGCGCGCTCGAGCGCCTCGGCGGCCTCGAAGCTCGGGGTCACGTCCGAGAAGGTGATAACGAGGCCGCCCCCCGGCATTCTGTTGGAACGGACCTCGATCACCATATGGCGGTCGGCCAGGCGTTCCAGATAGGGCTCGCCCTCGGTGGTGTAGGCCTCCAGCCGCCGCTGCAGCAATGTATCGGGATCGCCGGCGCCGGACGCGCTGACCGCGCCCATGAATTCGAGGATTTCCTGCAAGGGAATGCCGAGCTGCACGAGGTGCGGCGGCAGCGCCAGAATTTCACCGAACTGGGCGTTCGAGCAGATCAGTTGCAAATCCGCATCGAACACCGCGATACCCTGGCGCACATGGTTCAGCGCGGTCTGCAGGATCTCGCGGTTGAAATGCAGCGCGGCGTGGGAATCGTCGAGCAGCTTTAGCGCGGCCTTGGCGGAGACGGTGCGCTTGCGCAGCAATAGCGACATCACGAGGCGCGACGAGGCCGCCCCGATCGAGGAGGCGATCAGGCGTTCGGCGTGCTGCAGCAACTCGAAATCGGCGGGTGCGGCTGGATCGAGATTGCCGGGACGGCCGGCGGCAAAGGCCTCGAAAGCATCGCGGGCGCGGTCGGGGCCGAGATATTGCGCGACCGTGTTCCGGATGTCCTGCACTGTAACGGTGGTACGCCAGCGCCGGAAGGTCGGCGCAATCGGCGCCAGCGTGGTCGGTACGAACAGATCCGCCTGCAGCCGCTCGATCGACGACGGCTGGCGCGCGAGCGATATCACGATGTAGGTCAGGATGTTGAGCGAAAGCGACCAGAGCACGCCATGCATCAGCGGCGGCAGATCGGCGCCGAATAGCGCTCGCGGACGCAGCGCCTCGATGCCGAACGGTCCCTGTTGCAGCAGCAGCAGGCCTGTGGGATTGCCCTCCAGGAAGCTCGGCAGAAACAGCGTGTAGGCCCACACGGCCACACCGACCAGCATGCCGCACATGGCGCCGCGCGCCGTGCCCTGGCGCCAGAACAGGCCGCCGAAGAAGGCCGGAGCCAGTTGGGCAAGCGCTGCGAACGACAACAGGCCGATTGCCGCGAGCTGCGTGTTGCCGAGCGCGCGATAGTAAAAATACGCCATCACCATGATGGCGAAGATTGCAAAGCGCCGGATCCGCAGCAGGAAGTCGCCGAAATCCTTGCCGCCGTCGCGCGTCGCCGGGCTCCGCTGCAGCACCAGCGGCAGCACGATGTCATTGGAGACCATGATGGAGAGCGCGACGCATTCCACGATCACCATTGCGGTCGCGGCCGACAGGCCGCCGACGAATACGGCGATGCTGAGCAATGGAGAGTTTGCCTCGATCGGCAGCGCCAGCACATACATGTCGCTGTCGACGGCGCCGAACGGGAAGGTGACGAGACCGGCGATTGCGATCGGGATCACGAACAGGTTGATGGCGATCAGATAGAGCGGAAACAGCCAGCGGGCGCGATTGACCTCTTCGGGGCTGGAATTCTCGACCACGCTGACGTGGAACTGGCGCGGCAGCAGCATTATCGCGCAGAACGACAGCAGCGTCATGGTCAGGAAATTGCCGATCGACGGCACGTAGCTGATGGCGCGCACCGCCTCCGGCGTTTTCATCGCGCGTTCGATCAGCTCGACGGGCGTGAACATCCAGAAGGTAACGAAGGCGCCGGCGGCGAGAAAGGCCACCAGCTTGACGATCGATTCGGTGGCGATCGCCAGCATCAGGCCGTGCTGGTGCTCGGTGGCATCGGTCTGGCGGGTGCCGAACAGCACGGCGAATGCCGCCATTGCCAGCGTCACGACCAGCGCGATGTCGCCAATCAACGGAATCGACGAGAACAGCTTGTCCTCCGTCAAGATCGTCTCCAGCGACGATGCCACGGCCTTGAGCTGCAGGGCGATGTAGGGCACCGAGCCGACGATCGCGATGACGGCCACGGTGGCGGCGACCGCCTGGCTCTTGCCGTAGCGCGCCGCGATGAAATCGGCGATCGAGGTGATGTTCTGCGATTTGGCGAGCTGGATCACGCGCCGCAACAGCGGCGTGCAAAGCCCGATCATCAGGATCGGCCCGACATAGATGGCGAGGAAGTCGACGCTGGTGCGGGTGGCGAAGCCGACCGAACCGAAGAATGTCCAGGACGTGCAATAGATCGCCAGCGACAGCGGGTAGATCAGCATGCTGGCGCGGCCGCGCTGGCTCGGCGACAGGCGGTCGCCGTAGCTCGCGACGACGAACAGCAGTCCGATATAGGCGAACGCGGCGGCGATTACGCCCCAGTCGTGCAGCATCGCTGCGGGTCTCCCTCTCCCGGCGCTTGACGCGGACGCGTGTTCTTCACGTCAGCCGGGACGCTCGTAAACGCCATGGCCGGAAGAGGTGAATATAGACGCTTTGGGCCGGCAGCGCACGGCGCCACGGCCCAATTCGAAGGGATTAGGGCGGGTAGGGTTACTCGGCCGCCAGCGATTTCTGTCTCACGGGCAGCCCGAGGCGTTCCCAGACCTGCAGCAGCGCTTCCGCGAGCCGATCGATCAGGCCGTCATCGTGGTAGGGCGAGGGCGTGATCCGCAGCCGCTCGGTGCCCTTGGCGACTGTCGGATAGTTGATCGGCTGGATGTAGATGCCGTGCTCTTCCAGCAGGATATCGGAGGCCTGCTTACACTTCTCGGGATCGCCGACGAACAGCGGCACGATGTGGGTGTCGCTTGACATGACAGGCAGTCCTGCGGCGGTGAGGATTGCCTTGACGCGGGCGGCGCGGTCCTGGTGGCGCTCGCGCTCCCAGTTCGAGGTCTTCAAATGCCGGATCGCAGCCGTTGCGGCCGAGCAGATCGCCGGCGGCAGGGCGGTGGTGAAGATGAAGCCTGGCGCGTAGGAGCGAACCGCGTCGATGATCTCGGCATTGCCGGCGATATAGCCGCCGAGGCAGCCAAAGGCCTTGGCGAGCGTGCCTTCGAGCACGTCGATGCGGTGCATCACGCCGTCGCGCTCGGCGATGCCGCCGCCGCGCGGGCCGTACATGCCGACTGCATGGACCTCGTCGACATAAGTCATGGCGCCGTATTTCTCGGCGAGATCGCAGATTTTCGAGAGCGGCGCGACATCGCCGTCCATCGAATAAAGGCTTTCGCAGGCGATCAGCTTGGGCCGGTCGGGGCCTGCAGCGATCAAAAGTTCCTCGAGATGGCCGAGGTCGTTGTGGCGGAAGATCTGGCGCTCGCAGCCGGCCTGGCGGACGCCTTCGATCATCGAGTTGTGGTTCAGCGCATCAGATAGAATGAGGCAGTTCGGAATCAGCTTTGCGATCGTCGAGATGCCGGTCTGGTTCGACACATAGCCCGAGGTGAACAGCAGCGCGGCTTGCTTGCCATGCAGGTCGGCCAATTCCCGCTCGAGCTGCACCAGCGGATGATGGGTGCCGGCGATGTTGCGGGTGCCGCCGGCGCCGGTGCCGACGCGGGTCGCGGTCTCGACCATGGCGCCGACCACTTTCGGGTGCTGGCCCATGCCGAGATAGTCGTTGGAACACCAGATCACGACGTCGCGCTTGCCCTTCGGCGAGTGCCAGACCGCATGCGGGAACCGGCCTGCGATCCGCTCGAGGTCGGCGAAAACGCGGTAGCGCCGCTCGTCATGCAGGCGGTTGAGGGCGACGTGGAAGAATTTGCTGTAATCCATCACAAGACCTGGAACGGAACCGGCCGTATTGGCGTCGGGCCTTTTTAGAGCCTTTCCAGCTTTGATGTCTATGCGAATTCCCACATTTCGGCGCGCCTCCGGGACGCTAGTCAGGTTGGGTGAAAATTGATCTGGATCAACGCGCTAGATGCGTTTCGCAGGCGTGCCCGCGGCGCGGTGATCTGCGGATTGGACAAGCGTGGCTAGCGCCTCGGCCAGCGCCGCCGCGGCGGCTGCCGGGCGGGCTCTTTCAAAGATCGCGAATTCAAGATCGGGCAGGGGCGGTAATCCATCGGAGACCCCGAGAACACGCAGGCCATTCGTGATCGCGCTGGCCGGAAGCGGCGTGATGGCAAGGCCGGCCAGCGCCGCGGCGCGTACTCCGGTCAGGCTGGGGCTGGTGTAGTTGATCTCCCAGGATGCATCGCTACCGCGCAGTGCCCGCAGCGCCGCCTCGCGCGATACCGAGCGTTCGCGATAAAGCGCCAGCGGAAGCGGCGCGCCGGGAACGAGATCGAACGTCTCAGCGGCCGCCCACAACAGCGGTTCGCGCCAAGCCAGGCGTCCGCGCGACGTGCCGAGCGGACGCTTGGCAAGCGCGACGTCGAGCCGTCCCCGGTCGAGCAGTTCGATCAGTTCCGAACTGACGCCGATCTGCACTTCGAGCTTCACATGGCGGTGCAGGCTGGCGAAGCGGCCAAGCGCCGGAGGCAGCGATCCGCCGGCCACCTCCTCGACGGCGCCGAGGCGCACCGTGCCGGAGAGCTGCGGCGCGGTGAGACGATGACGCGCCGTCTCCTCTAGCTGCAGCAGCCGCCGCGCATCGCCCAACAGCATCTCGCCGTCATCGGTCAGCGCCACCGCGCGCGTGGTGCGGCGGAATAGTGGGCGTTTGGCCTCGAGCTCCAGGCGCTTGATGTGCTGGCTAACGGTGGATTGCGTGAGGTGGAGTTGCTCGGCCGCACGATGGAAGCCGCCGCATTCAGCGACCGCGACGAAGGTTTTGAGCAGGTCGAGTTCGAGCACGGTAATTGATCGATATTTGCGATCAGTCATATTACGAAATATTGTTTTTATAATCAATTGGTCGCCCCTACGTGTCGCTCACCGGCAAGCCGGAGAGATCAAACGGAAGGGCTGCAACCATGTTGGAACAACAAAACCCGCGATCGGCCAATCGCCGCGAGCGCCTGGCGCGGGCGGTGTCCATCTGCGGTGACAGTGGAAAAATCTGTCCGCCCGGCCGTGCGACCGAGCTGCTTGAAGCGCTCATCGAACCCGGCGACCGCGTTGCCATCGAAGGCGACAATCAGAAGCAAGCCGATTTCCTCGCCGCGGCACTTGCCAATGTCGACCCGGCGCGCGTGCATGATCTGCACATGGTGCAGTCGGTCCTGGCACTGCCCGACCATCTGGCCGTGTTCGAGCGCGGCATCGCGAGCCGGCTCGACTTTGCCTTTGCCGGGCCGCAAAGCCGCAAGCTTGCCGAGCTGGTCGGCACAGGCGCGCTGAAGATCGGCGCGATCCACACCTATCTCGAGCTCTATGCCCGCATGCTGGTCGACCTCAAGCCGCGCGTTGCGCTGATCGTCGCCGACAAGGCCGACCGGCACGGCAATCTCTACACCGGCCCGAACACCGAAGACACGCCGACGATCGCGGAAGCGGCTGCTTTCCGCGGCGGTATCGTCGTGGCGCAGGTCAATCAGATGGTCGACGTGCTGCCGCGGGTCGACATCCCCGGCGACTGGGTCGACGTTGTCGTGCCTTCTCCAAAGCCCTACGCGATCGAACCCCTGTTCACGCGCGACCCCGCCAAGATCAGGGAGCAAAACATCCTGATGGCCATGATGGCCGTCGCCGCGGTCTACGAACCCTATCAGGTGCAGCGACTCAATCACGGGATCGGCTACGCCACCGCGGCGATCGAACTCATCCTGCCGACGTTCGCCGCCTCGCGCGGATTGAAGGGCACGGTCGCGAAACAGTTCGTCCTCAATCCGCACCCGACGCTGATCCCGGCGATCGAGGCCGGCTTTGTCGAGAGCGTCTACTGCTTCGGCTCCGAACTCGGTATGGAACGCTACATGTCGAGCCGACCGGATGTTTTCCCGGTCGGTGCGGACGGCAATCTGCGCTCGAACCGCGCGCTGGCCCAGGTCGCCGGGCAATATGCCTGCGACCTCTTCGTCGGCGGTACCCTGCAGATCGACGCTGAGGGTAACAGCTCCACGGCAACGAAGGACCGGATCACCGGCTTCGGCGGCGCGCCAAATATGGGCGCCGATGTGCGCGGACGACGGCATGACAGTCCGGCCTGGTTGCGCGCGGGAAGGGAGGCCGGCGAAACCATACGCGGGCGCAAGCTTGTCGTGCAGATGGTTCAGACCCGGCAGCCCAATGGCGAGCCGAGCTTTGTCGAACGGTTAGATGCGTTCGACTTGGCGGCGGCCGCGGGCCTCGCATTGCCGCCGGTGATGATCTACGGCGATGACGTCACGCACGTCATCACCGAGAAAGGCGTCGCAAATCTCCTGCTTTGCCGTTCGGCGGAGGAACGCGCTGCGGCGCTGCGCGCCATCGCCGGTGACACGGAATTCGGGCGCGCGCGGTCGGCCGACGTGGCCGAGGATTTGCGCAAGCGCGGCATCGTGATGCGGCCATCCGATCTCGGCATCGACATCACGACGGCAACTCGCGATCTGCTCGCCGCGCAGACGATCGACGACCTCGTCACATGCTCCGGCGGCCTCTACGAGCTGCCGGCGAAATTCCTTCGGCCGTCAGTCGCGAAGCCCGCAACGGCCGATGTCCGGGCAAAACCGGCGATCCACTCCGCAGAAAGGATAAAGTCATGAAGAACGCCCGAACCGGCAGTTTTCGCGACGCGCAACCGGGGTCGTCCTGGCTGGAGCGACTTCGGATTTCGCTCGGCCTCAGCAGCAGCGCCGACGCCGGATCGGCGCGCGATGCGATCGTGCCGCTTGATCAGGCGAAACGGCTCGCGGCAGCCTTGCTGTCCGAACGCGGCGAAGCCTCCGGCGCGGTGGTCGCGCGCGAGCTCCACGACGCTCTGCGGGACCTCGAAGCCGACGATCGCCGCCGCTTCCATCGCTATCTCGCCACCAACTTCCTGCCCGATGCCGCGGCGTTGCGGGCGGCCGCGCAAACCTATCTTGCCGGTGCCACGGCCGAGAGCGCGGCGCGGCTGGCGCAAGCAGCCGATCCGCCGCGGCAGGAACTGTTGCGGCGAATGAACATGGCACCCGGGGGCACCAGTGCGCTCGTCGCGATGCGCAAGGAGTTGGCGGCACATCTCCGCGACGAGCCGGTCCTGAAGTCGCTGGATGGTGATCTCAAGCATCTGTTCGCATCCTGGTTCAACCGCGGCTTTCTCGAACTGCGCCGGATTGACTGGCAGTCGCCGGCGGCGCTGCTCGACAAGCTGATCGCCTATGAGGCGGTGCATGAGATTCAGGGCTGGGACGATCTGCGCCGGCGCCTGGCGCCCGATCGGCGCTGCTTTGCTTTCTTTCATCCGGCACTGCCGGGCGAACCCCTGATTTTTGTTGAAGTCGCGCTGGTCGAGGGGCTCGCTGGAGCGGTGCAGCCGCTACTTGTCCAGGACGGCGACGACAATGCCGCGCGGCAGCGGGCGCGGCGCGCGGACACCGCGATCTTCTATTCGATCTCGAACTGCCAGGACGGCCTGCGCGGCGTTTCGTTTGGTAATTTCCTGATCAAGCAGGTGGTCGAGGAATTGAAGGCCGAGCTGCCGCATTTGACCCGTTTCTCCACCTTGTCGCCGGTGCCGGGCTTTCGACGCTGGCTGACCGGCACGCTGGCGGACGCGAGCGAAGCCGAGGCTGCGGCATTGGCCGAACTCAAGACCGACGCATGGTGGCGCGACGCGTCGCGGAGCGAGGCGCTGCGTCCCTGGCTGATGCACCGTTGTGCGACCTATCTGACACGCGAGGTCTCATCGAAGCCGCCGATCGATCCGGTCGCGCGCTTCCATCTCGGCAACGGCGCGCGGCTGGAGCGCATCAACTGGCTCGGCAATGCCGCGCCGCGCGGCATCGAGGAATCGTTCGGTATCATGGTCAATTACCTCTACGACCCCGGGACGATCGAGGCCAACCACGAGACCTTCGCCCATGATGGAACGGTGGTACGGTCGCCTGACGTCGACGCGCTGCTAATAGCCCGGCAACGCCGCCAATCGTCCGCTTTCATCTAGCGCCTGAGTAGGGGAGCCCGTGTCCGTCAGGTCGAGTTGCAAAAGGCGGCAGCGCAGGCCGGCCGCTCAGGTCGTGCGGAATCGCAGCACGCCGTCGCTGACTTCACAGGTCAGGCGTCCTTCGACCAGCATGTAATTGACGTGCGCGACCAGTTCGCCGGCGGCAAAGCCCATCTGGTGCTCGTCCAGCACGTGCTTGTGGAACACGACCGGCACCAGGTCTTTCGAGGTCTGCGGCACTTCCTGGCAGGCCTCCGCGATCAGCCGGCAACGGTCCTCGTGGTGGTCGGCAAGCTGCTTGATGCGCGTCTTCAGCCCGTAAAACGGCACGCCGTGGCCGGGCAGCACCATCACGTCGTAAGGCAGCGTCGTGGTGAGGCTCGCCAGCGAAGCCAGATATTCGCCAAGCGAGTTCTGGTCGGGCTCGACCGCCCAGACGCTGACGTTTGGCGAAATCTTGCTCAAGACTTGGTCGGCCGACAGGAACAGCTTGTCGGCGGCGCAGTACAGCATCACCTGGTCGAGCGCATGGCCGCCGCCGGTGATCACCTTGAAACGGCGGGTGCCGATCACGACTTCGTCGCCATGCGAGATGCGGCGGTAGGACGGCGGCAGCACCGAAACCCGCTTCAAATAGTCCTGGCCGCGGCCGAGCAATCTGTCGGTCAGGCCCTCGTCCATGCCGTGGCGGCGGAAGAACAGCCGCTGTGCGTTGCGCCGCTCCTCGGTGCCGCGGTTCTGGTGATAGACCGATTGCAGGTATTCGACCTGCGACATCTGCAGCGGGCAGTCGAAGCGTTCGACGATCCACCCGGCAAGACCGACGTGATCGGGATGCGAATGGGTGACGATCAGCCGCGTGATCTTCACATGCCGCAGCGGCCCCTCGAACAGGGTGGTCCAGGCCGCGATGGATTCCTCGTTGCCGAAGCCGGAATCGACCATCGCCCAGCCATCGCCATCGGCGAGCAGGTAGATGTTCACGTGGTTGAGCCGGAACGGCAGCTTGAGCCGGACCCAGAGCACGCCGGGCACCACCTCGACGACCTGATCGTGGCCGGGATGGTTCTCGAAGGGGTATCGCAGTGCCTCGGCCGAGGACTGCACCGTATCGGTTTTCGAATGCATGCTACCGGCTTAGCGGTAGAGGCGGCGCCGCGCTAGCCGAAAAAAGCGGGGCGGGGATTGGGCAAAGGACATAGTTTGCCGGCCAGCGCGCGGAATTAGGTAGCCCGGATGGAGCGCAGCGCAATCCGGGAACGGTCGTTTCGCTGTTGGATAGCCCCGGATTTCGCTGCGCTCCATCCGGGCTTCTGTAACGGGCCTTAGTTAGTCAATCCCTTTTTGCGCTGTCCACCTGCCGGGCACTTGCTTCTGTACGGGATCGGCAC
>NZ_JADPKF010000044.1:0-58908 GCF_023073815.1 Bradyrhizobium sp. 157 | reverse complement strand
CCTCAGTGCCGATCCCGTACAGAAGCAAGTGCCCGGCAGGTGGACAGCGCAAAAAGGGATTGACTAACTAAGGCCCGTTACAGAAGCCCGGATGGAGCGAAGCGCAATCCCGGGATCAGTGGATCCTCGGAGAATAGTACCGGATTTCGCTTCGCTCCATCCGGGCTACGAATACGCGCTACCTGTCGGAACGGCTGATCACGTCCATCAGTTCGGCGATCTTTTCGCGCTGGTCGGCCTTGTTGCCGCTGGTGATGGCGTGTTCAACGCAGTGCGACACATGATCTCGCAACACCTCCTCCTCGACGCGCCGCAGCGCGGCCCGGACGGCGGAGATCTGGGTGACGATGTCGATGCAGTAACGGTCTTCATCAACCATTCGTGACAGGCCGCGCACCTGGCCCTCGATCCGGCTGAGACGTTTCTGACAGGATGCCTTGATGTCTTTTCGCATGCGGCCTATATACCCCTACAGGGTATAGGTTTCAAGGGCCGAAGATGATGAAGAACAAGAATGGAAACGCTGATCGAAACGGCGCTTCGAACGGCGCATGCTGTGGCGGGCATGGCCACGCCAGCCACAGCCACCACGGCCATCAAGCCGCCGGTTCGGCGACCGTGCGCGATCCCGTCTGCGGCATGAGCGTCGACCCCGCGACCAGCAAGCACCGCTTCGACTATCACGGCGAGACCTTTCATTTCTGCTCAGCCGGCTGCCGGACCAAATTCTCCGCCGATCCCGCCGCTTATCTCGAGAAGACCAAGGCACCGAAGGCAGCCGTGCCGGAGGGCACGATCTACACCTGCCCGATGCACCCGGAGATCCGCCAGGTCGGTCCCGGAAGCTGCCCGATCTGCGGCATGGCGCTGGAGCCGGAGGTGGCAAGCCTCGATGCGCCGCCCAATCCGGAGCTCGCGGACATGACGCGCCGCTTCTGGATCGGCCTCGTGCTTGCGCTGCCGGCCGTCGTCCTGGAAATGGGCGGCCATCTCGTCGGCGGCCATGGCTGGGTCGACCAGACACTGTCGAACTGGATTCAGCTGGCGTTCGCCACGCCGGTCGTGCTCTGGGCCGGCTGGCCGTTCTTCGTGCGCGGCTGGCAGTCGCTGGTGACGCGCAATCTCAACATGTTCACGCTGATCGCGATGGGCACGGGTGTAGCTTATGTCTACAGCGTGATCGGCACCGTTGCACCCGGCATGTTCCCGGCTACCTTCCGCGGCCATGGCGGTGCGGTCGCAGTCTATTTCGAAGCGGCGGCGGTTATCACCGTGCTCGTGCTGCTCGGCCAGGTGCTCGAACTCCGTGCCCGCGAGGCGACATCAGGCGCAATCAAGGCGCTGCTGCAGCTTGCGCCGAAGACGGCGCGCCGGATCGGCGACGATGGCACGGATCATGAGGTCGAGATTGATGCGTTGGCGGTGGGGGACAAATTGCGGGTCCGGCCCGGCGAAAAGGTGCCGGTCGACGGCGTCATCCTCGAGGGCCGCTCCTCGCTCGATGAGTCGCTGGTAACGGGCGAATCCATGCCGGTGACCAAGGAACCTGGCAGGAAGGTTATCGCAGGCACGCTCAACCAGTCCGGCGGCTTCATCATGCGCGCGGACAAGGTCGGGCGGGACACGCTGCTGTCGCAGATCGTCAAGATGGTGGCGGACGCGCAGCGATCCCGCGCGCCGATCCAGCGGCTGGCCGATCAGGTTTCCGGCTGGTTCGTGCCTGTCGTCATCGTCGTGGCGTTGATCGCCTTCGGCGCCTGGGCCTGGTTCGGACCGGAGCCGCGCATGGCATTTGGTCTGGTCGCCGCCGTCAGCGTCCTCATCATCGCCTGCCCTTGCGCGCTCGGCCTCGCCACGCCGATGTCGATCATGGTCGGCGTCGGCCACGGCGCCCAGGCCGGCGTGCTGATCAAGAACGCCGAAGCGCTCGAGCGCATGGAGAAGGTCGACACGCTGGTGATCGACAAGACAGGCACGCTGACCGAGGGCAAGCCGAAAGTGGTCGCCATCGTACCGGCCGCGGGATTCGAAGAGGCAGAAATTCTGCGGCTGGCGGCGAGCGTCGAGCGCGCGAGCGAACATCCGCTCGCCGACGCCATCGTGCGGGCGGCGAGGGAACGCAATCTCGATCTCGGCAAGATCGAAGCGTTCGACTCGCCGACCGGCAAGGGAGCCATCGGCAAGGTCGACGGCAAGACCATCGTGCTCGGCAACGCGAACTTCCTGCAGTCCCTCGGCATCGATGCCAGCGCGTTGAACGAACGGGGCGAACGTCTGCGCGGCGACGGCGCGACGGTGATCAACATGGCGGTTGACGGCAACCTCGCGGGATTGTTCGCGATCGCCGACCCCGTGAAGGCATCGACACCTGACGCACTGAAGGCGCTGGCGGCCGAGGGCATCAAGGTCATCATGCTGACGGGCGACAACAAAACCACAGCCAACGCCGTCGCACGCGGCCTTGGTATCGCCGAGGTCGAAGCGGAAGTGCTGCCCGATCAGAAGAGCGCGGTGGTCGCAAAACTGCAGAAGGCGGGCAAGATCGTTGCGATGGCCGGCGACGGCGTTAACGACGCGCCGGCGCTCGCCGCAGCCGAAGTTGGCATTGCGATGGGCACGGGAACGGATGTTGCCATGGAAAGCGCCGGCGTCACCTTGCTGAAGGGCGACCTCGGCGGCATTGTCCGCGCCCGCCGGCTGTCGCAGGCGACCATGCGCAATATCAGGCAGAACCTGTTCTTCGCCTTCATCTATAACGCCGCCGGCATCCCGATCGCCGCCGGCATTCTCTATCCCGCGTTCGGCCTGTTGCTGTCACCGATCATCGCGGCGGCGGCGATGGCACTATCGTCGGTCAGCGTTGTCGGCAACGCGCTGCGATTGCGGATGACGCGGCTGTAGATTTTGCCAAAGCTCTCGCCTCACGAACAGTGAGCTCCCTCCCCCTTGCGGGGGAGGGTTGGGGAGAGGGGTTCTCTCCACGAGCACGGACCGAACAGACTGCCAGCTCATGCCAGCGCGATTCCGGTTGAACGTTGAGCACCGCCGATGCGGCCACCCCTCTCCCTAACCCTCCCCCGCAAGGGGGGAGGGAACATACCTCCCGTGTAGAAGCGTCGTCGCAAGCCAACTCAGTCGGCGCCCATCACGCCGCCCGCACCTTCCCGCGCGGCAATCCGGCCCGCGCTAGTCCGCCATACAGCGTCTCATCAGGCATTTCCGATTTGAGGATTCCGCGCACGGCGATCAGCTTCTCGATATCGATGCCGGTGTTAAATCCCTTGCTCTCGCACAGGAACACCAGATCCTCGAACACCACGTTGCCGGTCGCGCCCGGCGCGAACGGGCAGCCGCCGAGGCCACCGAGCGACCCATCGAGCACGCGCGCGCCGGCATCGAGCGCGGCGGAGGCATTGGCGATTCCCATGCCGCGCGTGTCGTGCAGGTGAATGCAGATCGGCTTTGCACCGGCGATCTTCACTGCGCCGGCGACCAGTTCGCCGACCTGTTTCGGCCCGGCATAGCCGACCGTGTCGGCGATCGCGACCATGTCGACGCCGGTCTCGAACAGCTTTTCCGTCAGCCGCAGCACTTCCGCAGGATCTACCGGCCCGACGATTGAACAGCCCAGCGCCATCGAGATCGCGGCGTTCACCACCGGTCTGTGCGCGCTGGCATCGCGCAATTCGCAGAGCCGCCTGACATTCGCGATCGCTGACGCGCGCGACCGGTTGGCGTTGGCCTGGCTGTGTTCCTCGGTTGCCGAGACCACGGTTGCCACTTCGGCCACGCCAGACGCCAGCGCCTCGTTGACGCCCCGCTCGTTCAGCGTCAGCGCGATGCCGTAGGCGCCGGGCAGCGACGCCACGGTCCCGATGATGTCGCGCACATCTGCGAATTGCGGAAACGTCTTTTGCGGCAGAAACGAGCCAACCTCGAAATGGCGTACACCCGCGGCATACTCGGCACGCATCCAGCGCTGCTTGGCGGATGTGGACGGAAACGTCTTCACGAGCTGCAGCCCATCGCGCAGGCCCACCTCGCGCAGCACGATCTTGTTGTCGGGATAGATCTCCTCAACACGGGTCATGGCAGCCTCTTGCGGCATCGTGTTTGACGACTGTCTCGTCTTCCGGGCCGGCAGGCTCTTGCCGAAGCCCTTGCGGCTATCTACCTCTCGCGAGGGCTTTTTCACAAGAGGCAGAACCGCCATGTTGGACGCCGCCGTCAAGGCGCTTTCGCAGATACTGTCGCCGCCGATGCGCACCATCCTGTGGCGCTCGATCGGGCTGGCGCTGGTGCTGATTACGGTACTGGCGATCGGCTTGCAGCGCGCATTGAGCTGGTTTGCTGAGTACGGCGAAGTCTGGGCCGAGGCGATGCTCGGCCCGGGCTTCCACACGACGCTCAACATCCTTTCCTGGATCATCTCGATCGCGGCCGGCCTTGGCGTCGTGCTCGGCGGGATCTTCTTGATGCCGGCGGTCACCTCGCTGATCGCGAGCGTGTTTGTCGATGACGTCGCCGAGCATGTCGAGCGCAAGCATTATCCAGCCGAGCGTCCCGGCGACGCGCTGCCGCTCGGCGTCGCGATCCCCGAGGGCATCAAGACCGCGCTGCTCACCATTCTGGTCTATCTGATCGCCCTGCCCTTCGTGCTGTTCGCAGGCGCAGGTTTTCTCATTTTCTTCATCGCCACCGCCTGGCTTTTGGGCCGCGAATATTTCGAACTCGCCGCGATGCGCTTCCGCTCGCCGGCGGAAGCCAAGGCGATGCGCAAGGACCATGCGGCGACCGTGTTCACCGCGGGCCTGTTCATCGCCGCCTTCGTGTCGATCCCGATCGTCAATCTGGCGACGCCGCTATTCGGCATGGCCTTCATGGTCCACATGCACAAACGCCTGTCCGGCCCACGCCCCGAACTGATCGAACCGGCGCGGAAGATGCCGGTGGCTTAAAGGGTCCAAGTCCATCATTGCGAGCGAAGCGAAGCAATCCACGTCTCCGCGCGGGGATAGATGGATTGCTTCGCTTCGCTCGCAATGACGCTTGGCTCACACCGTCTTTTCCGGCCACCGACACAGATCGTTGATCAAGCAGACCTCGCAGCGCGGCTTGCGGGCGAGGCAGGTATAGCGCCCGTGCAGGATCAGCCAGTGATGGGCGTGCCGCATGAATTCCGGCGGAATCACCTTTTCCAGCCCGAGCTCGACTTCGAGCGGCGTGTTGCCGGACGCGAGCCCGGTACGATTGCCAACGCGGAACACATGCGTATCGACTGCCATGGTGTGTTCGCCATAGGCCATGTTGAGCACGACATTGGCGGTCTTGCGCCCGGCGCCGGGAAGCGACTCGATTTCAGCGCGGGTGCGCGGCACCTCGCCGCCGAATTCATCGATCAGCTTTTGCGATAGCGCGATGACGTTTTTCGCCTTGTTGCGATAGAGCCCGATGGTCCTGATGTAGTCGCGCACCTTGTCTTCGCCGAGCGCCAGCATCTTCTCCGGCGTATCGGCCACTGCAAACAGCGCGCGCGTCGCCTTGTTGACGCCGGCGTCGGTCGCCTGCGCCGATAGCACCACCGCCACCAGCAGCGTGTAGGGGTTGAGATGTTCGAGCTCGCCCTTCGGCTCCGGATTGGCCTTGCGAAATCGGCTGAAGGCTTCGTGGATCTCGGCCGGCGTCCAGGGTTTCGGCTTCGGTGCCCTTTTCGTCCGCGCCGGCAACGTCTTGGCGGCCTTCTTCGCCGGTCTATTCGGCACCGATGGAACACGGGCTTTTTTGGCGCCGGAAGCGCGGATGATTTTGGCCATGATCGGGGATATACTGATACGCGATGACCGCAGGCAACGACTTTGATCCGGCGCTTGACCAGCCGACACTGTTTTCGGCGCGGGTGACGCCGCATCGCTCGCTGAACCGCACCGGGTTTTTGGTGCTGATGATTTTCATCAGCGGCGTGAGCTTTGTCGCCGGCATCGCATTTTTGCTGATGGGCGCCTGGCCAGTGGTCGGTTTTTTCGGCCTTGATTTGCTGGTGATCTACTGGGCGTTCCGGATCAATTTTCGCAGCGCTGATGCCACCGAGGACATCATGGTGACGCCAACGGAGTTGCGCGTCCGGCGGGTCAGCCATCGCGGCCATCTGATGGAATGGTCGTGCAATCCGCTTTGGGTGCAGTTAGAGCAGACCGGCGACCCGGAATTCGGCATCGAGCGGCTTTACCTGGTCTCTCGCGGCCGCCGGATGTCGATCGGCCAAGTTCTGGGACCCGACGAAAAAGCTAGCTTTGCCAAAGCCTTATTGGCCGCGCTACAGGTCGCCAAGCGCGGGCCGACCTATAATCCGGTGGCTTGAGGTGCTTGTCGGAAATCGGGTGGTTTGGAGGCCGCATGCGCCCTAAATCAGACCCCATGATGATATCAGCCATACATGACCAGCGCCTGGCCAAGCCGGGCCACCAGAGCGCCGCGCTGCGCGATTACGATTCGGTGCGCCGCGCCATCGCGTTCATCTCGGAGCATTGGCGCACGCAGCCGACCATTGAGGCGATGGCGGATGCCGCCGCCGTGACGCCGGACGAACTGCACCATCTATTCCGCCGCTGGGCCGGACTGACGCCGAAGGCGTTTATGCAGGCGCTTACTCTGGACCATGCGAAGGGCTTGTTGCGCGATTCCGCGAGCGTGCTTGATGCGGCGCTCGACTCGGGGTTGTCTGGCCCGGGGCGGCTGCATGATCTCTTCGTCACCCATGAAGCGATGTCTCCGGGCGAGTGGAAGAATGGCGGCGCCGGCATGACGCTGAGTTACGGGTTCCATGCTTCGCCGTTCGGCACGGCCATCGTGATCGCGAGCGAGCGAGGCCTTGCGGGGCTCGCCTTCGCGGATCCCGGCGACGAGCCGACAGCGTTCGCCGACATGAAGCGGCGCTGGCCGAATGCGACCTATGTCGAGGACCATGACGGCACCGTCGGCCTCGCGCAACGCATCTTCGATACGCGGCTGTGGCGGCCGGATCAGCCGCTGCGCGTGGTGCTGATCGGCACCGATTTCGAGGTGCGGGTGTGGGAGACGCTATTGAAGATCCCGATGGGCCGCGCGGTCTGTTATTCCGACATCGCCACCAAGATCAAAAGCCCGAAAGCCTCGCGCGCGGTCGGCGCAGCGGTCGGCCGCAACCCGGTATCGTTCGTGGTGCCCTGCCATCGCGCCCTCGGCAAAGGCGGCGCGCTCACCGGGTATCACTGGGGCATCACCCGCAAGCAGGCGATGCTCGGCTGGGAAGCGGGGCAAGTCGGATTGCATTAGCGATCAAGGCGCACCCAAGCCAATTCCCGTCACCCTGAGGAGGCTGCAAGGCGGCCGTCTCGAAGGGCGACGGGCCCGGCCGCTCATCCTTCGAGGCTCGCTAGTGCTCGCACCTCAGGATGACGGGTCGAAGTGTGCTCACGCCGCCAGATCGAGCTTCGACGCGACCGTCGAATCGGCATTGAGCCGGTAGATCACCGGCGCGCCGGTTGCGAGTTCGCGCTTCAATATCTGCTCGGGCGTCAACTTCTCCAGCACCATGATCAGCGCGCGCAGCGAGTTGCCGTGGGCGGCGACCAGCGTGCGCTCGCCTCGCAGCACGCCAGGCAGAATCTCCTGCACGTAGTACGGCAGCGCGCGCGCCAGCGTGTCCTTGAGGCTTTCGCCGCCGGGCGGCGGCACGTCATAAGAGCGGCGCCAGATCAAGACCTGCTCCTCACCCCATTTCTTGCGGGCGTCATCCTTGTTGAGTCCCGAGAGGTCGCCGTAGTCGCGTTCGTTAAGCGCCAGATCGCATTTGGTCGGCAATCCGGTCTGGCCGATCTCCGCCAGCGCCAGGTCGAGCGTGCGCTGCGCCCGCTTCAGCACCGAGGTAAAGGCGACATCGAACGTCAGTCCCTGCGCCTTCAGCTTGCGGCCGGCGTCTTTTGCCTCGGAGATACCGAGTTCGGAGAGATCAGGATCCTTCCAGCCGGTGAACAGGTTCTTCAAATTCCAGTCGCTCTGGCCGTGCCGCACGAGCACGAGAAGACGATCGCTCATTCCAGATTTCCGTTTTTCGATGGTTAGAAGTCGGCCAACCCGAGCACGTCGGCCATCGTGTAGAAGCCGGGCCCCTTGCCCCGCGCCCACAGCGCCGCCTTGACGGCGCCCTGCGCAAACATGGTCCGGTCCTCGGCGCGGTGGGTCAGTTCGATCCGCTCCATGGGCCCTGCGAAGATCACAGAATGATCGCCGGTGACGGTGCCGCCGCGTAGCGAAGCGAAGCCGATGTCGCCCGGCCGCCGCGCGCCGGTATGCCCGTCGCGGCCGCGCGCGGAGCGGGCGTGCAGATCGACGCCGCGGCCGGCGGCGGCGGCTTCACCGAGCAGGAAGGCCGTGCCCGATGGCGCGTCGATCTTGGCCTTGTGGTGCATCTCGACGATTTCGATGTCAAAACTTTCGTCCAACGACTGCGCGACACGCTTGACCAGCGCGGCGAGCAGATTGATGCCGAGGCTCATATTACCGGACTGCACCACCACCGCACGCGAGGTGACGCTCTTGATGACCGCCATGTCTGATGCCGACAGGCCGGTGGTTCCGACGATGTGCACCAAGCCGCGTTCGGCGGCGATCGCGACATTGGCGATGGTGGCGGCGGGCACGGTGAAATCCAGAATGCCGTCGGCATTAGCGGACAATTTCCAGAGGTCCGCCGACAACTCGACGCCATTGGCCGGCAGGCCGGCGAGCACGCCGGCATCCTTGCCCAGAAGTTCCGAGCCCGGCGCTTCCAGCGCCCCGACCAGGACCGCACCCGGCGTTTCCGAAATGACGCGCACCAGCGCACGGCCCATCCGGCCGCCGGCCCCCGCAACGATCAATCGCATATCGGCCATGGCTTTTACCTCTGCACGCCCTATAGCGGGACGAGGCCGTTCCGGCAACCAATCAGAGCCCCATCGGCCGTCATGGCCGGGTCAAGCCAGCCATGACCGAGAAAGATGCTTCCCCGCCGCGCTCAGGGCTGCGGGCCGTCATAGCCCTCGATGACGATGAGGTCCGCAATCGAGTGCGGCTGCCGCACCTTGATGTTGGCCTGGTAGTCCGGCGAATTGTAGCAGGCCAGCGCCTTCTCATAGCTGTCGAATTCGATCACGACATTGCGCGAGCGGCATTGGCCTTCGACCGCGGTGAACTTGCCGCCGCGCACGATGAAGCGCCCGCCGAATTTCTGGAAGATGGCCGGGTTGGCCGCCATATAGGGTTTGTAGCCCTCATCATTGTGAACGTCGACGCGTCCGATCCAGTATCCTTTGGCCATCTCAATCTCCTTCTTGTTGTTACGTGATCGCCTGCTCGATTTCCGTCTGAATGGCATCCGCAGCAAGCCTGGGATCGGCGGCTTCCGTGATCGGCCGTCCGACCACCAGATAGTCTGCACCCGCGGCAATCGCCCTGGCCGGCGTCATGATGCGCTTCTGGTCGCCGGTCGCAGCGCCCGCCGGGCGAATACCCGGCGTCACCAGATGCATCTGGTGACCGACGATCTTGCGCAACGCGGCTGCCTCTTCCGGCGAGCTGACGAGGCCATCGACGCCGAGCACCTGCGCCTGCTGGGCGCGCGCTTCCACCAGGTCGGAAACGTTGAGACGATAGCCGGCGGCATGCAGGTCGCCGTCGTCATAAGAGGTCAGCACGGTGACGGCAAGAATTTTCAAGCCTGATCCCGCGCGCGCCTCGACCGCGGCCTTCATGGTCTGCGGATAGGCGTGCACGGTGAGGAACGTCGCGCCCAATTTTGCCACGCTCTCCACGCCGCGCGCCACCGTATTGCCGATGTCGTGCAGCTTGAGATCGACAAAAACCTTCTTGCCTGACTTTGCCAGTTGCTGCGCCAGCGGCAATCCGCCGGCATAGGCGAGCTGATAGCCGATCTTGTAGAAACTCACGCTGTCGCCGAGCCGCGCGATCAACGCTTCCGCTTCAGTCACCCCGGGCAGGTCGAGCGCGACGATCAGCCGATCCTTCGGCGCGATACTGGCTGGCTGCATGTCACCTCACATCATGCGTTGGGAAACGTCGATCAACTGCCGCACCAGCGCTTTCAGCCCCTCGGCATCAGCAGCATTCTTCAGGCGGTCCATCTCGTCATAGGCATCGTCGGCGAACGCCAGCGCGAGCTGGTTCGGTATCACGGTTGCATGACACGCCGACAGGATCAGCCGCAGCGCGGCCAGCGCGCGGGCGCCGCCGAGCCGGTTGCCGGAGGCCGACGCAATCGCAAACACCCGATCGCGAAACACCTGGCTGCGGGTCTCGTGTGCGTCCTGCACCCGGCTTACCCAGTCGATGGTGTTTTTCACCAGTGCCGGCACCGAGGAATTGTATTCCGGCGTGACGATCAGCACGCCATGATGGGCTGCCATCATTCGCTTCAGGTTGACCGCGTGTTTCGGCACGCCCGATTTCGCCTGCAGGTCGCCGTCATAGATCGGCAGCGGAAAGTCGGCGAGCGAGATCCGCGTTACGTCGGCGCCGGCCAGCGCCAGTTCATGCGCGGCGACGGCCGCCAGCCTCGCATTGAGCGAGCCTGACCGTAGCGATCCCGGGATCACGAGGATTTTCAGCGCGGACATATCTTAGAAATCGCACTCGGGTCTAACCGGCCGCGCGAGAGCAGGCGGCTTAGCCCTTGCGATACACCCAGACCCGGGCGGGCGGAAGGTTCATCCAGATCCGCTCGGAAGCTTCTGTGGACACGCCCGGCAGCGATTTCGGGATCGGCGGCGCGACCGAATAGGTGAACTGCACGAAGGGTGCGCCGGGCGCGAGCGCCATGAAGGCGTCGCGGATCAGTTTCAGGCGCGTCAGCATCGGTTTGGTCACGAGCGGCAGGCCCGAAATGACGGCGGAGGCCGGCGCGTCCAGCACGCCCTCAAGCGAGGTGCGCAGCGCATACGCATCGCCCTGCACCACCTTGGCCTGGGGATAACGGTCACGCAGCAGCGCGCAGAAGCCGGGATTGTATTCGACCAGCACGAGCCGCCTCTGATCGACACCATGTTCGATCAGCGCATTGGTGATCGCGCCGGTCCCGGGTCCAAGTTCGATGACCGGTCCTTCGGACAAGACGTCGACATATTGCGCCATGGTCCGGGCGAGCATCTTGCTCGACGGCATCACCGCGCCCATGTGCAGCGGCTTTTCGATCCATGAACGGAGGAAGCGAACCTCATCGTCGAGACGGAGAGGCTTCTTCAACGCACGCACGGACGATTGCAAAGGCATGTCGCTACCAGGCGGGACCCCGCTGACGCGCGGGATGTCAGAAAACAGTCACAAACACGTATAGGTCGACGGGGGTATGGTCAAGCCAAACGGTGATGCGCCAGACGCGCCAAAGTGCCCGCGACCCGGCGATAACACCCTGTGCAAGCTGAATGAATCATGACTGCCGGGCGAGACCTGCACTCGCCCGGGCGACGTGCATGCGGTTCAGGAGCCAACGCGGTTGCCGAAGAAGTCCTTGACCTTGGTGAAGAAGCCCACCGCCTCCGGCTGGGTTGCCCCGGAGGACAACTTTTCAAACTCGGCGAGCAGTTCCTGCTGCTTCTTGGTCAGATTTTGCGGCGTTTCGACCATGACCTGGACATACATGTCGCCGGTCTGGCGCGAGCGGAGCACCGGCATGCCCTTTGATGCAATGCGGAAACGGCGGCCGGACTGCGTTCCCGCCGGCACCTTCACCTTGGTCTTGCCCTTGTCGATGGTGGGCACCTCGAATTCGCCGCCGAGTGCGGCTGCGACCATCGAGATCGGAACCCGACAGTGCAAATCGGCGCCGTCGCGTTGGAAGAATTCGTGGGTGGCCAGCGACAAGAAAATGTAGAGGTCGCCGGGCGGGCCGCCGCGGACGCCAGCCTCGCCTTCGCCGGCCAGCCGGATACGCGTGCCGTCCTCGACGCCCGGCGGAATGTTGACCGACAACGTCCGGTCGCGCGTCACCCGTCCCGTGCCTGAGCAATTCGGGCAGGCGTCCTCGATCATCTGGCCGCGGCCCTGACAGCCAGGGCAGGTCCGCTCCAGCGTGAAGAAGCCCTGAGCCTGACGCACGCGGCCGGCGCCGCCGCACATCGCGCAGGTCTTCGGCTTGGTGCCGGCCTTCGCGCCGGTGCCCGAACAAGGCTCGCAGGTGACCGAGACCGGAATTTCGATCTGCGCGGTCTTGCCGAGGTAGGCTTCCTCCAGCGTGATTTCCATGTTGTAGCGCAGGTCGGCGCCGCGCTCGCGTCCGCCGCCGCGTCCGCGCTGCCCGGCCATGCCGAACAGGTCTTCGAAAATATCTGAAAACGACGAGGCGAAGCCGGCGCCGAAGCCAGGACCGCCGCCGCCCATGCCCTGCTCGAACGCGGCGTGGCCGTAGCGGTCATAGGCGGCGCGCTTGTCGCCGTCTTTGAGGACTTCGTAGGCCTCGTTGATTTCCTTGAACTTCATCTCGCTGGTGGCATCGCCCGGATTCCTGTCCGGATGCCATTTCATCGCCAGCTTGCGGAATGCCGCCTTCAGCTTGGACTCGTCCGCGTTCCGATCGACTTCCAGGGTTTCGTAATAGCAGCGCTTGGTGGACATCAGTCAAACCCGCCCGAATTCGTCTTCATGCCGAAGGCACCCTCGATCGAAAAAAGATGCAGCCATCGGCTTAAAGAAAAATGACCCTCACCCATCGAACGCAGCGCTCGCGCTCTTTGGAGGAGGGTCATGATCGAAAGCCCGTTTTAAGCCGACTTCTTGTTGTTCTTGTCGTCGTCGACCTCGGTGAACTCCGCGTCGACCACGTCATCCTTGGCGGCATCCCGCTTGGCATCCGCCTCGGCCTGCTGCTTGTACATGGCCTCGCCGAGCTTCATCGAAGCCTGCGCCAGCGTGTTGGTCTTGGCCTTGATGGCCTCGGCGTCGTCGCCCTTCAGCGCTTCCTTCAAATCGCTGACGGCGTCCTCGATGGCGCGGCGCTCTGAGTCTTCCACCTTCGAACCGTGCTCGGCCAGCGCCTTCTCGGTGGAATGCACCAGCGCGTCGGCATGGTTCTTGGCGTCGACCGCCTCGCGTCGCTTCTTGTCCTCGGCCGCGTTGGCCTCGGCGTCCTTGACCATCTTCTGGATGTCGGCTTCGGAGAGGCCGCCGGACGCCTGAATCCGGATCTGCTGCTCCTTGCCGGTCGCCTTGTCCCTGGCCGAGACGTTGACGATGCCGTTGGCGTCGATGTCGAAGGTGACCTCGATCTGCGGCATGCCGCGCGGCGCCGGCGGAATGCCCATCAGGTCGAACTGACCGAGCACCTTGTTGTCGGCCGCCATTTCACGCTCGCCCTGGAAGACGCGGATGGTGACCGCATTCTGGTTGTCCTCGGCGGTCGAGAACACCTGGCTCTTCTTGGTCGGGATCGTGGTGTTGCGGTCGATGATGCGGGTGAACACGCCACCCAGCGTCTCGATGCCGAGCGACAGCGGCGTCACGTCGAGCAGCAGCACGTCCTTGACGTCGCCCTGCAGCACGCCCGCTTGAATGGCCGCACCGATGGCAACGACTTCGTCCGGGTTGACGCCCTTGTGCGGCTCCTTGCCGAACAACTGCTTCACGACCTCCTGGACCTTCGGCATGCGGGTCATGCCGCCGACCAGCACCACTTCACCGATTTCGGCGGCGGTCAGGCCCGCGTCCTTTAGCGCCTTGCGGCAGGGCTCGATGGTCTTCTGAACGAGATCGTCGACCAGCGCCTCGAACTTGGCGCGGGTCAATTTCATCGTCAGATGCTTCGGCCCGGTCTGGTCCGCCGTGATGAACGGCAGGTTGATTTCGGTCTGCGTCGTCGACGACAGCTCGATCTTGGCCTTTTCGGCGGCCTCTTTCAGGCGCTGCAAGGCAAGCTTGTCGCTACGCAGGTTGATGCCCTGCTCCTTCTGGAATTCGTCGGCGAGATAACCGACCAGGCGCATGTCGAAATCTTCACCGCCGAGGAAGGTGTCGCCGTTGGTGGACTTCACTTCGAACACGCCGTCGCCGATCTCGAGAATCGAGATATCGAAGGTGCCGCCGCCGAGGTCGTACACGGCGATGGTGCCCGCCTTCGTCTTGTCGAGACCGTAGGCCAGCGCTGCCGCTGTCGGCTCGTTGATAATGCGCAGCACTTCGAGACCGGCGATCTTGCCGGCATCCTTGGTGGCTTGGCGCTGCGCGTCGTTGAAGTAGGCGGGAACGGTGATGACGGCCTGCTCGACTTTTTGGCCGAGATGGGCTTCCGCGGTCTCCTTCATCTTCTGCAGGATGAAGGCCGAGACCTGCGAGGGCGAGTAGGTCTTGCCGTCGGCTTCGACCCAGGCGTCGCCGTTCGATGCCTTGACGATCTTGTAGGGGACGAGCTTCTTGTCCTTCTCGACCATCGGATCGTCGTAGCGGCGGCCGATCAGGCGCTTCACCGCAAAGAACGTCCGCTCGGGATTGGTCACCGCCTGGCGCTTTGCGGGCTGGCCGACGAGGCGCTCGCCGTCATCGGTGACGGCAACGATCGAAGGCGTGGTGCGCATGCCCTCCGCGTTCTCGATGACTCTTGCAGTCTTGCCATCCATTACGGCGACACACGAATTCGTGGTGCCGAGATCGATCCCAATGACCTTTCCCATGGTCCTCATATCCTTCTTTTTGCGGCAGGTTGGCTGGGCCCTGGACGGCGCACCTAACCGAACCCCCAACGTTCAAATACTCGCGATATTGCGACGGTGAGCCTCATATAGGAGGGGGGGTTGTGCCTGCAAGGACCGAGCGCAAGCTTAGGGCCTGAAAAGGCTGGCGTTTGAAAGATTGTGCCGCCCAGGGCCGGGCCCCGCGCCGCGACCGGCGTTAAGAAATCGGCAACCCGTTCATCGGTGACGCCTCGAAGCGTTGCACAGCGATACCGCAGCATCCTCACGGCGTGGACCGGCCGCCGTGAGAGGGGACGCGGTATTTGGCCGCTGGAAGCGCCCAAAAAAGAGCTCGGAGACCGGGCAGAATGCCGCGAAAGGCCGACATATGGGAGCGTGACGGGGGAACGGACGCCCGCCCTGCCCTGTTGCAGGGACATCAAAACCGCTAAAAGCGGGCCGAACGGAACGACCCAGTCGCGCCCGAGCCCAGATTCCATCAGCTCCACCGTCCGATCACTGAACGGCCCCATGCAAACCCGGTAGACCTCCATGAAGCTGCTTCGATATTTTGCTGCGGTTGCCCTCCTCGTTGCCGCCACCTCCTCCGCCTTCGCTGCGGACCCGGTTTTCCCGCCAGGCGCCAGGGTCGGCATGACGCCGTTGGTCGGCCTCAACAAGGCCAGGGCGTTCACGGGATTCGAGACCGAAGACCAGGGCGTCAAGGTCCTGGTCGCCGACCTGCCCGCCGAGGCCTATGGCGAGGTCGCCAATGCCTTCAAGGCCAATCCCGGCGGCACTGGCGGCATCAAGCCGGAGAGCATCGAGACCAAGGCGGGGCTCGCCTACTACACCGTCGAGAACGCCAAGGACGGCGCCACCAACGTGCGCCGCTATTCCATGATCCTGCCCGGCCCCACCTTCTCCGGCTACGTCGCCGTGCAGGTGCCGGAGAACGCCTCGAAGATCTATACCGACGATGCCGTGCGCCAGATGTTCGCGTCGGCGGTAATCCGCAACGAAGTTCCTGTCGAGGAACAGCTCGGGATGATGCCGTTCAAGATCAGCGAGCTATCGAGCTTCAAGAACGTCCGTACGCTGGCGCCGGGCGCTGCCCTCATTCTCTCCGACAGCGACGAAAAGAAAGGCTTCGAGGTCGCGCCCTTCATGATCATCGGCCTGATCGGCTCGACGGCGGCATCGCCTGACGATCGCGGCCGCTTTGCCCAGCAGATCGCGACCACCATTCCCGGCGTACGCGACGGCAGGATCACGATGTCGGAGCCGGTCCGCATCGATGGCCAGCCCGGCTACGAGACACGGATCGACGCCGTGAGCGGCAAGGACAACACGCCCGTTACGATCGTCCAATGGCTGCGGTTCGGCTCCCAGACCTCGATGCGCATCATCGGCTCTACGCCGCGCGACGAATGGACCAAGGCATTTCCGCGCTTCCGCGCCGTGCGCGACGGTATTCATCCGCGGACCTGATCGCGAATTCGGAAAAGCGCGCCCTGATATTCAGAACGCGCCGAAATTTCGGGCTTTCGTTCGTACACCAATGGAACTAGCCTTCCCCTGTCGGTTCACGACAAGGGAGACGCGCTATGCTTTCTCGCAGGCTGGTTCTGACAGGCTTTGGCGCGGCATCCGTCGTCGCCCTCGTTCCAACGGCGCTGTGGGCGGCGCCGATAAAGCCAGACGACGCTTCCGCGCTGCTCGTCATCGACGTGCAAAACTGTTTCCTGCCGGGCGGCAGCCTCGCCGTGAAAGACGGCGAGCAGGTGGTGCCCATCATCAACCGCATCGCCAAGGGCTTTGCCAATGTGGTGATGACGCAGGACTGGCACACCGCGGGCCACGTCTCGTTCGCCTCCACCCATTCCGGCAAAAAGCCGTTCGAGACGGTGAACCTTCGCTATGGCAAGCAGGTGCTGTGGCCGGATCATTGCGTGCAGGGCACCGAGGGCGCCTCGCTGTCAAAAGACCTCGCGATCCCGCATGCCGGCCTCATCATCCGCAAGGGTTTTCACAAGGACGTCGACAGCTATTCGGCCTTCACCGAGGCCGACGGCAAGACCACAACAGGGCTCGCTGCGTACCTGAAGGCGCGCAAGGTGAAGCGGGTTTTCCTCGCCGGCCTCGCGACCGACTTCTGCGTGGCATGGAGCGCGCTGGATGCACGCAAGGCGGGCTTCGCGACCTATGTGATCGAGGACGCCTGCCGCGGCATCGACACCCAGGGCTCGCTCGCCAAGGCCTGGGCCGACATGACCAAGGCCGGCGTAAAGCGCATTCAGTCGAGCGATATCGCGGCCTAGCGCGTTCGTCTTGCCGGGTTCAGAGGTTTGGGATGTCAGGTCCAGCGTCTCCACTCGCGTTCGAGATGATTCGCCGTGCGCCATCGCAGCGCATGACAGGCCTGATCACCGGCATGACGGGCTATCGCGAAACCGCGCGCGGCCGATTTTTCCAGCGCGAGACCGCAGGTCTGGTAGTGCCGCTAATCATCAGCTTCGGCACGCCGTTCCTGATCGCGCTCGGGCGCGAGCCTGACACCGCCGATCGGCAGCCGAGCTTCGCCGCCGGGCTTTATGCCGGGCCGGTTCATATCGAATCCGATGGCGGCGCTGAATGCGTGCAGGTGGACTTCACGCCACTCGGCGCCTATCGCTTCTTTGGCGGCGCTGTCGTCGATCTCGCCGCGCGCATGGTCGGCATCGGCGACGTGCTGGGGCCCGAGGGACGGCACCTGCGCGATCGGCTCGGTGCTATATCCCGCTGGCAGGATCGTTTCGATCTGGTCGAGGATTTTGTTGCAGGCCGTGCCAGCCATCGGCCTTCGCCCGAGATCACATTTGCCTATAGACGGCTCGCACGCAGCGCGGGCGGCGTGCGCATCACTGCGCTTGCAAGAGAGATCGGCTGGAGCCGCAAGCATTTGGTCGATCGCTTCCGAGCGGAAATTGGTCTAGCGCCGAAGCCGGTCGCCCGCATCATGCGCTTCCATCAAACCTGCCGGCTCGCGCAGACGGGAGCGGCAAGCGGTTGGGCAGGGATTGCGGCCGAATGCGGCTATGCCGACCAGGCGCATCTCGTCCGCGAATTTTCAGTCCTTGCCGGCGAACCGCCAACGGCCTGGGCCCACCGGCTGGCGCTGACTGATAGCCGCCTGCTGCGCCCGCTGGACGCGTAGCCGGTCAGGTAACAAATCTTCAAGCCGACGCACCTCACCTCGCGATATTGGCGAGGTAACGCAATGCAGGGAGTTGCCCGTGACCAGTCCAAGCAAAAGCGAAGCGCCGCGCCTTTATCCGACGATGCGCTGCCGGGATGCCGAAGCGATGATCCGCTGGCTCAAGGAAGTTGTTGGTTTCACCGAACGCGCCGTCTACCGGAACGGCGGCACGATTCATCACGCCGAGCTTGCCTTCGGGCCCTCGATCCTGATGCTCGGCCAAAGCAGGGAGGACGAATACGGCAAGCTCGTCGGCGATGTCGGCGGCCGTCGCACGGACGCGCTGTATGTCGCGGTCGACGATCCCGACGCTCTGCATGCGAAGGTCAAAGCCTCCGGCGCCATCATCGAAATGGACCTGCGCGACACCGATTATGGTAGCCGCGACTTCGCCTGCCGGGATCCGGAAGGCAATCTCTGGAGTTTTGGGACCTACCGGCCGAAGGCAGACGAGAGGCCGCTGTAAGCATAGGCCAGCGTCAACCGCTTCGGTGATACTCCGTAGACCCTCATCCCTGCGCGAGCGCAATTGCGCTCGTCGCTGGAGAAGCGCGCCTGCGCGCGTCTCGAAGGATGAAGGCCGAGATTCCGCAGTGGGACCTTCATGGTTCTCCCGGCGATGCGAAGCATCGTCCGGAGACGGCGCTTCCGCGCCTCCTCACCATAAGGGTCTATTTATGCCGCGCTGTTCGGCTCATTGTTGGCCGCCGGCGCGGCCTTGGCGCCGCCCTTCGAGACGCCGACGAGTGCCGGGCGCAGCACGCGCTCGCCGATCATGAAGCCGGCCTGTACGACCTGAACCACCGTACCTGCGGGAACGGACGGATCGGGCACTTCGTACATCGCCTGCTGGAAATTCGGATCGAACTTCTCGCCCGACGGATCGAACTTCTTGACGCCGTTCTTCTCCAGCGTGTTGAGCAGCGAGCGCTCGGTCAGCTCGACGCCTTCGATGAAAGCCTTCAGCGCCGGATCGGCGCTGGCCTTGGTCTCGGCCGGCATGGCATCAAGCGCGCGCTGCAGATTGTCGGCGATCTCCAGAATGTCGCGGGCGAAGCCGGTAATGCCGTAGGCGCGCGCGTCGGCGACTTCCTTGGCGGTGCGCTTGCGCAGGTTTTCCATCTCCGCCAGCGTGCGCAGCATCTTGTCGCGCGCTTCCGCCGCTTCCTTCGTCAACGCCTCGACCGATCCTTCCTCGGGATCGTCGGGCATGATGTAGGGTTTTGAGACCACGGGCTCGCCGGTCTGGTTGGCCGGGTTCACCGCGTCGTCACTCGGCCGGTTGGGATCGGTCATAAGACTGCCTTCTCAAAAAACGGTTCTGGTCGATGGGGATTTGCTGAGCGGGATATCGTGCTTTAGGGGCCGAAAATCAAGCGCTCCATAGCGTTTTCGAGCGAAGTGGACACCGGTTCGCGTGAAGAAAGCGCGTCAAAACGACAAAGCCAGGATTGGGGTCGATTCGTGGCGGATCAGCCGCCCAGCATCCGGCTGACAATGCGGGCGGCATAATCCACCGTCGGAATTACCCGCGCATAGTTCAGCCGGGTCGGCCCGATCACGCCGAGAACGCCGACAATGCGGCGCGAAGCGTCGCTATAGGGTGCGATGATGGTCGAGGAACCAGACAGCGAGAACAGCTTGTTCTCCGATCCGATGAAGATCCGCACGCCTTCGGCGCGCTCGGCCCGGCCCAACAGGTCGATCACGCCGCGCTTGGTCTCGAGATCGTCGAACAGCGACTTGACGCGTTCGAGATCTTCCAGCGCGTGCAAATCTTCCAGCAGGTTGGCATGCCCGCGCACGATCAACTGCCGGTCTTCGTTTTCGCCGCCCGACCAGCTCGCAATACCCGCCTCGATCACCTTCTGCGTCAATTGATCGAGCTCTATGCGGCTCTGCGCCATCGCGGTTTCGAGTTCGAGCCGCGCTTCAGCGAGTGTTCGGCCGCGAATTCGCGCATTGAGAAAATTGCTCGCCTCCGTCAGCGCCGAGGAAGGCACGCCGGGCGGCAGCGTCAGCACGCGGTTTTCGACCTGGCCGTCTTCGCCAACCAGCACGACCAGCGCGCGCTCCGGCTCCAGCCGGACGAATTCGATGTGTTTCAGCCGTGAATTGGATTTGGCGGTCAGCACCACCGCGGCCGCACGGGTCAGGCCGGACAGCCGCGTCAGCGCCTCGCCGAGCGCCGCCTCGACCGACTGCGCCCGCCCGACGGAGGCAAGCTGGCTCTGGATCGATTCCCGTTCAGGTTCGGTGAGGTCGCCGACCTGCATCAAGGCGTCGACGAAGAAGCGCAGGCCGAGTTCGGTGGGCAGGCGGCCGGCCGAGGTATGCGGCGCGTAGATCAGGCCGAGCGCTTCGAGGTCCGACATCACATTGCGTACGGACGCCGGCGACAGCGGCACCGCGATCAGGCGCGAAATGTTGCGCGAACCGACGGGTTCGCCGGTCGCAAGATAGCTCTCGACGATTTGACGAAAAATGTCGCGCGAGCGCTCGTTGAGCTGGGCGAGCCCCGCATGCGGCGCGATCAGGCCAATCGGATCGTGTTGGGCCACTGTTAACTCCCTGATCCCCCTAATTTGTCGATCCGGCGCGCCGATGACAAGCGTCCGCTTCGCATAGCGTTTCGAGCGAAGTGGCCGCCGGTTCGCGTAGAGAAAACGCGTCGAAACAACAAAGGTAGAGGTTCGGTTTTGATTGATCAGAACCGAACCTCTACCCCGAAACAAGGCAAAAACCCTTGCCGCTGCCCGTTCCCCCTCCTACAAGCACCGCGAACGAATTTTCGCTCGATTTTGGAAGGATTCCCCATGCGGCCGAGCCGCCGTGCGCCCGATCAGTTGCGCCCCGTGTCGCTGGAACGCGGCGTGGTCAAATATGCCGAAGGTTCCTGCATGGTGAAGTTTGGCGACACCCATGTGCTGGTCACGGCCACCCTGGAAGAACGGCTGCCGCCCTGGTTGAAGGGCCAGGGCCGCGGCTGGGTCACCGCCGAATACGGCATGCTGCCGCGCGCCACATTGGAGCGTACCCGCCGCGAGGCCGCCGCCGGCAAGCAGGGCGGCCGCACCGTCGAGATCCAGCGGCTGATCGGCCGCTCCCTGCGTGCAGCCGTCGACCTCGAAGCGCTCGGCGAGCGCCAGATTACCGTCGATTGCGACGTGATCCAGGCCGATGGCGGCACCCGCACGGCCTCGATCACCGGCGCCTGGGTGGCGTTGGCCGACTGCATCGGTTGGATGAAGAACCGCAGCATGCTGAAAGCCAACGTGCTGCGCGACAATGTCGCCGCGATCTCCTGCGGCATCTATCAGGGCACGCCGGTGCTCGACCTCGACTATGCCGAGGATTCTGAGGCCGAGACCGATGCCAATTTCGTCATGACCGGCGACGGCCGCATCATCGAGGTGCAGGGCACCGCCGAGAAGACGCCGTTCTCTCAAGACGAGTTCCTCGCGCTGATGGAACTGGCGCGCAAGGGTGTCGCGCGTCTGGTGGACTTGCAGAAGCTGGCCGTCGCGTAGTCTGATCGCACATGCACCGTCGAATCACCGGCCGGCTCGTGATCGCGACCCACAATCCCGGCAAGCTTGCCGAGATGCGGGAATTGCTGGCGCCGCATGGCGTCGAGGCAATCTCCGCGGGTGAGCTGGGCCTGAGTGAACCGGAAGAGACCGGCAAGACGTTTCGGGCTAACGCCGCGATCAAGGCGATCGCGGCGGCGAAAGCAGCGCAATTGCCGGCCTTTGCCGATGATTCCGGCCTCGTGGTCGATGCGCTCGATGGCGCGCCCGGAATCTATTCGGCGCGCTGGGCCGGCGAGGGCAAAGATTTTATGGCGGCGATGACAAGGATCGAGCGCCTGTTGCAGGAGCGCGGCGCGACCACGCCCGAAAAGCGCAAGGCGCATTTCGTCTCGGCCCTGTGCGTCGCCTGGCCCGATGGCCACCGCGAAGAGGTCGAGGCCCGCACCGACGGAACCCTAGTCTGGCCGCCGCGCGGCACCGCCGGTTTCGGCTATGATCCGGCATTCCTGCCCGACGGGCATGCGCGGACCTTTGGCGAGATGACCTCGATCGAAAAGCACGGCCTGCCGCCGTTCGGACTTGGCCTGTCGCACCGGGCACGGGCCTTCGTCAAACTGGCGGAGATCTGCCTTGGCTAGTCGCGCGCGACCCCGCCCCAAAAATGCCTTCGGCGTCTACGTGCACTGGCCGTTCTGCCTGTCGAAATGCCCCTATTGCGATTTCAACAGCCACGTCCGCCACGCACCGATCGACGAACAACGCTTTGCACGCGCGTTTGCGCGCGAGATCGAAACCACGGCGGCGCGCGCACCGGGGCGGACCGTCACATCGATCTTTCTCGGCGGCGGCACGCCTTCGTTGATGCAGCCACAGACTGTCGGCGCGATTTTGGATGCGGTCGGAAAGCACTGGCGCGTCGCCGGCAATGTCGAGGTCACGCTCGAAGCCAACCCCACCAGCGTGGAAGCGACGCGGTTTCGCGGCTATCGCACAGCCGGCGTCAACCGCGTTTCGCTTGGCGTGCAGGCGCTCGACGACGCCTCGCTCAAAGCGCTCGGACGGCTGCATACCGCACGCGAGGCGCTCGATGCGGTCGCGATCGCGCGCACCGCATTCGATCGCTATTCATTCGACCTGATCTACGCCCGCCCCGACCAGACGCCGCAGATGTGGGCGGATGAACTGAAGTTCGCAATTTCTGAAGCCGCCGAGCATCTCTCGCTCTACCAGCTTACGATCGAGGAAGGCACGCCGTTCTTCGGCCTGCATGCGGCGGGCAAACTCAAGACACCGGACGAGGCGGTGGCGCGTGCGCTGTACGACGTGACGCAGGAAGTCTGCGCGCATCATGGCTTGCCGGCCTACGAGATTTCCAATCACGCCCGCGAAGGCGCGGAGTGCCAGCACAATCTCGTCTACTGGCGCGGCGAGGAATACGCCGGCATAGGTCCCGGCGCACATGGCCGCCTCGACATCGACGGCGCACGACACGCGACCGCGACCGAGAAGCGCCCGGAGGCCTGGCTGATGCGCGTCGAGGCCAACGGCCACGGCGTCGTCACCGACGACCACCTCAACAGCGAAGAACGCGCCGACGAATTTTTGCTGATGGGCTTGCGGCTCGCCGAAGGCATCGATCCCGAACGTTATGCGGCATTGTCAGGCCGCGCGCTCGATCCGAGCCGCATCGCCATCCTGCGTGCAGAAGGCGCGATCTCCGTCGACGCCGACGGCAGGCTGCGCGTGACGAAAGACGGCTTCCCGGTGCTGGACGCGGTGGTGGCGGATCTCGCCGCATAACAGCCGTCGTTCCTGCGAGCGCATGCTTTCGCAGGGGCGACGAAAGAGATCACGCCCCAAAACTCTTCGGCGATCCGGCGACCGGCGTGCTGCCGCCGCTGGCGACTTTCATCACCGCAAGGCCGCGCTCGTTGGTGCCGTCGGAGCGGAATCGAAACAGCCCGTCGATGCCGGCGAAACCGGACGGGTTGGTCAGCGTCTCCGACGCAAAGCGCTGGCCACCCTGCTGCTTCGACAGCGCAGCAACCAGCGCGACAGCATCATAAGCTAGCGTTGCGGTGCGAACAGGATCCGTGCCGTATTTGGCACGGTAGCGCTCCGAAAAGGCGCGGAAGCCCGACGGATCCGGCGCGGCATAGAGCCCACCCTGCAGCGTCGCGCTCGCATAGACGCGCGGATTGTCCCAGAGGCCGGTCCCGAGCAACTGGATGTTACGTAAATTTGCGCCCGCTGCAGTCAGCGAGTCCGCCGTCGCCACGACCGATTCGCCATCGTCGGCGATGAACAGCGCGTCCGCCGAGCCGAGCGACTGCGCCACCGTCCGCGCCGCGCCGGCGCGATCGGCGGTGTATTTCTCGAAGGCGACGATGCGGCCCTTGCGGCCAACCGCCTGCTTGAACGCCGCTTCCACCACATTGCCATAGGCGTTGTCGGGCAACAGCGCCGCAAACGATCGCTTTCCGATGCTGGCGGAATAATCCACGATCCGGTTCACGTCGGATTCGGGCAGGAAGCTCAGCAGATAAACGCCGCGTCCGGCGACGCTGGAATCGGTTGAGAACGCGATCACGGGAACGCTCCGCGCGCGCGTCAGTTGCGCGGTCGCCGGCACCGAAGCCGCGAACAGCGGGCCCAGAACGATTTCCACGCCCTCGCCGAGCGCCTGCTGGGTGACCTGCTGGGCACCCTGCGGACTGCCGCCGTCGTCCTTGATCAGAAGCTGGATGTTCGGATTCTGGAATTCCGCCAGCGCCATCTCGGCTGCGTTCTTCATCGACTGCGCGGCAACGCCGGCATTGCCGGCGGCCGAAAGCGGCAGGATGAGGCCGACCTTGACCTGCCCCGTGCCGACCGCAAGCGGCTGTTGCTGCGGGCCTGGGGGGCCCTCGGGCGCCGACGGGCCGAACGGGTTGGAAATCTGGCCGCCGCTGCAAGCAGCGAGCAATGGCGCGCCGAGAATGAGTCCGACCGCCGTCCGCCGGGTCGGTCCTGACGGCCGAGGATCCGACGATTCAGGCTTACGATTGAGCGGGCCTACCATCTTGTCTCTTCTCTTGACCGACCGCCGTCGGCCAGGATTCCGGCTTTCTGGGCCAAGGCACCTGAACCGCTACTGAACCCGAATGCGGGATTCTGCAATATTGTCGAGGATTAGTTAACCAAAACAAAAGCATTACGATCTCGCCGCACGTCGACGGCGGCAGGGAACTTCGGCTTTGCCGCCGCCCAGCCAGATATGGCGCTTGCACCAAGACCCCTTTAGATTGCGGTCATGCGCGCAAAGCCCCGTTCAAGCTACGGCTCCGATACCGAACCGGGTTCGGCCAACAGAACATTTTTGATTGGCGGCCACGTCCTGAATGCCCCGAAGCCGGTTCCCGGCCTTTATCTGGTGGCAACCCCGATCGGCAATCTCGGCGACATTACCTTGCGCGCGCTGGAGACCTTGGCCGGCGTCGACCTCATCGCCTGCGAGGACACCCGCATCACCCGCCGCCTGACCGAGCGCTATGCGATTTCGGCAGAACTCAAACCGTATCATGAGCACAACGCGGCGATGGCGCGGCCGAAAATCCTGGAGCGGCTGGCGCAGGGCGCTTCCATCGCGCTGGTGTCGGACGCCGGCACGCCCCTGATATCCGACCCCGGCTTCAAGCTGGTGCGCGAGGCCTCTGCCGCCGGCCATGCCGTAATCGCGGTGCCCGGTGCGTCCTCGGTCTTGACGGCGCTTTCGGTCGCGGCACTCCCGACCGACCGGTTTTATTTTGAGGGATTTCTGCCGGCCAGGCAAGTCTCGCGGCGGACGCGGCTGGCCGAACTGGCAAGGATCGACGCCACGCTGGTGATGTTCGAATCCGGCAACCGCGTGCAGGAAACGCTCGCTGACCTCGCCGAGATCATGCCCGGGCGCGACGCCGCGATCTGCCGCGAACTCACAAAGCTGCACGAGGACATCAAGCGTGCGCCCATCGCCGAACTGGCAAGGATGGCCGACACGCTGGAAACCCGCGGCGAGTTCGTGCTCGTGATCGGCCCGCCGCACAAGGACGCCGATGTCATGACGCAGCACGACCTCGACGACCTGCTGCGATCGTCGCTGGCGCGCGAAAGCGTCAAGGTCAGCGTCGCGCATGCGGTCGAGCTTTCGGGGCGCCCGCGCCGCGAAGTCTATGCCCGCGCGCTGGAGCTCGCGAAGGAAGCAAGAGGCGACGATGGCGAAGACTGACGGCACTACGCCGCCCGACGTCGGGCCAAAGCTCGCCGCGCCCGAGCGGGTCGCGGCCTTTCGTACCGGACTTTCCGCCGAAAGCCGCGCCGCCGCCTACCTGATGGCCAAGGGCTACCGCATTCTCGCAAAGCGCTTTCGCACGCCCTATGGCGAGATCGACCTGGTGGCGAGGAAGCGCAATCTCGTGGCTTTCGTCGAGGTCAAGGCGCGCGCCAGCCTCGATGATGCCGCCTATGCCGTGACGCCGCGCCAGCAGGCCCGCATCATCGACGCCGCCCAAGCCTGGTTGATGGCGCATCCCGAGCATGCCGAATTCGAGCTCCGTTTTGACGCCGTCCTGATTGCGCCGCGGCGTCTGCCACGCCATCTGTTAGCGGCATTCGACGCCAGCGCTTAAGATTCCCTCCAGAGACCCGGACCTCACTCATGAAACTGAATGTCGCCGTCCAGATGGACCCCATCGCGCGTATCAACATCCGCGGCGATTCAACCTTTGCGCTGCTTCTGGAAGCGCAAAAGCGCGGCCACAGCATTTCCTACTACACCCCGGACAAGCTCTCGCTCCGCGGCGAGGAGCTGGTGGCGCCGGTGCAGCACCTCATCGTGCGCGACGAGATTGGCGACCATTTCACGCTCGGCGAACCCAAGCGCGAGCCGCTCGAAGCCTTCGACGTCATCCTGCTGCGGCAGGACCCGCCCTTCGACCTGGCCTACATCACCTCGACGCATTTCCTCGAGCGCATTCACCCCAAGACGCTGGTGGTGAACAATCCGGCTTCCGTGCGCAACGCGCCGGAAAAACTGTTCGTGATGAACTTTTCGCAGCTAATGCCGCCGACGCTGATCTCGCGCGACCTCGACGAGATCAATTCGTTCCGCGACCAGCACGGCGCCGTGGTGATGAAGCCGCTGCACGGCCATGGCGGGGCCGCCGTGTTTCGCGTCATGCCGCAGGACATGAATTTTGGCTCGCTGTTCGACATGTTCTCGGTCACCTTCCGCGAGCCCTGGGTGATCCAGCGCTTCCTGCCCGAGGTGAAGCACGGCGATAAGCGCATCATCCTGGTCGACGGCGAATTCGCCGGCGCCGTCAACCGCGTCCCCGCCCCCGACGACCTCCGCTCCAACATGGTGCGCGGCGGCGCCGCGCAGGCGACCGAGCTTTCGCCGCGCGAGCGCGAGATTTGCGACACGCTGGGACCTGCGCTGCGCGAGCTCGGGCTATTGTTCGTCGGCATCGACGTGATCGACGGCAACCTCACCGAGATCAACGTGACGTCGCCGACCGGCATCCGCGCCATCCAGCGTCTCAACGGCCCGGATGTCGCTGCAAAAATCTGGGATACCATCGAGAAGAAGCGCGCCGGGAAATAACTTCCCCTCGCGACCTATCCAGCGACTCATGCGCAGCGCGCTCATACGCGACCGGACTTAGGCCGGATGAATTGCGTGCGCCTCCTGCCGGCCGGTTGGAACCGAGGAGAAGAGCCGTGGCGCCGTACTGCTGGGCCGAGAGCGGTCCCGCTGGGTTGCAGGACGCTATCGCCTTGTGATCCCATATTCTACCATCATGCGGCCATTCTTTGGGCAAGACTGCACGGAGCGCTGCCGGATGCTCGAACGGCCACGTTCGGATGACATTGGACGGAAAGGAAACGCCAATGAACTCCACACCTACACCGAAAGAAACAGAACCCCACGATGCCCTGGTCACGCGCGCCGATGAGCGGCTCGCGCACGCCCACGAACAGATCAAGAGCGCGGATGAGCAACTCGCGCGTCTAACTGAACAGCTTGCAAAAATGGAGCGCGAGGCCTCGCATTCGCCTTCGGCCGGATCTGGTCCGCGATCGCCCTCGGCCGAACCTGGCCCGCAATCATCGCCAGGAAGGCTGGCGCTCCGAACCCTCCTCGCCTTGCCCGTGGCGGCGTGCATCATTGTGTCCGCCCTGGTTTTGCAGGCGTCCTATGGCGACGGAGCCAAGCGGTGGGCGCCGCAGCTCGTTTCAACGCCATCATCGTCGCCGGAAGACCCGCCATCTCCCGCACAGCCCGCGCCGTCTACCGTTCAACTGGCCGCGACGGAGGCAGCACCACCGCAAGCATCACCACCGCAAATAATAACCTTGGCTCAGGCCGCGCCACCGCAAGACGCGGCGCCGCCAACTACCGCGCCGCCTCCCGACCAGACTCAGTTGCTGCAAACGATCGCGCGCGACCTCGCGAATCTGCAGCAAACCATCGAACAGCTCAAGGCGAACCAGCAACAAATGGTCAGCGACAATTCAAAAGCCATTGGGGAGCTGAAGGCGAGTCAGGAAGAGATGAAACGCGCGCTCGCGAAGGTATCCGAGCAGAACCCGCCGAAAACGTCAGCGCCTCCGACGCAGCCGGCTCCGATCTTGCGCAAACCAGAGCGGTCGCCGCCGCAAGCGAGAGCGCGGCCTCGATACCCAAGGGAGTGGATGTACGACTACTACGATTGGTAGCTGTCGATGCGGTAATCATCGAAATCCTCTCCTGCAACAACGCCTTTACGCGATACGGCGCACCGCGGGGCTGCGCGATGTCATCGTCGCGGTAGCTACGCAGTCTGTGTTGCCGGAAAGATCTGGGATACCATCGAGAACAAGCGCGGCCGCTAAATAACGCCGCATCGCGTCATCGCATTTTCACATCCCTGTTGTGCCGTCTCCGCCCACTTGCCAATTTCAGCGAGCGGGCGCAGCCTGCGCCTGCGGATGAATCCGTCCGGGCACGTACTGCAATCAGTAAATTAGTGGAGGAAGACGCATGACGACGAATTTTTCGCGACGGTCTTTGCTTGCGCTCGGCGCAGGACTCGGAATGGGTCTTGGCGCTTCAACGATGCTCGGCGGCAGCGCGCTGGCCAAGGCGCCGAAGCTCGGCACGCAGGCGCCCTACTGGCACCGCTTCATCCTCGGCGACGCCGAAGTGACCGTCGTCTCCGATGGCCCGCTTCCGCTCGGCGATCCCTCCGGCACGTTTACCGGCGTGCCGAAAGAGGAAGTGAAGAAGATGCTGTCCGACAACTTCCTCAATCCGGACAACGTCGTGCTCGAGCAGAACTCGCCGATCGTGAATACCGGCGACAGACTGATCCTGTTCGATACCGGCATGGGCACGTTAAAAGCATTTGGCCCGACCACCGGCCAGCAGCAGAAAAACATGATGGCGGCCGGCATCAAGCCGAGCGATATCGACGCCGTGGTGTGCTCGCACGCGCATATCGATCACATCGGCGGCCTGGTCGGCGCCGACGACAAGCCGCTATTCCCGAACGCGCAGGTCTACATCGCCCAGAGCGATTTCGATTTCTGGACCGATGAAGGCAAGCTCGGCAGTCCCTTAAAGGATTTTGTGATCCACGCCCGCAAGAATCTGCTGCCGGTACGCGACCGCATCGTCTTCATCAAGGACAACCAGGAATTCTTGCCCGGCGTCACCGCGCTCGCAGCGCCCGGCCACACCGTCGGCCACACCATCTACATGGTGAGCTCGAAGGGCAAATCGTTCTGCTTCCTCGGCGACCTCTCGCACCACGCGGTGCTCTTGCTGGAGAAACCGCGGATGGAATTCGCCTACGACAGCGACCCGAAGCAGGCGGCCGCCTCGCGGGTGAAGATGCTGGACATGCTGGCCGCCCAGAAGATCCCGGTCATGTCTTATCACTTCGCCTGGCCCGGCTACGGCCACGTCGCCAAGAACGGCGACGGTTTCAGGTATTACCCCGAGCCGATGAACATGCAGCTTTGAACGGCTCAGTCTTCCGGGGCGGCTGGTCCGCCCCGGACGTCGCCCGGCCAGCACGCAGCGCTAGGGATACGCCTTCGTTTGCGTAAGCCTTGATCAGCGAATCACGACGTAACGATCACGGAGTCTCCCATTGGCCGAACAACCGCCCGCCAAATCCGATCTCATCTATGAGGACACTGGAGCCATGGCTCCGGTGGTCTATTTCGACATCGTCGGTGCCTACGGCACCATGAACGGCGCGATCGAGGTCGAACTCGCGACTCGCATCCTGGTGCCGAAGCCGGATGGTTCGACCGAAGTGAAATTCATCTCCTCCGGCCGCATCCGCTGCAGCGCCAACGCGGCCGCCAATTTGCGCAACGGGCTGGATGCAGCGCTGAAGATGCTGGAGCAGCCGCAGGGTAGTGCGGCGGCGATTGCGGCGGGGAAGCTGAATTGAGCTCCCCAACCATGTCTTAGGAACCATCGCGCTTCGCCGAAATTGGTCTTTCCTCAGGGAGCAAAGCACCATGAAGCGGATCGCGATCATCCTGAGCGCACTGCTTGGCAGTTATGCGTTCGCCTTGGCACAAGGTTCCCCCAGCGGGCGAGGATCCACGACCGGCGATCCCGCCGCCAGTTCGGCAAACCCCCGCGCGGCGCCAACCGCAACCACCGGCTCGAGTACATCCAATCCCGGCGGTAGCGGAACGTCTACCTCAGGCAGGAGAGACGACAATGAGGATCAGGGCCGCGACAAGATGCCCGAGAGCGACATGAGCGTCCGGCCACAGGACCAGCAACCCAAGCCGAAGTAACATCTCGGCCGCTGGCAGCCAGTTTGGAGGCCCGGCAAATGACCAAAGATATCATAGTGATCGGCTCTGGGATGCTCGTCGTCTGGCTTGGCGTGTGGAGCGTACGGGGTAACCCCGAGAATGAGAGCCGTGCAAAGACAGACGCAGTGCGCGTTCTCGCCGACGATCCGGCGCTGAAGCTTGTTTCCGAGCAGAGCCCGTACATGCGAACGGAGCGCTAGCTGATAGGCAAGCGCCGGTCAAAATGTTGACGAGCGGTTGAGCACCGGTATGTCGATGCAGGACGTGCGCTGACACGCCTAGGCGCATAATGTTCTCGCAATGTTCTTGACTTGCCCTCCGGTTCCCCGCTACCTTCGATTGCGTCGCGGGGGGCAGCATGGTTGCGCGGGTATCTACCGTAGCTTTTGAGGGGATCGAGGCTCGCGCGGTCGACGTCCAGGTGCAGGTCGCGCCCGGGCTGCCGGCGTTTGCGATCGTGGGTCTGCCCGACAAGGCGGTCTCAGAGGCGCGCGAGCGGGTGCGCTCGGCGCTGATCGCCTCGGGGCTGGCCCTGCCGGCGCGGCGGATCATCGTCAATCTGGCGCCGGCCGATCTGCCGAAGGAAGGCAGCCATTACGATCTGCCGATCGCGCTCGGCCTGATGGCTGCGATCGGCGCGATTCCCCCCGATGCGCTCAACGGCTTTACCGTGCTCGGCGAACTCGGCCTCGACGGCTCGATCGCGCCCGTTGCAGGCGTGTTGCCGGCCGCGATCGGCGCGAACGCGCGCGAGGAGGGGCTGATTTGTCCCGCGGCGTGCGGAACGGAAGCGGCCTGGGCGAGCCCGGACATCCAGATCATCGCGGCCAAATCGCTGATCCAGATCGCCAACCATTTTAAAGGCACGCAGGTGCTGTCGCGGCCGCAGCCGAAAGTGCACGAGCCGGAAGCGACGCATCTGGACTTGCGCGATATCAAGGGCCAGGAGAGCGCCAAGCGCGCGCTGGAGATCGCCGCGGCAGGCGGACATCATTTGCTGATGATCGGCTCGCCCGGCGCAGGCAAGTCGATGCTGGCGGCGCGGCTGCCTTCGATCCTGCCGCCGCTGTCGCCATCCGAACTTCTGGAAGTGTCGATGATCGCCTCCGTCGCCGGCGAAATCCGCGACGGCGCGCTGACCGCGCGGCGGCCGTTCCGCGCACCGCATCATTCCGCCAGCATGGCTGCGCTGACCGGCGGCGGCCTGCGCGCAAAACCCGGCGAGATTTCGCTGGCGCATCAGGGCGTGTTGTTTCTCGACGAACTGCCGGAGTTCGATCCGCGCGTTCTCGACTCGCTGCGCCAGCCGCTGGAGAACGGCGAGGTCTCGGTCTCCCGCGCCAACCACCGCGTTACTTATCCGGCCCGCTTCATGCTAGTCGCGGCGATGAACCCGTGCCGCTGCGGCCAAGCCTACGATCCCGGCTATTCCTGCAGGCGCGCACCGGTCGACCGCTGCACGTCGGATTACCAGATGCGCATCTCCGGCCCGCTGATGGACCGCATCGACCTGCGCATCGAGGTGCCGGCGGTCACCGCCGCCGACCTGATCCTGCCGCCGCCTTCCGAAGGCTCGGCGGAAGTCGCAGCCCGCGTCGCCGCCGCGCGCGACATCCAGCTCGCGCGCTATGCGGCGGCCGGCATGCCGCATGTCCGCACCAATGCCGAAGCACCGGCCTCGCTTTTGGAAACGATCGCGCAGCCAGATGCACAAGGCCAAAAACTTTTGCGCGACGCCGCCGAAACCATGAAGCTGACCGCGCGCGGCTATCACCGCGTGCTGCGCGTCGCACGCACGCTCGCCGACCTCGATCGTGCGGAAAAGATCGGCCGGCTGCACCTGGCGGAGGCGCTTTCGTATCGTGCGCTGGCGGAGGATTTGCGAAGAGCGGCGTAGGTCCGCGGCCGCCGGCCGGCCAAGCGACGTCGGACCTCTCGTCCCACTCGCGACCAAGATAGTCCCCCGCCACAAAAAACAACTCGCGTCAACGCGGCGGTAATTAGTTTCCTTTACCCTCTGCCAACCATAAGTCCGATGTCGCGGGCTTATGGTGAGCGAGTAGCGTGTCATGTTGCGTTTGAATATCCTGGCCTCGGTGATTCCGCTGGCAATTGTCACCCTGTTCGCGCGCGGTGAATTTTTCGCCGGTCCGCGGCCCTGCATCGAAATATCAGGCACTTCCGTCCAGATCGCCACCCTCTCCTGGCAGCCGCACCGGCACGTCAGTTTCACCGGCGATCCAGGCCGCGCGACGGTGCGGGTCCAGATTACCGACAACGCGGAAACGGCCGACTTCACCGTGATCGACGATATCGAAACGGCCGAAGCCGGCGCCTGCGAGAGCAATGCGCCGCCGCTTCTGGTCGCCATCTCCCGCAATCCGTCAGGTTCCGATCCCGTGATCTATCTTTCCAGGGACGGACCGGCCGACTACCGCATCTTCGTGTCGTCGAAGAGCTTTTCGCTGCTCGATGCCGCCGCCCTGATCGTCGGCGCTCGCGGCGAGCGCCACCGCATCGAAGCGGTGTCGCTGTAGGTTTGGAGCATGGTCTTTTCGGAAAACCGGTTCCCACTTTTCCGGACCATGCTCGGTTAACCTTTCATTCACCCTGTTCTCATCGCGGCCCGTCATGCGCTGGGAGCCTCAAGCACTTTGCAACATCGGCGACGCATCGTCTGCCCGAGAGAGGCGGCGAAGCAGGCCGGTTCAATTCAAGCAGCAAGCTTAGGGTTATTGGCGATGGGGCGGACTTTCCGGATCAAACTTCGCTTTCGCCGCTTCGGCCGCCGTCATCCCTGGCTTACCTTCGCGCTGCGCTCCTTCATGATCTTCTCGGTCGTGTTCGGCGGGGCCTTTGGCTTCATCGCCGGAGCCAAGACAGAAAATTCCGGCTATGATCCGCACTCTTTCGCGATCGGCGTCGCCTTCCTGTTTGCGATCGCCTGCGTCGCGCTCGCCACCTTCAGCGTCCGGCTCCGCCTGCTGCGCAAGAAGATGCGCAAGGTCGCGCTGCATAACGAAGCGTTGGCCGACCGGAACTGGGAATTGCAGGAAGCCGAGCAGCGTACCCGGCGGCTGTTCGAATCGCAGGGCGACCTGATCGTTCTGCGCGACGGCGAAGGCCGCATCACCTACGCCAATGATGCCTATTGCGAGCTGGCGCAAATGCCGCGCGACGCGCTGATCGGCAGCCGCTTCACGCTTACCATTCTCGAACAGGGCGATACCGCGCTCGAACCGAACGGCACCCGCGTTCACGACCAGCGGATCGAGGGACCGCTCGGCCCGCGCTGGATCGCGTGGCGCGAAGGGCTCGTTCGCAACGACGCCGGAGAGCGAGCGGAAATGCAAAGCGTCGGCCGCGACGTTACCGACCGCACCGAGAGCGAACGCGCGCTGACCGAGGCCCGCGACCAGGCGGACGCGGCAAGCCGCGCCAAGTCGCGCTTCCTCGCTATGGCGAGCCACGAGATCCGCACGCCGCTCAACGGCATCATCGGCATGAGCGGCCTGTTGATGGATACGCCGCTGACGCCGGAACAGGCGACCTACGTCAAGGCGGTGAAGACCTCCGGCGACGCGCTGCTCTCGCTGATTGAGGAACTGCTGGATTATTCCAAGATCGAGGCCGGCAAGATCGCTCTAGAACATCGCCCGTTCGCGTTGTCGGGCCTGGTTGAGGATATCACCGAGTTGCTGGCGCCGCGTGCGGAAGCCAAGAAGATCGAGGTGGCCGCCTATGTCGACGAGCGGCTGCCGACGCACGTGATCGGCGACGCGGCGCGCTTGAGGCAGGTACTGCTCAACCTCGCCGGCAACGCGATCAAGTTCACCTCGACCGGCGGTGTCGCCCTGATCGTCGAGCCCGGTATCTGGCCCAATGAAATCAGCTTCCTGGTGCGCGACACCGGTATCGGCATCGCTCCCGAAGCGCGCGAGCGGATCTTTCGCGAGTTCGAGCAGGCCGACGACAAGATCGCTCGCAGCTACGGCGGCACCGGTCTCGGCCTCAGCATCTCTGACCGTATCGTCAAGCGCATGGGCGGCCGCATCACGCTGGAGAGCACGCCGGGCATCGGCTCGACATTCGAAGTGTCGCTTCCCCTTGCCGCCGCGGGCGGCGAACAAATCTCATTTGCGGCGCCGGATCTTTCCGGCCACTCGATCATGCTGGTCTCGCCGGCGAGCATCGAGGCCTCGCTGACCGCGCGACGGCTGCAGCGCTGGGGCGGGCAGACCTGCATGGTATCAGACATCAACGTCGCAGAGGCCCTGCTGCCCGAGCGCGCCTGGCACGCGGTGCTGATCGATCACACGCTGGGGCTGGCCGAAATCGAACGGCTTGGCGATGCCGCCCGCCTTCACGCCACCCAGCGCATCGTGATGTTCACGCCGGCGACGCGGCACGAAATGCAACCGTCCGCCACTTCCGCCCTCACCGGCTATCTGGTCAAGCCGCTGCGCGCGGCCTCGCTCGCGGCCCGCCTGACGGCTGCGCCTGAAGTGGCCGCGCCCAGTCTGGATCCGGCCATCGACCCGAGCGAGACGCCGGCCGCGCCGTCGGCCAAGGGCCTATCGATCCTGGTTGCCGAGGACAACCAGATCAATGCGCTGTTGATCCGATCGCTGCTCGGCCGGCTCGGCCATCACGCCGTCATCACCACCGATGGCGCCGAGGCGCTGGAGTCCTGGCTCTCGGCGAAATCCGCCGGCAGCCCCTACGATCTCGTCCTGATGGACATCCAGATGCCGCAGCTCAACGGCATCGAAACCACCAAGCGGATTCGTACCCTTGAATCCGGCGAGCCGGGCAGCCGGACGCCGATCCTTGCGCTCACCGCCAACACGCTGGTGGAAGATCGCTACGCCTGCTTCGAAGCCGGCATGGACGGATTCTTGATCAAGCCGCTCGACCGCGAAAAACTCGCCGAGGCGCTTGCCGGGCTCATCGCGTCACGGCACATGGCGGCGTGAGGCATTGAAGGATTTGTAGGGTGGGCAAAGCGACCCCGTCCGCCGTAGCTCAACGAGCGAAGGCGGAAGCGTGCCCACCATGTCAGCCACCGATCGGATAGATAGTGGGCACGGCGCAAGGGCGCATTTGCCCACCCTACGACACTACAGCCGCCGCAGCGCCACCGTCTCGACGAGGTGATCGGCGCGCTTTTTCAGGATCAGCGTCGCGCGCGGCCGGGTCGGCAAAATATTGTCCTCGAGATTGGCGAGGTTGGTGCGTTCCCAGATCGCGATCGCGGTCGCGGTGGCTTCCTCGTCGGAGAGCACCGCGTAGCGATGGAAGTAGGATTTGGGATCGTGGAACGCGGTGTCCCTGAGCGCAAGGAAACGGCGCACATACCATTCGCGCAGCACCGGCTCTTCGGCATCAATATAGACGGAGAAGTCGAAGAAGTCGGACACCACGGGCACCGCCTTGCCGTCGCGCGGCAGTCGGCCGGTCTGCAGCACGTTGACGCCCTCGACGATCAGGATGTCCGGGCGATCGACCTCGATCCACTCGTTCGGCACGATATCGTAGACCAGATGCGAATAGACCGGCGCGCGCACCGGCCGGCGGCCGGCCTTGATATCGGAAAGAAACGCCAGCAGCATCGGCAGGTCGTAGCTCTCGGGAAAGCCCTTCTTCTGCATCAACCCCTGCCGCTCGAGCACAGCATTGGGATACAGGAAGCCGTCTGTCGTCACCAGGTCGACCCTGGGCCGGGGCGACCAGCGCGCCAGCAGCGCCTGCAGCACGCGCGCGGTGGTCGATTTGCCGACCGCGACCGAACCGGCGACGCCGATGATGTAGGGCACCTTGCGGTCGCGGATGCCGAGGAACTGGCGCTGCGCCTGGTAGAGCCGGTGGGTCGCATCGACGTAAATCGACAACAGGCGCGACAGCGGCAGGTAGATGTCCTCGACCTCCTGCAGGTCGAGGCGATCGTGCATCGAGCGCAGCCGCTCGAATTCGCCCGGCTCCAGCGTCATCGGCGTGTCGTCGCGCAACCGCGCCCACTGCTCGCGCGTGAAGATGCGGTAGGGATTGTATTGTTGGTCGGGAGCCCGGATATCCATGCGCCGTCCTCTCGGTCAATCGCGCTTGCGCGACGCCTTCTCCTCAAGCCCGGACATCGACGTCCGCTGCGCCAGCGCGGCTTCGACCTCTTCGAGCTTCACGCCCCGCGACTTCAACAACACCAGCAAATGAAACAGCAGGTCGGCGCTTTCGGCAATCAGGTGGCTACGGTCGTTCTCGATCGCTGCGATCACGGTCTCGACCGCTTCCTCGCCCAGCTTCTTGGCGCAGTGCTCGGCGCCCCTGTCGAGCAATTTGCGGGTGTAGGACGCCTCTCCTCCCGATGCGGCCCGTGCATCGATGGTGGCGGCCAAATCGTGGATCGTGAAACGCGACATCAACCGAACTCAACACTCGCGCCCGACCAAAGTCCGGGTCGCCGTCCCGGACAAGGACTTAGCACTTTTGTGACATGGAGTCGTCAGGGATCGAGCCGCATCGGCAGCCCGGCGCGCACCATATGCTCCTTGGCTTGGCGTATGGTAAATTCGCCGAAGTGGAATATCGAGGCCGCCAGCACCGCGGTGGCGTGGCCCTGGCGGATGCCGTCGACAAGGTGGTCGAGATTGCCGACGCCGCCGGAGGCGATGACCGGTACGGGAACACTGTCGGCGACGGCCTGCGTCAGCGGCAGGTCGAAGCCCTGCCGCGTGCCGTCGCGGTCCATCGAGGTCAACAGGATCTCGCCGGCGCCGAGCGACACCACCTCCTGCGCGTATTCGATCGCGTCGATCCCGGTGGAGTTGCGCCCGCCATGGGTAAAAATCTCCCAGCGGTCCGAGCCGCCGCCGCGCTTGACCCGCTTGGCGTCGATCGCGACCACGATGCACTGCTCGCCGAATTTTTCCGCCGCCTGCTTGACGAATTCACGGTTAGAGACGGCGGCCGAGTTGATCGAGACCTTGTCGGCGCCGAAGCGCAGCAGCGTCTTGATATCCTCGATGGTGCGCACCCCGCCGCCGACCGTCAGCGGCATGAAACAGGCTTCCGCCGTGCGCCGCACCACATCCAGCATGGTGCCGCGGTTTTCGTGGGTGGCGGTGATGTCGAGGAAGCACAATTCGTCGGCGCCAGCGGCGTCATATGCAATCGCCGCCTCGACGGGATCGCCGGCGTCGCGCAGATCGACAAAATTGACGCCCTTGACCACCCGGCCGTCCTTGACGTCGAGACAGGGGATGACGCGGACCTTGAACATGCGAAATCTCCTAGGCCGCCGCGGCGCGCGCGTTGCGGATCAGCGTCAGGGCTGCGGCAGGATCGAGCCGGCCGTCATAGAGCGCGCGGCCGGCAATGGCGCCGGCGAGCTTTTTGGCGCGCGGCTCGAGCAGCGCCTTGACGTCCTCGATGGAAGCAAACCCGCCGGATGCGATCACGGGAATGGAAATGCGTTCTGCGAGCGCAATCGTGGCATCGAGGTTGAGGCCTTTCAACAAGCCGTCGCGCGCGATATCGGTGAAGATGATGGCCGCGACGCCGGCATCCTCGAACCGCTGCGCGATTTCGAGCGCAGTCACCTGCGAGGTCTCGGCCCAGCCTTCCACTGCAACCTTGCCGTCGCGCGCATCGAGTCCTACCGCGACGCGGCCGGGGAATTTTTTTGCCGCGCTCTTCACGAGTTCCGGATCGCGCACCGCCGCCGTGCCGATAATCACGCGCGCAATGCCCTTGTCGAGCCAGGCATCCACAGTCTTGAGATCACGGATGCCGCCGCCGAGCTGCACCGGCATGGTGACCGCCTTGAGCATCGCCTCGACCGCCCGCGCGTTCATCGGCTTGCCGGCAAAGGCACCGTCGAGATCTACGACGTGGAGATATTCAAACCCTTGCTCGGCAAAAGCGCGCGCCTGCGCCGCGGGATCGAGGTTGAACACGGTCGCGCGCGCCATGTCTCCCTGCTCGAGGCGCACGCATTGGCCGTTTTTCAGGTCGACGGCAGGAAAGAGGATCACGGCTTCCACTTCAAAAAGTTCGAGATCAGGGCCAGACCAAAACGCTGGCTCTTCTCGGGGTGAAACTGCGTGCCGATGGCGGTGTCCTTGCCGACGATCGCGGTCACCGGCCCGCCGTAATCGGCGCGTGCCAGCACGTCCGCTTCGTTCGACGCGTTGAGGTGATACGAATGCACGAAATAGGCATGGCGGCCCTTCGGCCCGAGCGGCAGGCGCTCCAGCACCGGGTGCTCGCGGATAGGGTCGAGCGTGTTCCAGCCCATGTGCGGAATTTTAAGATTTTCCTCGCGCGGGGAAATCTTCTCGACGTCGCCCTCGATCCAGTTGAAACCGTTGGTCGTGACGTGCTCCTTGCCGCGCGTCGCCATCAACTGCATGCCGACGCAGATCCCGAAGAACGGCCGCGCCTTGACGCGAACCGCTTCGGTCATGGCTTCCAGCATACCGTCCACGGCGTCGAGACCGCGGCGGCAATCGGCGAAGGCGCCGACGCCGGGCAGCACGATGCGATCGGCGCGGTACACGGTATCAGGATCGCGCGTCACCATGACCTTCTGCGGCTCTTCCATGCCCCGCGAGGCGCGCTCGAAGGCCTTTGCCGCCGAGTGAAGATTGCCGGAGCCGTAATCGATGATCGCAACGGTCATCGTGGCCCTCCCGGCTCCGGAAACAAACCGATGATTCCGCCTTGCGGCAACGGCGGCGGCGGTTTGGAGAACGACTGGCCCGGAATGTTGCGGGTTGGCGGCGGTGCGCCGCGATCGATCGCGTATTGGTCATTGGTGAAGCCACGCTGCCTAGCAGCCCAGCGCTCGAAGAAGCGGCGCTCAGCCGCTTCCTGGTCGTCGGCGACGACGACGTCTAGCTGGCGCCATTTGCGCCGAGATAGTGTCCAGCGCCGCAGGCTCGCCGCTTCGAGCCCCATCAGAATGGCGATCAGGACGTCAACGATGAAGATCGTGCCGCGGCTAGCGCCGAGCGCCGACATCCCGAGGTGGATCGCAATTATCAGAATGATCCAGCCGATCAATGCCAGCCAAAGCCGATGCCAAAGCAGCCAAATCACGCTCGCAACCGCAGCCCAGAAATGGAAGCCGTCGCGAACGAAGACGAATTTATCGGCTGCCGCCAAGTCGGCGCCGTCACCCACGGGGGCATGCACTGTATAAACCCGCATCGTAGCTCTCCGGCCGCGAGACGCGAACGAGAATCAGCCGCCGAGCTGACCCTTGGTGGAAGGCACTTCGCCCGCCGCGCGCGGATCGATCGCAACAGCGGCACGGAGCGCCCTCGCCAGACCCTTGAAACAGGATTCGGCGATATGATGGCTGTTCTCGCCATATAGGGTCTCGACGTGCAAAGTCACGCCGGCGTTGATGGTGAAGGCGTTGAACCATTCGCGCACCAGCTCGGTGTCGAACTGACCGACCTTGTCGCGCGGAAAATCGACCTTGAACACCAGCACCGGCCGGCCCGAAATATCGATCACGACGCGCGACAGCGTTTCGTCCATCGGCATGTGGATCGAGGCATAGCGCGTGATGCCGGCCATCGTGCCGAGCGCCTGCTTGACGGCCTGGCCCAGCGCGATGCCGACGTCCTCGGTGGTGTGGTGGTGGTCGACATGGAGATCGCCATCGGCCTTCACCGTGATATCGATGCGGGAATGCCGGGCCAGGAGATCGAGCATATGATCGAAAAAGCCGATGCCGGTCGAAACCTCGGACACGCCCGTGCCGTCGAGGTTTACCGCGACCTCGATGTCGGTTTCCTTGGTCTTGCGCTTGATGGACGCTGTGCGCATGAAAACTGCTTCCTTGGGCCTCTTGGGGCCGAAAACGCGGCTCTTTTAACAGGCGGATATCACCTTCGCTACTGCGGGATGACGTTTGAAGGGCTGAACTTCGGCCCATGGTGACCGGATTCGGGGTGAAACGGCGCGATTGTAACCCCTCCCCTCAACCCCTAAATCTGACGGGAACGAGGGCAATTCATGCAAGCATCTGAAAACAACCTGCCGATCTGGCACGGCACCACGATTTTGACGGTCCGCAAGGGCGGCAAGGTGGTAATCGGCGGCGATGGCCAGGTCTCGATCGGCCAGACCGTTATCAAGGCCAACGCCAAAAAGGTCCGGAAAATCGGCAAGGGCGACGTGATCGGCGGCTTCGCCGGGGCCACCGCCGACGCCTTTACCCTGTTCGAGCGGCTGGAGGGCAAGCTCGAGCAATATCCGGGGCAATTGACCCGGGCAGCCGTCGAACTCGCCAAGGACTGGCGGACCGACCGCTATCTGCGCCGCCTGGAGGCGATGATGATCGTCGCCGACAAGGACGTCTCGCTGGTCCTGACCGGGACCGGCGACGTGCTGGAGCCGGAAGCGGGCGTGATGGCGATCGGCTCTGGAGGCAATTATGCGCTGGCCGCCGCCCGCGCGCTCGTTGACACCGACAAGGACGCCGAAACCATCGTGCGCCGCGCGCTCGATATCGCCGCCGACATCTGCGTCTACACCAACCGGAACGTCACGATCGAAACGCTCTGAGGGGAGCCGCCGGTCCATGGCGCCCGAATATCTCTTCCGCCCGATGGTTGTGGCCGACCTGCCGTTGATCCGGCAGTGGCTCGCGCGGCCGCATGTGCGCGAATGGTGGGGCGATCCCTCTGAGCAATATGAACTGGTCAGCGGCGATCTCGATGAACCGGCGATGGATCAGTTCATCGTCTCGGCGGGAAGTAACGATTTCGGCTACCTGCAGTGCTATGAGCTGACGGCGTGGAATTCGGGCTTTGGCGAACATCCGCGCGGCACCCGCGGCATCGACCTTTTCATCGGCGAGCCGGGCATGATCGGGCGTGGCCATGGTTCGGCGTTCATCCGGGCCTTCGTCGAGGACCGGTTGAGGCGCGGCGCGCCACGCATCGTCACTGATCCCGATCCGGACAACGCCCGGGCTGTACGTGCCTATGCGAAGGCGGGCTTTGAAAAAGCTGGTATGGTCGATACTCCTGATGGTCCCGCCCTATTGATGGTCCGCAACGTATGACCTCCACCAGCAGTCTCGACAACGCTCCGGTCATCCGTGTGCTTTCGCCGTGGCATTGGACGTTGATCGCAGCCGCCATCCTCGCAGCGCAAGCTGCCATCCTGTACGGGATGGGGCGCCTGCCGATCTGTGCCTGCGGTTACGTCAAGCTCTGGCATGGCGTCGTGCTGAGTTCGGAAAACTCCCAGCACATCGCCGACTGGTATTCGTTATCGCATATCCTGCACGGTTTTTTGTTCTACGGCGCGGCCTTCCTCGCATTCCCGCGCTTGGCCTGGCAGGGCCGCCTGATACTCGCCATCCTGGTCGAAGGCGGCTGGGAACTGGTCGAGAATTCCGACTGGATCATCAACCGCTACCGCGCCGGCACGATCTCGCTGGATTACTTCGGCGATACCATCATCAATTCGATCTCCGATATGCTCTTCATGATCGGTGGCTTTCTGCTGGCGAGGAAACTTCCCGTGGCAGTCACCGTCGCTCTTGCGATGTTGTTCGAGCTGGTGATGACGCTCCATATTCGCGACAATCTGACGCTCAACATTATCATGCTGATTCACCCCTTCGAGACGATCAAGCTGTGGCAGGGTGGCCCGCCGATCATTTAGCAGCCTCGCGTACCCGCTTGCTCTCGCAACATTGGACACCTACCTAGGACCTATGACCGACTTTTCTCCCCGTGAAATCGTCTCCGAACTCGACCGCTTCATCGTCGGCCAAGCCGACGCCAAGCGCGCGGTATCGATCGCGCTGCGCAATCGCTGGCGACGGCTGAAGCTCACCGGCAATTTGCGCGAAGAAGTGCTGCCGAAAAACATCCTGATGATCGGGCCGACCGGCGTCGGCAAGACCGAGATCGCGCGGCGGCTGGCAAAGCTCGCCGGCGCGCCTTTCATCAAAGTCGAAGCCACGAAATTCACCGAAGTCGGTTATGTCGGCCGCGACGTCGAGCAGATCATCCGCGACCTCGTCGAGGTCGCAATCGTGCAGGTGCGCGAGCGCAAGCGCAAGGATGTGCAGGCCCGCGCGCAACTTGCCGCCGAGGAACGCGTGCTGGACGCGCTGGTCGGACCGGCCTCCAGCCCGGCAACCCGCGATTCCTTCCGCAAGAAACTGCGCGCCGGCGAGCTCAACGACAAGGAAATCGAGATCGAGACTCAATCCTCGGGCGGCATGCCGATGTTTGAGATTCCGGGGATGCCGGGCGCGCAGATGGGCGCGATCTCGATCGGCGACATTTTTGGCAAACTTGGTGGGCGAACCAAGACCCGCCGGCTGACGGTTGAAGGCTCGCACGAGATTCTCGTCAACGAAGAGTCCGACAAGCTGCTTGATAATGATCAGCTCGTGCTGGAAGCGATCGCGGCGGTCGAGAACAACGGCATCGTGTTCCTCGACGAGATCGACAAGATCTGCGTGCGCGAAAACCGTCTTGGCGGCGACGTCTCGCGCGAAGGCGTGCAGCGTGACCTGCTGCCGCTGATCGAAGGAACGACCGTCACGACCAAGCACGGCGCGGTCAAGACCGACCACATCCTGTTCATCGCCTCGGGCGCGTTTCATATCGCCAAGCCCTCGGATCTGTTGCCGGAATTGCAGGGCCGCCTGCCGATCCGCGTCGAACTGGAAGCACTGACCCGCGACGACATGCGCCGCATCCTGACCGAGCCGGAAGCGTCGCTGATCAAGCAATATGTCGCACTGATGCAGACAGAGGGCGTGACGCTCGATATCACCGATGGCGCGATCGATGCGCTGGCAGATATCGCCGTCGCCGTCAATTCGACGGTCGAAAACATCGGCGCGCGGCGGCTGCAGACAGTGATGGAACGCGTGCTCGACGAGATTTCATTCGCCGCGCCGGACCGCCATGGCGAGACCATCAAGGTCGATGCCGACTATGTGCAGAAGCATATCGGCGACCTCGCCAAGAACTCGGATCTGAGCCGGTTTATTTTGTAGCCGGCAACGTCCGCCGTTCGGGGCAAGCTTTCGCTGCAAAACGCTCAAGCGAGATTAGAAACGCGCCCGTCGCACCCGCACATACAGGGCACCCTCGCCACCATGGCCGATATGAGCTTCCTCGAAACCGACCACCAGCGCGCGGAATTCCGGTAGTCCAAGCCATTGCGGCACCTGACGGCGCAGCACACCGCGCTCGGAATCAGCACCCACCTTGCCCTTGCCGGTGATGACGAGCACGAAGCTCAGCCCGTCATGATGGGCGCGCTGCAGGAAGCCGAACAGCGCGCGATGCGCGCGTGTCTGCGTCATGCCGTGCAGGTCGAGCCTTGCGTCGATCTCCTTGCGACCACGTGACAGATGCGACCGCTCGCGACGGCCGATCGGCGCCAGCGGCGGGGGTTCCGGCTTTGAAGGCGCAACCATTCGCGACGGCGCCACATGCCTCGGTGAAGCGGCGGGTTTCGGAGCGATTTTGTGCTCGGTTTCCGCTGGAGCAGCCGACGGCTTCGGGACGCGGTGCCGCTTGCGCAACGGCTTGACCTGCTTGGCGACGCTCTCCCACAGCGCGCGCTCCTCTTCACTCAGGCCGCGCTTGCGGCGCGGCGGCTCCGGCAGGTCGGGAATCAAACTCGGCGACCGGCGTTTCATCGATGATGGCGATATCGGCGCAGATGACGCGGCTGCGGCTTTGCCGAAACCGCTTCAACGTTCGGCCGCGGTTCTGGAAGCGGTACTGGCTCTGCTACGGCAGCCTGGACGGCCGGAGCTGGCGAGGGCCCGGTTGCAGACGATGTCGTCGCCTGCATCGCGGGCTTGGCGTTGGTCGCCGCCGTAACATCGGATGGCTTTCCGGCATTCTTCGGATCCTTCAACGGATCGGTTTGCGGGAACAGTTTTGCGATCGTCTCCGACGGCCGCTCGTCCGGCACCGGCATCTTGCGGCCACGCGCCACCGGATCAAGGCTCTTCGGCACCAGGATCACGAAGCGGGCATTGTGGCGGAGGCGGCCGGACACCTTGCCGGCGTCGAGGCCGGCGCCGAAGTAGAGATCGGCGCGCGCGGGACCGACGATGGCGGAGCCGGTGTCCTGCGCAATCATCAGGCGGCGAAACGGTGTCTTCGATCGCTCCGATTCGATCGGCAGCTCGCCCTCGATGAAAAAAGGCGTGCCATAGACATGCAGTGATTTGTCGACCGCGATCGACCGACCCGGCGTCAACGGCACGCCCTGGGCGCCGACCGCCTCGTCCTTATCGGAAAGCTGCACCTCGCGGAAGAAGACGTAGGACTTGTTCTGCCGCCGCAGCTCGTCGGCCTCGTTGGGATTCTGCTCCATCCAGTCCCGGATCTTCTGCATCGACATCTGATCCTTGGGGATGATGTTGCGCTCAATCAGGATGCGGCCGACCGGCGTATAGGGGAAGCCGTTGTGTGCATCGTAATTGATGCGAAGGGTAGAGCCGTCGTCGAGGCTGACCCGCGCCGAGCCCTGGATCTGCGAGAACAGCAGGTCGGTCTGGTCCTTCAGCCAGCAGATTTCGAGGCCGCGGCCGGCAATCGCGCCATCCTCTATTTCGGCGCGATCGTAGTAAGGCACCAGCTTGCGGCGGCCGATCTTGCGAAACACCTGGCCCTTGTTCGGCAGGCCGGCCGAGCTCTGTGTGGTCCCACGAACGAACAGGTTCGACGGCCGGCGATAGACCGGCACTTTGTAGACCTCGTTCTCGGTCCGTGAGCCGTCGACGATGGGTTCGTAATAGCCGGTAACAAAGCCCTCGCCTTCGCCAAGCCGCGAAATGCGCAAGGGAAGAAAGTGCTCCTCGAAGAAGGCCCTCGCCTTCACGCCATCGGATAGTTCGAGGCCTCTGGCGATGCGGCAGGGATCGCGGAGCGACGCGCCGAGTGCCTTTGGATCGGCGGGCGGCTTTTGCTGCGCCGCTATCGGCCTGCAGCTCGTGCGAAATGCCTTGTAGGCGGCGAGATGATCGTCCTCTCTCCAGCCCGCGATCTCGGACCAGGCGACCGGCGCATATTGGCCGCCGCTAATCTGAAACGGGAATTCGAGCGGTGGGTATGGCAGATGGCGGACGGGCTGCGGATGCGAAGGCTTTTGCGAACGCGAATGGCGCACTGCTGCGGCATCCGATGGTGCGATCGAGCACGCCAAAGCGAGCACGCCCAACGCAAGCCCCGCGAGGCTTCGCGTCTTAGCCCGCGCTTCCGGTGCCAACCAGCTTCCAGTTCGGATCGCGAGAACTCGTATCGCGGGCGAAAGTCCAGACATCGGTGATATCGGCGACCTTATCGGGGTTGCCATCGACAATGGCGCCGGTCTTGTCGCGTGTCACCGAAATCATCTGCGACACGAAGCGAACCGTCAGTTGCGCCGCGCGGTCGCGGGCTTCCGCACTCACCAGCTCGGCCTTGTCGATCGAAACAAACCGCGTTTCGGTTTTCTGCTCGTGCTTCTCGCGATCCTTTATCACGGCCTCGAAGCTCTCATAGACTTCGCTCGACAAGAGATCCTTCAGCGCTCGGCGGTCGCCATTGGCGAAGGCCAGCACGATCATCTCGTAGGCGCTGCGAGCGCCGGAGAGAAAGTGTCGGGGATCGAATGAGGAGTCCTGGGCGGTAATGGCGTCAAGGCCTGCGGCGAGCGGCGTGCCCGGCTCGGCAATGCCTTTCCAGCGATCGGCCGGCGCAATATCGGCATTCGGCGCCAGTGGCGCCTGATCAATGACGGTGCCCGGCATGGGAACGACGTTGTTGTCCTGCGTACGCTGCACGACGTTGGGAGCGGCGCGATCATAGGGCGGTCGTTCGCTCCCGGTGCGCTGTCCGAGGACGCTGCGCAGGCGCAGGAAGATGAAGACCGCCAGCGCCAGGAAGATGATGGTGTAAATATCCACGTCGTATTCGCTTTCTGGTTCCAACGCCGGCAACGGGCCCGGCGGTCGAGCGTTCCCTGGTGAGAAGCTCTCTTATGAGATTTCCCTGAGAACGGCAGAGATTACATCACCGATCGAGACTGCAGCATGTAGGCATGAAACTGCGCCCGGCCAATGGCGCGTTTTGGCGCGGGCTAATTGTAGCGCGTTTTGGTGGCGAGGGGAAACCCGATCGTGGCCGGAAATCACGCGCATTCAATTATTTAGGGCACATTTCGCGCGGCTGGCGGGGCGGTATTAGGCATATCCGCCACAATTGGCGGCCGCGCAGGTCTGCCGCCGAGCCGTCGTCCTTGTGGAGTGAGCCGGGGCTATGATAGCCACTCGCCCGGAAAACGCATTCTCAGACGAACCCGGGCCGCGCTCGCGAGCGCTTCAGGAGAGATTTCATGACCAACGGCAACGGCGCGCCTCCCGAACAGGCCCCTCCCCAGCTCAACGTGCTGGCCCAGTACACCAAGGACCTGTCGTTCGAGAATCCGAACGCGCCCTCCTCGCTGCAGCCGCAACAGCAGCAGCCGGCAATCAACATTCAGATTAATGTTTCGGCGAATAATCTCGCGCAAAACGAGTTCGAAGTGACGCTCTCGATCGAGGGCAAGGCTGAAAATGCCGGCAAGGTGATGTTCAGCTTCGAACTCGCCTATGCGGGCGTGTTCCGCATCGTCAACGTGCCGCAGGAACAGCTTCATCCGCTAGTCATGATCGAATGCCCGCGGCTGTTGTTCCCGTTCGCGCGCGAGATCATCGCAACCGCGGTACGCGACGGTGGCTTCCCGCCCTTGATGCTCGATCCCGTCGATTTCGTCGGCCTGTACCGCCAGAATATGGAACGGCAGGCTGCGGCGCAGGCCGCTTCCGGCGCGAAGCCGAGCTAAAACAAGCGGCGGCTCGTCCGCCGCTAGACCGCTGCCGGTAGAAAATCGTTCCAGATCGGCTTGTCGCCCAATGTAGCGATAAAGGCGCGATGGGCCTCGCGCTCTTCGTCGGTGATTCGCGGCGCCAGCGGTATTTCGCGCTGCCGGCGTGGCGTATCACCGATTCCGCTGGTTACCGTGATGCGGGTTTCCGACGCCAGAATCAGTTGCGACTGCCGCGCTCCTATCAGGTCGATATAGACCTCGGCCAATAGCTCGGCGTCGAGCAGCGCGCCGTGCTTGGTGCGGCGGGAATTGTCGATCGCATAGCGCGAGCAGAGATCGTCCAGCCGGTTCGACACGCCGGGATGCTTGCGGCGCGCCAATAGCAGCGTGTCCACCAACCGATCGCGCAAGATCGGCTGCCGCTTGATGCGGTCAAGCTCGGCATTGATGAAGCTGATGTCGAACGAGGCGTTGTGGATCACCAGCGGCGCGTCGCCGATGAACTCCAGGAACTCCTCGACCACTTCGGTGAACAGCGGCTTGCTCGCAAGGAACTCGGTCGACAGGCCGTGCACGGCAAAGGCTTCGGCCGGCATGTCGCGCTCGGGATTGATGTAGCGGTGAAACGTCTGTCCCGTCGGCATGCGGTTGAAAATCTCGATGCAGCCGATTTCGACCAGCCGATCACCGCGCAGCGGATCGAGGCCTGTGGTTTCGGTATCGAGAACGATTTCGCGCATGGATGTGAGAGACCGAAAGCTTCGGCGAATCAGGTTCGCCGTAGCGGCATCTTAACCACCTCGGCCAGAATGTCGCGGATCCGTGCGCGCACCGGGTCCAGCCCATGCGAGGTATCCACCACGAAATCCGCGCGCTTGCGCTTTTCGGCATCGGGCAACTGCCGCGCCAGAATGGCGTCGAGCGCCTCCGATGTCATGGTGCCGCGCGCCAAAATTCGCTCGCGCTGGGTTTTCGGATCGGTCGTGACCACGACCACCGCATCGACGCGTTTCTCGCCGCCGGTTTCGAACAACAGCGGGATGTCCATCACGACAACCGGCGCGCCGGACCGCTCGGCCTCATCGAGGAATTTCTGGCGGGACGCGCCGAGCATTGGGTGAACGATCTGCTCGAGCTGCTTTATGGCAGCAGGGTCATGCACCACTTTGGCGGACAATTTGGCGCGATCGACCTTGCCCTCCACCGTCGTGCCGGGAAACGCGGCTTCGATCGCGGGCGCCGCCTCGCCTTCATAAATTTTGTGAACGGCTGCGTCGGCGTCGTAAACCGGCACGCCCGCCTCGGTGAACAGTTTTGCGGTGGTGGATTTCCCCATCCCGATCGAGCCGGTGAGTCCCAGAATCCGCATCAGATCGCCGTTACCAAAGTAATGATTCTACACATTGAGCAAACCCTCGCCGCGCAGGAACGCCAGTAGCGGCAACAGCGGCAGGCCGAGAATGGTGAAATGGTCCCCTTCGATCCGTTCGAACAGATGCACCCCTAGCCCTTCAAGCTGATAAGCGCCGACGCTGGTGGTGACCGCCTGCCCGGCCTGATCCAGGTAGGCTTCGATCTCGCTCTCGCCCAAGCGCCGCATCGTCATTCTGGCAATGCTCACGTCGGAAAACACTATCTTGCCGTCACGGGCAACCGCAACGGCGGAGTGCAGCTCGTGCGTCTGGCCGGCGAGCAGCCGCAATTGATCTGCGGCCTGTGCGCGGCCAGCCGGCTTGCTGAACAGCCGGTTTCCCAAAGCCAGCGTCTGATCGGCGCCGACAACGTAACGTCCGGGATTTTTCAAGGATACGAACCACGCCTTCTCGCGCGCCAAGAGGCCGGCGATTTCACCGGGTGCGGAAAGGCCTGAGTTCTTCTGCACGGATCGTTCGTCAATATCGGCAGGAACGGCGTCGAACGAAATGCCGGCATTGGCAAGCAGCATCTGCCGCGCGCGGCTTTGCGAGGCGAGAATCAGCGGATATTGTCCACGCCATATGGTCATCTCGGCTGCGTCACTCGGCAAGCCGCTGCCGCTGTCGATCGGTGAACAATTTTAGCACCGCCGCCGCGGTTTCCTCGATCGAACGCCGTGTCACGTCGAGCTGCGCCCAACTGAATCTGGCGCTCAGCTTTCGAGCATAGGCTACTTCATCGGCCACCGCCTGACGATCGATGTAATCGTCGTTGGGGGTATCGGCGCCCATGCTCAGCAAGCGATTTTGCCGGACCTGGATCAACCGTTCCGGCGTCGCATGAAGGCTGACGACCAACGGCTTTTTCAGTGTCTCCAGTTGGTGCGGCAGCGGAATGCCCGGGACCAGCGGCACGTTCGCGGTACGGACGCCGCGGTTGGCGAGATAGATCGACGTCGGCGTCTTCGAGGTGCGTGATACGCCGACGAGTACGACATCCGCCTCTTCCAGGCCTTCGACGTGCTGCCCGTCGTCATGCATCATGGTGTAGTTCAAGGCGTCGATGCGCTTGAAATACTCCGCGTTCAGAACGTGCTGGGCGCCTACCCTGCCCGTCGTCGCCGCGCCCAAATAAGCCTCGAACAACTGCATCACCGGACCAATGATGGAGAGGCTCGGTATGTTGATGTCTCTGCACTTGGCTTCCAGCCGGGCGACCAGATCCTTTTCCAGCAACGTAAAGAGCACGATGCCCGGTGCTTCCTCGATCTCGTCGAGCACGCGGTCGAGCTGCTTTTGGCTACGCACCAACGGATAGACATGTTCGACCGCGGTCACGTTGGCATATTGCGCGGCGACCGCGCGCGCCACCGTGATCAGCGTTTCGCCGGTCGAGTCCGAGACCAGATGAAGATGAAAATAGTTGCCGGTCGTGGGCACCAGAACCCCTGTGTATTCCTGTGAATCCTGTGGAGTTTAACCGAGATATCGGGCCCTGGATCGGCGCCTCCGGGAAAACCCTTGATTTCTTCACAGGGCCTCACGCGAGGACAAGTCCACCGCCTCGCGACCATGATAGTGAGAAGATGTGGATTTGTCTCTTGATAAGCTGACCACAAAACATCGCAAGCGATTGATGCACGTGGTGTTATCTGGATGATCCAGTGTTCGATCCGAATTAGTGATGGATGTGAACAAGCCTCGCAAAGAAACTGGACGGTTTTGTATGAGTCCAAATCACCGTCACTTAGACTCAAACCTAAGATTCTAAAATTATTAGTTTAGAGAAGCGGTGCTTTGCGGATATGTCTTGCGTCCCATGCTGGCGGAGTTTCTTCGCAACGCGTGAGAAGATCGGAACGTTCCGGGGATCAGGGCGGCTGCAATGTACGAGTGGATCACGATCACGGCCTACCCGTGGATCAAGGCGCTGCATGTGATTGCCGTCATCTCGTGGATGGCCGGCATGCTCTATCTGCCGCGGCTGTTTGTCTATCATTGCGAAGCCGAGGTCGGATCGAAGCAGTCCGAAACCTTCAAGGTGATGGAATGGCGCCTGCTGAAGGTGATCATCAACCCCGCGATGGCCATCACTTGGCTGGCCGGGCTCTATATGGCCTGGAGCGGACATTGGTACACGTCCGGCTGGTTTCACGCCAAACTGACGCTGGTGCTCATCCTGTCGGGTCTCCACGGCTTTTTTTCCCGCTGGGTTAAGGATTTCGCCGCCGACCGGAATACCAGAAGCCAGAGATTCTATCGTATTATCAATGAGGTACCGACCATTCTGATGATCTTTATCGTCATCCTGGTGATCGTGAAGCCGTTCTAGGCGCCTTTTCGTGGGTCGGTCGGTTTCTCACCTGCTTGCGAAGCGGCGGCCGATTTTCTATATTATCGAAATCCCACCCCACGCAGGCGGATGTGGCTGCGTTCCGGCTCCTTCAACGGACCGGCCGCCGCATCAGGTTTGAAGCCTCACCGGCGCTTTCCTTGCTTAGACCTGCGGACCTTCCATTTTTCGTGTCCGGCTTTTCCCAAAGCCAGCTTCGCACCCTTCTTAAAATACACTCCACAGGACCACCCCAATGCGGGAAATGAAACTCCAAGACCTCAAATCGAAAACGCCGGCCGAACTCGTCACGTTCGCCGAAGAGAGCGGGGTCGAGAACGCCAGCACCATGCGCAAGCAGGAGCTGATGTTCGCCATTCTCAAGCAGCTCGCGATTCAGGAAATCGACATTATCGGCGAAGGCGTCGTCGAGGTTCTCTCCGACGGCTTCGGCTTCCTGCGCTCGCCCGACGCTAACTACCTGCCCGGCCCCGACGATATCTACGTCTCGCCCTCGCAGATCCGCCGCTTCGGTCTTCGCACCGGCGACACCATCGAAGGCCATATCCGCAGCCCGAAGGAAGGCGAACGCTACTTCGCGCTGTTGAAGGTCAACACGCTTAATTTCGAAGATCCGGAAAAATCGAAGCACAAGGTCAATTTCGACAATTTGACGCCGCTGTTTCCGGATCAGCGCTTCCGTCTCGAGCTCGAAGACCCGACGCGAAAAGACCTTTCCGCAAGGGTGATCGATATCGTCGCCCCGATCGGCAAGGGCCAGCGCGCCCTGATCGTGGCGCCGCCGCGCACCGGCAAAACCGTGCTGATGCAGAACATCGCGCACTCCATCACGGCCAATCATCCGGAGTGTTATCTGATCGTGCTTCTGATCGACGAGCGTCCGGAAGAAGTCACGGACATGCAGCGCTCGGTGAAGGGCGAGGTGGTGTCGTCGACGTTCGACGAGCCGGCGGTGCGCCACGTCCAGGTCGCCGAGATGGTGATCGAGAAAGCCAAGCGCCTGGTCGAGCACGGCCGCGACGTGGTCATTCTCCTCGACTCGATCACGCGTCTGGGCCGCGCCTACAACACCGTGGTGCCGTCATCCGGTAAGGTGCTGACCGGCGGTGTCGATGCCAACGCGTTGCAGCGGCCGAAGCGATTCTTCGGCGCGGCGCGCAACATCGAGGAGGGCGGTTCGCTCACGATCATTGCGACCGCGCTGGTCGACACCGGCAGCCGCATGGACGAAGTCATCTTCGAAGAATTCAAGGGCACCGGTAACTCCGAACTGATCCTCGACCGTAAGGTCTCGGACAAGCGGACCTTCCCGGCGATCGACATCTCGCGCTCCGGCACCCGCAAGGAAGAGCTGATCACCGATCCGCAGCTCCTGAAGAAGATGTACGTGCTGCGCCGGATCCTCAATCCGATGGGCACCATGGACGCGATCGACTTCCTGCTCGACAAGCTTCGCAACACCAAGAACAACTCCGAGTTCTTCGACTCCATGAATACCTGAGCCATCAATCAGGCCAAGGGAAGGGCGCCTCGCACCGTGGGGCGCCCTTTTTGCTGCGGTCGTTGCTGCGGTGCGAATGCAGCATGGGAAATCGGTCTTAGCGGTTGGTTAACCATTTAAAGCATTGAATTTTATATAGTTTGTATAGGTCCGGGCGCTGGGTGAGGGCGCCTCGCCAGATGTTGCAGCATTCCTGCCGCATCCGTCCGCAGCAGGCGAGCGGTATGGCTCGCGCGTTCAAGCCCCAAATTGAATGGCGTTGCCTTTTCAAAACCACCCGCACAAATAGGCCATGCATCCGCGGGATCAGACCATTTTTGCACTGTCGTCGGGCCGGCCACCGAGCGCGATTGCCCTGGTACGCGTTTCGGGTCCGCAGGCCGGGAAGGTCGTGACGGCACTGGTCGGCAAATTGCCGGCGCCGCGAATGGCCACGCGAGCGCTCCTCCATGATGTCGGCCAGCAGCCGATCGACGATGCGGTGGTGTTGTGGTTTCCGGGTCCCGCCAGTGCGACCGGAGAAGACGTCGCGGAATTTCACGTCCATGGCGGGCGCGCGGTGCTGGCTGCTTTGTTCGCGGCGCTGTCCGCATTCGAAAACGTTCGACCGGCCGAGCCCGGCGAATTTACCCGGCGTGCTTTCGAGAACGGCAAGCTCGATCTGACTGAGGCGGAAGGCCTAGACGATCTCATCCATGCCGATACCGATCGGCAGCGGCGCCAGGCGCTGCGCCAATTGAAGGGATTGCTCGGCGACAGAGCACGCGACTGGCGCGCACGGATCATCGAAGCATCTGCGTTGATCGAGGCCGGGATCGATTTCTCAGACGAGGGCGACATACCGGCAGAATTGATCGCGCCGGCGTTGGCGAAGGTCGAAGCGCTGTTGGCCGAGATCGAGGAGGTTCTGGCGGGGCAGGGGCGGAGTGAGCGGCTTCGCGATGGGCTCATCGTGGCAATCGCCGGACCGCCGAATGTCGGCAAGTCGACGCTGATGAATCAGCTCGCGCGCCGGGAGGTCGCGATCGTCTCGCCGCACGCCGGCACCACGCGCGATATCATTGAGGTGCAGCTCGATCTCGATGGCTATCCGGTAACCGTTATCGATACCGCCGGGATTCGAGAGACGGACGATCCGGTCGAGCAGGAGGGGGTTCGTCGCGCCCGGGCCCGCGCTGCGGATGCGGATCTTGTGCTGTGGCTTGCCGACTCGCCGAGGGCAGCGATCGACCACGATTGGGATGCGCCAGTTTGGCGCGTGCGAAACAAAATCGATCTCGAGGATGCGACTCGGCCATTGGCCGAGGCCGAGAAACCAGGCCAACGAAGTTTCCAGATTTCGGCGAGCCGGGGCGACGGGCTGCCGGAGTTGATTGGCGCTCTGGTCGGTTTCGCCCAAAGTTACTTTGGCAGCAGCGAGGCGGGCCTGATCGGACGGACGCGGCAGCGGAAGCTATTGGAAGATGCCGCCGTGGCGTTGCGCCGTTGCTTGGCGGTGGTTGGGCAGGGTGAGGAACTGGCGGCCGAAGAATTGCGCGTTGCAGCCCATTCGTTCGGACGGCTCTTGGGGCGTGTGGATGTCGAAGACATCCTCGACGTCATTTTCCGGGAGTTCTGCGTAGGCAAGTGACACTTCTCTGCCCGTCTGTTTCACGTGAAACGATTGCCCGGTTCCGGCATGTTTCACGTGAAACATCCACGCCCTTGTCAATCGAGCTCTTCCGCGTTTTCCAACTCCGCGTTAGAAGTCGGCCCATGATTTTCCAAGCAGAGTCCTTCGACGTCATTGTTATTGGCGGCGGCCACGCCGGCTGCGAGGCCGCGAGCGCGGCCGCGCGGATGGGTGCGAAGACTGCCTTGGTGACCCATCGTTTTGTGACCATCGGGGCGATGTCCTGCAATCCCGCGATCGGCGGCCTCGGCAAGGGCCATCTGGTGCGCGAAGTCGATGCTCTCGATGGCCTGATGGGCCGGGTGGCCGACGCTGGCGGGATCCAGTTTCGGATGCTGAATCGCCGCAAGGGTCCGGCCGTCCGCGGACCCCGCGCCCAAGCAGATCGCAAGCTTTATGCTGCGGCCATGCAGTTTGCGATCCGCGAGACCGCCAATCTCAGCGTGATCGAGGGCGAGGCGGACGAGTTGATCGTCTCGAACGGCAGGGTCTCCGGAATTCACTTGGTCGAAGGAAGGCAGCTTTCGGCAGGCGCTGTGGTTATCACGACCGGGACCTTTTTGCGCGGGCTCATCCATCTCGGCGAAAAGAATTGGCCGGCGGGTAGGGTCGGGGAGGCGCCTGCGATGGGGCTGTCGGCCTCGTTCGAGCGCGCTGGCTTTACACTTGGGCGGTTGAAGACCGGCACGCCGCCGCGGCTCGATGGCACGACCATCGACTGGTCAGCGGTTGAAATGCAGCCTGGCGACGATCCGCCGGAGCCGTTCTCTGTCATGACCGGTCGGATCACGACGCCGCAGATCCAGTGCGGGATAACCCGGACGACCCCGGTCACCCATGAGGTGATCCGGGCCAATGTGCATCGCTCGCCGATGTATTCCGGGCAGATCAAGAGCAGCGGCCCGCGCTATTGTCCCTCGATCGAGGACAAGATTGTCCGGTTCGGCGATCGCGATGGTCACCAGATCTTCCTGGAGCCGGAGGGGCTCGACGACCCCACGGTCTACCCCAACGGCATCTCGACCTCGCTACCGGAAGAAGTCCAGCTCGCGATCCTCGCGACCATTCCCGGGCTTGAACGGGTGAAGATGGTCCGGCCGGGTTACGCCATCGAATACGACCACGTCGATCCGCGCGAGCTGGAGCCGACGCTGCAGACCAAGCGCCTGCCGGGTCTTTTCCTGGCCGGGCAGATCAACGGGACGACCGGTTACGAAGAGGCTGCGGCCCAGGGAATCGTTGCCGGTCTGAACGCTGCGCTGATGGCGGGCGGCGCCGGTCCGATCGTGTTCGATCGCGCTGACGGTTATCTCGGGGTGATGATTGATGACCTCGTGACCCGCGGCATCACCGAGCCATATCGGATGTTTACCTCGCGCGCCGAATACCGCCTGACGCTCCGAGCCGACAATGCGGACCAGCGTCTGACGGACAAGGGTATTGCCTTGGGCTGCGTAGGGCAGGCACGCTCGCATCACCATCGCGACAAGATGGCAGCGCTGGATACGGCCAAGGCTTTGGCCAAGTCACTGACGATCACTCCGAACGAAGCGGCCAGGCATGGCCTTGCGCTCAACCGGGACGGACAGCGCCGCTCGGCTTTCGAGTTGCTGGCCTATCCGGAGATCGAGTGGACGACCGTGCGCGGTATCTGGCCGGAGCTCTCGGGTATTGATCCTGCCATCGCTGGGCACCTTGAGATCGACGCCAAATATGATGTCTATCTCAAGCGCCAGACCGCCGATGTCGATGCCTTCCGGAGAGATGAGGGGTTGGTCTTGACCGGCATCGATTATGCGAACGTGCCCGGGCTTTCCAATGAAGCGCGCTCCAAGCTGAAAGCGGCGCAGCCGCGGACAGTAGGGCAGGCGGGTCGGCTCGACGGTCTGACGCCGGCGGCCCTGGGTATCTTGGCGGCCTATCTGCGTCGCGAGGCGCGGCGGAAAAGCGCGAAGGCGCTAGCGTAAAGAATCTGTTTCACGTGAAACGTCGATGTAGGATGGGTAAAGCGGAGCGATACCCATAGCCGGATGCTCCGGCAATTGATGAGTATCCCTACGCTCCATCCATCCCGCGATTGCCGCGTTCAGCGAGATCATGATGGCGAAGGCCGCCGCTCCCAGCTTCTCTCAAGCCCTGCCCTCCGATAAGGCCGCAGCCCTGGCCCGCACCCCCGTTTCACGTGAAACAGAGGTGCGGCTAAATCACTACGTCGAGCTTCTCATCGAATGGCAGGCCAAAACAAATCTCGTGGCGCCGTCGACACTTCCGAATCTCTGGACGCGGCACATCTCCGATTCGCTGCAACTCCTCAATCTAGCGCCGGCCGCAAAGACCTGGGTGGATCTCGGCAGCGGTGGAGGCTTTCCTGGCGTGGTGCTCGCCTGCGCGTTGGCCGAGACTCCGGGCGCCAACGTCCATTTGGTCGAGCGCAACGCCAAAAAGGCGGCCTTTCTGCGCGAGGCAGTCCGCGTGACATCCGCTGCTGCGACCGTGCATTTGGCGGGAATCGGGGATATTGTGGATAGAATCGGTGGCCGCGTCGATTGCGTCACCGCGCGGGCGCTGGCTCCGTTACATCAGCTTGTCGGTTTCGCGGAGCCGTTTGTGAGAGAAGGCGCAAAAGCTTTGTTTCTCAAGGGTCAAGATGTAGAGGCCGAATTGACCGAGACCACCAAATATTGGAATATTGAACCGCGATTCCATTCCAGCCGAACGGGCGGGCACGGCTGGATCGTCGAACTCGATCGCATCGAGCGGCGCAACCCCTCCGCGATCACACATGGCGATCGGGCATGACCGAATTAGATGAATTATATCAAGAGAATAGGGAACCAACTCCGCCGCCTCATCCACGCATCCTGTCGCTCGCCAACCAGAAGGGCGGCGTCGGGAAGACTACCACAGCGATCAATCTCGGCACTGCACTCGCCGCGATTGGCGAGCGTGTGCTGATCGTCGACCTCGATCCGCAGGGCAACGCCTCGACGGGCCTCGGCATCGATCGCCGCAACCGCAACTGCTCGACCTACGACGTGCTGATCGGTGAAGCGCCGTTGCGCGATGCCGTGGTTGCCACCGCGGTGCCGCGGCTGCACATCGCCTCCTCGACAATGGATCTGTCGGGGCTCGAACTCGAACTCGGCGCCACGCCGGGCCGCGCGTTCCGGCTGCGCGACGCGATCGCGGCGCTGAACAAGAACGCCGCGCCCGACACCGACTACACCTATGTGCTGATCGATTGCCCGCCGTCGCTCAATCTTCTCACCGTCAACGCAATGGCGGCGTCGGACGCGATCCTGGTGCCGCTGCAGTGTGAGTTCTTCGCGCTGGAAGGTCTGTCGCAATTGCTGCAGACGGTGGAGCAGGTGCGCTCGACGCTCAATCCGAACCTGTCGATCCACGGCATCGTGCTGACAATGTTCGACTCGCGCAACAATTTGTCAAACCAGGTGGTCGCCGACGTCAGGCAGTTCATGGGCTCCAAGGTCTACGACACCATGATCCCGCGCAACGTCCGCATCTCCGAGGCGCCGTCCTACGGCAAGCCGGTCTTGGTCTACGACCTCAAATGCGTCGGCAGCGAAGCGTATCTCAAGCTTGCAACGGAAGTGATCCAGCGCGAGCGCGAGCTGAGGACGCATTGAAGGATCGTAGGGTGGGCAAAGCGCAGCGTGCCCACCAGTGTTTCCGTGGGTGGACGATGGTGGGCACGGCGCAAACGCGCCTTTGCCCACCCTACGATTTCACCCAACCGAGCAATCGAATTCTGTAGTGGAGTAGCCAAGTGAATCCTAGGGAGTTGGCGGCGATGGCCGACGAAACGCGTTCGCGACTGGGTCGCGGTCTCGCAAGTCTGATCGGGGATGTCGGCGGCGAGGCCGCGCATGTCGAACGGCCGCGCAACCAGCGCAAGGTGCCGATCGAATTCTTGAAACCAAATCCGCGCAACCCGCGCCGGACGTTTTCCGATGCCGAACTCGGCGAGCTCGCTTCCTCTGTCAAGCAGCACGGCGTAATCCAGCCGATCGTGGTGCGGCCGGTGAAAGGGGCGCAGGACCGCTACGAGATCATCGCCGGCGAACGGCGCTGGCGCGCCGCGCAACTCGCCAGCCTGCATGAGGTGCCGATCGTCCCCATCGACGTCAGCGACAGCGACGCGCTCGAGATCATGATCGTCGAGAACGTGCAGCGCGAAGACCTCAATGCGATGGAAGAGGCGCAAGGCTATCACGCGCTGGCCGACGAATTCAAACGCAGCCAGGAAGACATCGCCAAGGAAGTCGGCAAGAGCCGCAGCCACGTAGCCAACATGATGCGGCTGACGAAACTGCCGACGGAAGTGCAGGCCCTTATCGCGAGCGGCGAATTGTCGGCCGGTCACGCCCGCGCGCTGATCAGCGTGCCCGATCCGCTGGCGGCCGCCAAGCGCATCGTCGCCGAAGGCCTCAACGTGCGTCAGACCGAGGCGCTCGCCCATGAAGAGGGCGTGCCGGAGCGCAAGCCGCAGAAGGCGAGGGGCGGCGGCAAGACCAAGGATCCCGACACCATCGCATTGGAGAAGCGCGTCAGCGACGCGCTCGGGCTCACCGTGACCGTCAACCACCGCGACCCCGGCGGCTCCGTCCAGATCAGCTACCGCAACCTCGAGCAACTCGATGAGGTGATGCGAAGACTGGAGAGGGGCGGCTGATAGGGTCCCTCTACGTCATGTATGGACGGCCCCCTCTCGGCAAGGGCTTTTTGGTGCTTCGGCAACGGATCGGGGAGCGGTCATGTATACGGCCTCGAGAAGCGGCCATTGA
>NZ_JADPKF010000122.1:0-63301 GCF_023073815.1 Bradyrhizobium sp. 157 | reverse complement strand
AATCTTCGTCATGGACGGTCCCCTTGTCTGGTTCGACTCAGCATCGCCAGTCTGGCACATCGATGCCGTTCGGGGGCCGTCCACCCCATCATTGCGAGCCAACGGGTCGCGCGAATGCGCGCCCGATGACAGGCTCCGCGAAGCAATCCAGACCGTCCGCGGGGCGGTATGGATTGCTTCGTCGTTGGCGTTTCTCGCAATGACGGGGAGAGAGCGGTGCCTACTTCGCCCCATCCTCATACGACGAAATCTCGATCAAGCTCCCGTCCGGATCCCGGCAATAGACCGAGCGCAGCGTGCCGCGGGCGCCTTGCCTCGCGACCGGGCCTTCCTCGATCGCGACGCCGTTAGCCTTCAGGTGCGCCACGACTTCCTCCGGCGTGCTCGACGTCAGGAAACATAGATCGTCGCTGCCTGCGGTTTCGTGATCGGCCGTGAACCACTCGACCTTGTCGGCGTCGCGCGGCCGCACGTTGATCTTCTGGTTACCAAACACCAGCGAGGTCCGCGGCGTTTTGCCCGGACCCGGATCGAACACCTTGACCTCCATGCCGAGGATCTTCCGGTACCAATCGGCGGAACGCGCCACCTCGGACACATTGATGACGAGATGGTCGAGAGCGTTAACCCTGACAGACATGCCTTATCCTTTCGTCGCGGTCAGCGACGCTGCGCCCCACTGGCCGCACCCGGGTTTGTTTGTTACAACGCGCGCCGCGTTCGGTTCAATAGAAACCGCGCCTCAATAGAAACGGACCGGGCCTGAACCCCGGCCTCCAAGGAGAAGTTTTATGATTTCACGCCGTACCGCGATTTGCCTGGCCGTCATCGGCCTTTCCACTGCCGCTTCGATCGGCAGCGTTTCGGCGGCGGATTATCCGACCCGGCCGGTGAAATGGGTCGTCGGATATCCGCCGGGCGGCGCGACCGACATCATTGCGCGGCTGATCGGCCAGCGGCTCTCCGAACGGCTCGGCCAGCAATTCGTGATCGAGAACAAGCCCGGCGCCGGCAACAACATCGCGACGGAGTCCGTCATCAATGCCGAGCCGGACGGCTACACATTGCTGCTGGTCAATCCCGCGAACTACATCAACGCCACGCTCTACGCCAATCTGAAATTCAATCTCGTGCGCGATCTCGCGCCGATCGCGGCGTTCAACCGCGTGCCGAACGTGATGACCGTCAACAAGGATGTTCCGGCCAAGACGGTCGCCGAGTTCATCGCCTACGTCAGGGCCAATCCCGGCAAGGTGAACCTGGCTTCGTCGGGCAACGGCACCTCGGTGCATCTGTCCGGCGAAATGTTCATGGCGATGACGGGCGCCAAGATGCAGCACGTGCCCTATCGCGGCGCCGCGCCTGCGATCACCGATCTGCTCGGTGGCCAGGTCCAGGTGATCTTTGACAACATGCCCTCGATCCTTCAGCATGTCCGCGCCGGCTCCGTGCGGGCGTTGGCCGTCACCAGCACGGCGAAGTCGCCGCTGTTGCCTGACGTGCCGGTGCTTGCCGATACCGTTCCGGGCTATGAGGCGAGCGCGCTGTTCGGCGTCGGCGCACCGAAGAACACGCCCAAGGAGGTCATCGCCAAGCTGAACAAGGAGATCAACGAGATCCTCGCCGAGCCGGCGATCAAGGCCAAGCTGACCGATCTCGGCGGCGAGCCGCTGATCGGGCCGCCGGAGGCGTTCGGCAAGATGATCGTGGCCGAAACCGAAAAGTGGAAGAAGGTGATCGAGGAAGCCAAGGTCGAAAAGGTGCAGTGATCTTCGTCACGGAACATAGGCAGGGCCGCGGTGTTTTATGGCAAAGACGACGCGGCCTTGCGTCATGTGAAGGAGATCGAAGATGCGTAACGCAATAGTAGCGGCATTGGCGCTGTCGGCGACGACAGTCGCCACCATCGCGGGCAGTTCACCCGCGGCGGCCTATGACTATCCCTACTGCCTCCAGGGTCGGGGCATCGGCATTCCCGGCGATTGCTCGTATGCTAGCTATGGGCAGTGCATGGCATCAGCGTCAGGACGCGCGCTCTACTGCAACGTCAATCCGCGCTTCGCCTATGGGCAGCAGCGGCGGATGCGGGTTTATCGGGACTATTGATCGCACCTCGCAATCCTTCCGCATGATGGCCGGACTGTTCGCGCTGAACGATCCGGCCATCGGTGTCTCTTCTTCCGCTACTCGCGACTTCGTGATGCACACGCCGGCTTGACGGTGTTTTGTTTGCGCTTATACTAAACCATATGGTTAAGTATAAAGAGGATGTTCTGGACCGCACTTTTGCCGCGCTGTCCGATCCGACGCGGCGCGCACTGCTGGTGCGGCTCGGCGATCGCGAAAGCCTGTCGGTCAGCGAATTGGCGCAACCGTTTTCGATATCACTGCCCGCGATCATGAAGCATCTCGATGTGCTGTCGGACGCCGGCCTGATCGCCCGCGAAAAGACCGGCCGTACGGTTGCGTGCCGGCTGACCGCCAGCCCGATGGAGCAGGCGATGGACTGGCTCAATCGCTACCAGCGCTTCTGGTCCGACAATCTCGACCGCCTTGCCGCTTTTGTGGAGGAAGACCCATGGCCACCCAGTCAAGCCTTGCCAAGCACGATGCTATCAGCGACGCCGAACTCGCCGCGCGCCCCAGCCTCACGCTCACGCGCCGGTTCAGCGCGGCGCCCGAAAAAGTCTACGCCGCGTGGGCCGACCCGCAAAAGCTAGTGCAATGGTTCGGGCCGACCTCGGTGGAGGAGGGCTCGGTCAAAGCCGACATCGATCTGCGCGTCGGCGGCCGTTACCGCATCAGCTTCCGCGCCAACGGCGATTACAACGAGGTCGGCGGCATCTATCGCGAGGTCGTTCCAAACCAGCGGCTGGTCTTCAGCTGGGCTTGGCATTCCACGCCGGAGCGGGAATCGCTGGTGACCATTTCGATCAAGCCGGAAGGCAGCGGTTCGCTGCTCGTCTTCAATCACGCGCAGTTCGTCGATGAGAAGGCGCGCGACAATCACCAGCACGGTTGGACCGAATTCCTCGGTAAGCTCGAAAGCTATCTGGCCTGAACAAAGGAGCCGCCCATGCAGCCGCACCCCGTCGTCTCCCGTGAGGAATGGATCGCCGCCCGCAAGGCGCACCTTGCGCATGAGAAGGAATACACCCGAGCGCGCGAGCGTCTGAACGAAGAACGGCGCTCGCTGCCCTGGGTCAAGGTAGAAAAGAATTACGTGTTCGATGGGCCCGGCGGCAGGGTCTCGCTTGGCGACTTGTTCAAGGGGCGCAGCCAGCTCGTGGTGCAGCACCTGATGTTTGCGCCCGACTGGAACGAGGCCTGCAAGAGCTGCTCGTTCTGGGCCGACGGGTTCGAGCGCATGATCCCGCATCTGGCCGCCCGCGACACCACGATGGTCGCGATCTCGCGCGCGCCGCTGCAAAAGCTTACCGCATTCAAGCAGCGGATGGGTTGGACCTTCGATTGGCTGTCGTCGGGAGCAAATGAGTTCAATTACGATTACGGCGTCTCGTTCACGCCCGAGCAGCTCAAGTCAGGCACCACGCTCTATAATTTCGGCACCACTTCCTTCGGCGGCGAAGAGGCGCCGGGCATCAGCGTGTTCTACCGCGACGAGGCCGGGACCATCTTCCACACCTATTCCTGTTTCTCGCGCGGCCTCGACATGATGAACGCCGCCTACCACTATCTCGACCTCACCCCGCTTGGGCGTCACGAGGAAGGCCTGCCTTATCCAATGGATTGGGTGCGGCTACGTGACCAATACCAGCCCGCGCCAGTTCATGCATCTTGTTGTCAGAGCTGAAAAGCCTGACCGTCATTGCGAGCGAAGCGAAGCAATCCATCGGGCCGCAAAGGAAGATGGATTGCTTCGTCGCTTCAGCGCAAAATTGCTTTGCAATTTTGTCGCGAGCTCCTCGCAATGATGGCGAGAAATGTGAAGAGGAACTCCGCATGCCCTACGTCGATGGCTTCATCGTCCCCGTACCGAAGAAGAATCTCGAAGCCTACTCCCGCCTGTCGAAGAAGGCCGGCAAGATCTGGCGCGAATACGGCGCACTGGATTATCGCGAATGGGTCGCCGAGGACGTCAAGGTCGGCAAGTTCACCTCGTTCCCACGCAGCGTCAAGTTGAAGCCGGGCGAGACCGTCGTGTTCGCCTGGATCACCTACAAGTCGCGCGCCCAGCGCGACAAGATCAACGCCAAGGTGATGGCGGACCCGCGGCTCAACGAGATGATGGATCCGAAAGCGAAGCCGCCGTTCGACGGCAAGCGGATGATCTATGGCGGTTTCGAAAGCCTGGTGAAGGTGTAGGCGCGATTGGTCCGTGCGTCGGCAAATGCACGGGCCACGGTGGAAAGCTGGGGCCAAGCCCGCCCGCTTCGATCCCTTGTGATATAACTGTCAAACAAGGTCTTTAGGACATCCGGTACCGCACCCACGGATACCGGATTGCAATGGCCGAGATCGAGATTCGGGCGCTTCGCAAGGCTTTTGACGGCGCCGAGGTCCTGAAAGGTATCGATCTCACGATCGAGGACGGCGAGTTCATCTCCCTCGTCGGTCCGTCGGGGTGCGGCAAATCCACGCTTCTGCGCGTCATCGCCGGTCTCGAACCGCAGTCCTCTGGCGAAATCCGGATTGACGGTGCCAGTGCCGACGGCATCAGGCCGAGCGCGCGCAATCTGGCAATGGTGTTCCAGTCCTACGCGCTTTATCCGCACCTGAGCGTGTTTGACAATATCGCCGTTCCGCTGCGGATGAAGCGCCTGTCCGCGCTGGAGCGCGCGCCGTTTGTGGGCCGGCTGATGCCTGGTCGCCGCCGCGCCGAACGCGTTATTCGCGACGATGTCGAAAGGGTGGCCGAGCAGCTCGAAATTTCGCCGTTGCTGAAGCGCAAGCCCGGCCAATTGTCCGGCGGCCAGCGCCAGCGCGTTGCGGTTGGCCGCGCCATCGTGCGTCAGCCGCGCGCGTTTCTGTTCGACGAGCCGCTGTCCAATCTCGACGCCAAGCTTCGCGTGCACATGCGCGCCGAGATCGCCCAGTTGCACCGCCAGCTAAAGACGACCTTCATCTACGTCACCCACGACCAGGCCGAAGCCATGACCATGTCAGGGCGGATTGCGGTCATGATTGCCGGCGAGCTGATTCAGGTGGGTACGCCCGCCGCCATCTATGACGATCCGCGCGATATCCGCGTCGCCGAATTCGTCGGCACGCCGAAGATAAACGCATTTCCCGGTCGTGTCCGCAGCGATGGCCGGCTGGAGATGCTCGGACATCTTCTCAATCTGGCAACACCGGCGCCGGAAGGTGAGTGCCGCATCTGCGTCCGGCCGGAGCGGATCGAGCTGGTTTCGCACGGGCTCCTTTCGGGCACGGTCGTTCATCTGGAAAATCTGGGATCGGAAGCCTTCGTCCATATCGGCAGCGCGGGCATTGATGCGCCCGTGGTGGCGCGCGTCAACGACCCCAGCCAGTTGCCGGCGATCGGAGCCACAGTCGGCTACGGCTTTGCGCCGGAGGCGGTTCGCGCCTTCGACGTCAACGGTAAGCGGATCGCGACCTCCGTCCCGTCGCGCGTCGAGCGGCCACGGGAGATGGCCGTTGTCTGACGCCGCCGCCACGCTGCAGGGAGTGGCGACGGCGCCACGCGTCCCTGCGCGGGTGCTTGCCAGCTTCCGGCGGACAGGGCGATCGCCGGCGGCCTACGCGCTGGCCGCGCCGGCCTTCGTGCTGATGCTGCTGATGCTGATCGGCCCGCTCGCCGGCGTGATCGCGCTTTCGTTTACGGATTATCAGCTCGGCGCGCCGGCCTTCTCCTGGATCGGCCTCTCGAACTATCGGGAGATGTTCGCCGACCGGGTGTTCTGGATTTCGCTGAAGAACACCCTGACCTATGTCGCGATCGTAGTGCCCGGCGCGGTGGCGCTCGGGCTCGGCGTTGCGCTCCTGATCCAAAGCGGAAGCGGTCTGCGAAGCCTATATCGCACCGTCTATTTCCTTCCCGTGATGGCGACGCTGATCGCCATGGCTATCGTCTGGGAATTCATGCTGCATCCCCAGTTCGGCCTGGTGAACGGACTTTTGCGCGCCACCGGCCTGCAGGGCCACAGCTGGCTGCAGGATCGCGGCACCGCGCTTTATTCGCTGTGCGTGATCGGTATCTGGCAGGCCACCGGCTTCAACATGGTGCTGTTTCTCGCCGGCCTCGTCTCGATCCCGAAGCATCTCTACGACGCGGCCGAGATCGACGGCGCCGAAAGCGCGTGGTCGCGTTTCCGCCTAGTGACGTGGCCGATGCTCGGGCCGGTCACCCTGTTCGTGGTGGCGATCTCGGCAATCCGCTCATTCCAGGTGTTCGACACCGTTCAGGTCTTGACCAAAGGCGGCCCCTCAAAATCGTCGGAAGTGCTGATCTACACGATGTATACCGAAGGCTTCGAGTTCTTCCGCTCCGGTTATGGCGCGGCCGTGACCGTCGTGTTCCTGGCCTTCGTGCTGCTGCTCACGCTGCTCAAATCAGCGCTCGGCAACCGGGAAGTGCACTACGCATGACCCCGCGGGCCCGCATGCTTCTGTGGTCTGCGATCCGGCACGTCGTGCTGCTGGCGGGAGCGCTGGTGATGCTGACGCCTTTCATCTGGATGGTGTCGACCGCGTCAAAGCCTCAAACCGAGATTTTTTCATCCGATCTGCACCTGATCCCCTACCACTTCGCGCTGTGGGACAATCTCCAGATAGCCTTCGCCAAAGCCGATCTATGGCGCTATCTGCTCAACGGCTTGATCGTCACGATCTCGATCTTCGGCCTTCAGGTGCTGGTTGCCCTGCCTGCCGCCTACGCCCTCGCGAAGTTGCGCTTTCTCGGACGTGGCGTGCTGTTCGCGCTCGTCGTGTTCTGCATCCTGATTCCGCCGCAGGCGACCGCGATCCCGGTATTCCTGCTGCTGCACAAACTGGGTGTTCTCGATAGTTATGCGGCGCTGGTGCTGCCGTTCACGATCTCGGTGTTCGGCATTTTCCTGATGCGTCAGTTCTTCAAGACCGTGCCCGACGACCTGATCGACGCCGCGCGAATGGACGGAATTTCCGAGTTCGGCATCGTCTGGCGCGTGATGCTTCCGACTGCGATTCCGGCGGTGACCGCGTTCGGCATCTTCTCGGTGGTTGCCCACTGGAACGACTATTTCTGGCCGCTGATCGTGCTGAACAGCGAGCATTTGCAGACGCCGCCGCTTGCGGTCGCGCACTTCCGCAACAATGAGGCCGGAACCAATTACGGGCCGCTGATGGCGGCCGCGATCGTCATCATCGCCCCGCTCGTCATCGCCTTCCTGTTTGCCCAGCGACGCTTCATCGAAGGCATCACGCTCACCGGCATCAAGTAACCGAGTTTTTTCAAACCTCAGGGAGACGACAATGTTCAGAACATGGATTGCCGCAGCCGCCCTTTCGTTCGCCGCCGCCGGTCTCGCGCATGCGCAGACCGAAGTCGTCGTTCAATATCCTTATGCCGAATTGTTCGAAGGCACCCACAAGCGCATCATCGAGGAGTTCGCCAAGGTGCGGCCGGACATCAAGGTCACGCTGCGCGCGCCCTATGATTCCTACGAGGAAGGCACCCAGAAAGTACTGCGCGAGGCGGTAACCAACCAGATGCCCGATGTATCGTTCCAGGGTCTCAACCGCATCCGCGTGCTGGTCGACAAGAACATTCCGGCCGAACTCGACGGCTATATCGCAGCCGAGAAGGATTTCGACAGGCAGGGCTTCCATCAGGCGATGTTCGATATCGGCACCGCGAGCGGCAAGGTTTATGCGCTGCCGTTCGCGATTTCGCTGCCGATCGTCTACGTCAATCTCGATCTGGCGAAGAAGGCCGGCGCCGACCCGGCTAACCTGCCGCAGACGTGGGACGGGCTGATTGATCTCGCCAAGAAGATCAAGGCGCTCGGTCCCGACATCAACGGCATCACCTACGCCTGGGACATCACCGGCAACTGGCTGTGGCAGGCGCCGGTGTTTTCGCGCGGCGGCACCATGCTGAACGCCGAGGAAAACAAGGTGGCGTTCAACGGGCCGGAAGGCCAGTTCGCGATCAGGACGCTGGCGCGCCTTGTCAGTGAAGCCGGCATGCCCAATCTCGACCAGCCGGCGATGCGCGCGACCTTTGCCGCCGGCAAGACCGGCATTCACGTCACTTCGACCTCCGACCTCAACAAGACCACGCAGATGATCGGCGGCAAGTTCGAGTTGAAGACCCACACGTTTCCGGACGTGGTGTCGCCGAACGGCCGGTTGCCGGCCGGCGGGAATGTCGTGATGATTCTGGCCAGGGACAAGGCCAAGCGTGACGCGGCCTGGGAGGTCGTAAAATTCTGGACCGGCCCGAAGGGCGCTGCGATCATGGCGGAGACCACCGGCTACATGCCGCCGAACAAGGTCGCCAATGACGTCCACCTGAAGGATTTCTACGTCAAGAATCCGAACAACTACACCGCGGTCAGCCAGCTCGCGCTGCTGACCAAATGGTACGCCTTCCCCGGCGACAACGGCCTCAAGATCACCGACGTGATCAAGGATCATCTCAACTCCATCGTGACGGGCGCGCGCACCAAGGAGCCGGAAGCCGTGCTCGCCGACATGACCAGCGACGTGCAGAAGCTGCTGCCGAAGACGGTGGGTTCGGTGCGTTGACGGCAACTGCCTTACCAGGAACCGCTGCGGCTACCACGCCGCGGCGGTCGTTAACAGGGAGACCATGGTTCGATGAAATTCGTCATCCTCACCGACACTCATTTCGTCGCCCGTGGCCGTAAGCTCTACGGGCTGGATCCCACCGAGCGGCTCGGCTCGGCGGTCGAGCGGATCAACCGCGATCATCCGGACATTTCCTTCGTGATCGTGACCGGTGACCTTGCCCATTGGGGCGAGGAGGCGGCCTACGAAAATCTTGCTTCGGTCCTGGCGCGGCTGAAGGCTCCGACCATCCTCTTGATGGGCAACCACGACAAGCGCGGTCCGTTTAGCCATTTCTTCCCCGGCGTGCCGCGCGACGAATCCGGCTTCGTGCAATCCATTCACTTGTTCGATGCCGCCACGATCGTCACGCTGGATACGCTGAACGAGGCCGCCCCTGATCATGCCGGATGGCTGTGCGCGGCGCGGCTCGCTTTCCTCGAACACGCGCTTGCTTCGGCTCCAGTCGATCGCCCGCTTCTGCTGTTTCAGCATCATCCGCCGTTCGATACCGGACTGCGCTACATGGACGGCATCAAGCTCGCCAATCCCGAGGCCGAATGGGACGTGATCGCACGCACGCGAAAGCCGGACTATCTATTCATGGGCCATCTGCACCGGCCGATCTCGGGCATCTGGCGCGGCATTCCCTTCCATATCCAGCGCGCGCTATCGCATCAGGTGGCGTTCGATCTCGATACGGCGAATCACATTCCCGGGTCGCACGAACTGCCGGACTATTCGCACGTAACCGTCAGCGCCGGGCAGGTGGTGATTCACCAATGCTCGTTCCTTTACGATGGACCGCTGTTTTCGTTGCAGGACCACGCCGCAATCGAATGGACCGACCGGTAAGGCCGGGCGACGCCAGGCACGCCGCGGTCGGCCGTCAGCCCGGCCGGGACTGCGCTTCCAGCTGCCGGCTGTAGCGCGACATCGCAAAGCAGAACACGAAATAGATCAGCCCGACGAACACGTAGACTTCGACGCTGAACTGCTGCCAGGCGGGATCGATGATGGAGGTCTTCGCCGTCGTCAGGAGGTCGAAGATACCGATGATCAGCACCAGGCTGGTGTCCTTGAAGAAGGCGATGAACGTATTCACCAGCGGCGGGATCACGTGGCGAATCGCCTGCGGCAGGATGATCAGGCCGTTCTTCTTCCAGTAGGTGAGCCCGAGCGCGTCGGCGGCGTCGTGCTGTCCTCTCGGAATGGCCTGGAGGCCGCCCCGGATGACTTCGGCAAGATAAGCGCCGGCGTACAGCACGAACGCGATCTGCGCCCGGAGCAATTTGTCGATGTTGACGCCGTCGGGCAGGAACAGCGGAAACATCACGCTCGCCATGAACAACAGGCTGATCAGAGGAACGCCGCGGATCAACTCGACATAGAGTACGCAGAGCGACCGGATCGCGGGCAACTTTGAACGGCGGCCCAGCGCCACCACGATCCCGAGCGGGAAGCCGAACGCCAGCCCGAACGTCGCCAGGATCAGCGTCACCGGCAGCCCGCCCCAGCGATCCTGTGAAACGTAGGACAGCCCGAACACGCCGCCCCACATCAAGACGCCGATCAGGACCAACGCCGCCGCCCACACCAGCACCAATTCCTTGCGCCACCAATTGCGCCGGCTCGACACCCAGAACAGCGCAATGAAGATGAGGCACACCAGCGCCGCCCGCCACTGCTCATTGAAGGGGTAAGTGCCGAACAGGATGAAGCGATATTTTTCGGGAATGACGGCCCAGCAGGCGCCGAGCCCACGGATCGACCGGCAGGGGCCGGTCTGGTTGCCGGAAACGATCCAGATCGCATTCCAGTAGCCCCACTGCACGAGGCTGATGAATGCCTTGGCGAGCAGCGCGATCAGGAGCACGGAGATGATGCTTGATGTGACCGAGGCGAACAGATTCGCGCGTAGCCACCGGATGGCGCGGCCGGCCGGAGCCCGGCGGGATCGCGCGTCGAAGCGAAGCGGATTTTGCGGAGCGTCCGTGATCACCGTCATGGCATCACCGCTCCACCAGCGCGATGCGCGCATTGTACCAGTTCATGAACAGGCTGATGCCGAGGCTGATGGTGAGGAACACGGCCATGATGAGCGCGATGGCTTCGATCGCCTGCCCGGTCTGGTTCAGCGTGGTGTTCGCGATCGACACCACGTCCTGATATCCGACCGCAACCGCAAGCGAGGAATTCTTGGTCAGGTTCAGATATTGGCTGGTCATCGGCGGAATGATGACACGGAGCGCCTGCGGCAGCACGATGCGCTGAAGCACAAAAATACGCCGCAGTCCGAGCGCGTTCGCGGCATCCCATTGACCTCGGGGAACGGCCTGAATGCCGCTCCGCACGATTTCGGCGATGAAGGCTGAGGTGTAAGTGACGAGCGCGATCAGCAATGCAAAGTATTCCGGCGCGAGCGCAGTCCGCCGACAAAATTGAAGCCGCGCAGTTCGGGCAACGTGATGGTCCACGACGCGCCGAGACCGAACGACACCAGCGCCGGCAGGCCTACGAGCAGGGCTAGCGCATAGGGCCAGAGCGGACGCGCCTTGCCGTCCGCCATTTGCCGCGCCACTAACTGCCGCCGCAACAGATACAGGGCGCCCAGGCCGGCAGCGGCCGCGGCGATGACCCACAGATTTGCTCCCTCGAGCGGAATCGCCGGCAACACCAGGCCTCTGTTCGACAGAAAGACGCCTTCGATCGGCTTCCAGGCCGCGCGTGCCGCCGGAAGTCCCTGCATCAGCACGTACCAAAACAACAACTGCAGCAGCAGCGGGACGTCGCGGAGCACTTCGACGTAGACCGCAGCCAGCCGCGACAACAGCCAGTTCGACGACAGCCGCGCGATGCCGATCAGCGTGCCAAGCACCGTCGCGAGCACGATGCCGATGACCGCGACGCGGAGCGTATTGACGATGCCGACGATGAAGGCGCGGACGTAAGGATCCCTGGGGCTGTAGGCAAGCCAGGTATCCGCGATCGGCATCCCGGCCTCGCGGCCGAGGAAGGCAAAGCCGGTCGAAATCCGGCGTACCGACAGATTGTGCAGGGCGTTGGACCAGAGCCAGCCAACGATCGCCACCGCGATGGCGACCACCACGATCTGCCAGACCAGCCCGTTGACCTGCTGGCGGTTGAGGCGGAGGCGCATCCGCCGGCGGCGAGGCAATTTGGGCGTGGATGTCGTCACAGCACAAGGATCCTCGACTTAAGCGCGATGACTTTGAGCAACGATGTCTTGCAGCAGCGATCTTCGGCCGGCAGCGATCTCCGGCGATGCGCCCGCAAGGGCGCATTTCAAATGTTGCACTAAAACGGATAATGTGCAACATATGTTTCATGGCGCAGTCCCGGCCGAAATCCTCGCCGCTGAACGATTTGTGCAGTGCGCTGCCATCGTTGCCGATGCGGCTGCAGCAAGTCGGCCGGTTCGTTGCCGCCAATGACTATGACGCCACCACGCGCTCGATGCGTGATCTTGCCGCCGAGGCCGGTGCCGATCCCGCCGCTTTCACCCGGCTCGCAAAAGCGCTCGGCTATTCCGGATGGGACGAATTGCGCGCCGCGCTGACCGAGGCTCGCCGGCCTGCGCAATCTTCGCCGTTTTCAGGTCGCGCCAAAGGCGGCCGGAAAGGGCCCAACGCCGAGATAGCGCTGGTGTCCGACAAGCTGGAAGCCGAGGCGGCAGGCCTTGCGCGCATTTCGGCCGGCTCGGTGGCCAACGCGGCCAAGGCCCTGCACGCCGCCCGGTGCATCTGGATCGCCGGGTTTCGGAGCTGCCGCAGCGTTGCGGAATTGCTCAATTATCAGCTTCGCTTGTTCCGGCCGGATGCGGTGCATCTGGTCGGCGGCTCGGGGCCTGAGGATCTCGATCTCGGCGCGTTCCACAGCGGCGATGCCGTCGTTGTTATCGGGTTTGCGCCCTATTCGAGGGCAAGCGTTTTGTCGGCGCGGGCGGCCCATGATTCCGGCGCCACGCTGGTTGCGATTGCCGATACGATTACGGCGCCGATGGCGGAGGGGGCCGATCATCTGTTGCTCTATGAGGCCGCCGCGTCGCCCGGATTCTTTCCGAGCCTCACCGGCGCCATTGCCATCGCGCAGTCGCTGGCCGCCGTGACCTTCGTGCTGGGCGGCGCCGGTGCCAAGCGGCGCCTCGAAGAGACTGAAGGCCGGTTGGCCGCGCTGTCGCAATATGTTGCGGAGAAAGGTTGATCGTCATGGGAGCCAGCAAAAGCCGGTTGCTGCACCGAAGCCTGCGTGAGACGCCTCCAAAAGCCATCGGCGGCGATGGCGTCTGGCTGATCGCCGAGGATGGCAGGCTGATTCTGGACGCTTCCGGCGGCGCGGCCGTCTCCTGTCTCGGCCACCAGCATCCTCGCGTGCTCGAGGCCATAACGCGGCAGGCGTCGAAGCTCGCCTTTGCCCATACCGGCTTCTTCTCGTCGGAGCCTGCCGAAGCGCTGGCCGAGGCGCTCGTCGGCGACGAGCCCGGCGGTCTGGCCTACGCCTATCTCGTCAGCGGCGGCTCGGAAGCAATCGAAGCCACCATCAAGCTGGCGCGGCAGTATTTTGTCGAAAGCGGCCAGCCGCAACGCCAGCGCTTCATCGCGCGCCGCCAGAGCTATCACGGCAATACCCTGGGTGCGCTTGCCGCAGGTGGCAATGCCTGGCGGCGCGAGCCCTACGCGCCGCTATTGTCGGCGGCTTTCAGCCACGTGACGCCGGCCTTCGCCTATCACGAAAAACGCGACGGTGAATCCGAGACGGATTTCGTGGCGCGACTGGCGGCCGAGCTCGAAGCCGAATTCCAGCGCCTTGGTCCGGATACGGTGGCGGCATTCATCGCGGAGCCGGTGGTGGGCGCCACCGCCGGATGCGTGCCGGCGCCGGAGGGATACTTCCGCGCCGTCCGTGAGATCTGCAACCGGCATGGCGCGCTCTTGATCCTGGACGAAGTGATGTGCGGCATGGGCCGCACCGGCACGCGCCACGCCTGGGAGCAGGAGGGCATCGCGCCAGATATCCAGGCGATCGCCAAGGGCCTCGGCGGCGGCTATCAGCCGATCGGTGCGATGCTCGCCAGTGGGCGCATCGTCGATACGATCCGGGAGGGTTCAGGCGCATTCCAGCATGGTCACACCTATCTGGCGCATCCGCTCGCCTGTGCTGCGGCGCTCGAGGTGCAGCGAGTGATCGATGACGAGCACCTGCTTGAGAGGGTCAAGGATCTTGGCCGCCAGCTCGAACGGCGCCTGACCGAGCGTTTCGGCAATCACCGCCATGTCGGCGATATCAGGGGGCGAGGCCTGTTCCAGGCCATTGAGCTCGTCGCCGATCGCGCCACCCGCGCGCCGTTCGATCCCGCGCTCAAGCTCAACCAGCGGATCAAGGCCGCCGCGTTCGAAGGCGGCCTTGCCTGCTATCCTTCGGGTGGAACGGTGGATGGCCGCCGCGGCGATCACGTCCTGCTGGCGCCGCCCTATATCGCAACATCCGACGATATCGACATGATCGTTGACCGGCTGGGTCACGCCGTCGACTTGGCATTGAAGAGTGTTGGTCATTAGGAGGAGCAGAATGAAGAGAATCATCATCGCTATAGGCTTGCTCGCCGCGTCGGGCTTGATGGCGCAAGCCGCAACGCTCGATACGGTCAAGCAGCGCGGCACGCTGGTGTGCGGCGTCAGCATCGGCTTCGCCGGGTTCTCCACGCCGGACTCGCAGGGTAACTACAAAGGGCTCGACGTCGACTATTGCCGCGCCTTGGCGGCCGGAGTGCTCGGCGACGCCAGCAAGGTGCGCTATGTCGCGCTCACCGCGCAGAACCGCTTCACGGCTTTGCAGTCGGGCGAGATCGATGTGCTCTACCGCAATTCGACGCAGACCTATCTGCGCGGCGCGACGCTGGGGCTGCGGCAGGGCCCGGTCAATTTCTACGATGGCCAGGGTTTTGTCGTAAGGGCCGACGCCGGCGTAAAGGACCTCAAGAGCCTCAACGGCGCCACCGTCTGCGTCGCGCAGGGCACGACCCATGAAGTGACGCTCGGCGATTACGGCCGTGCCAACGGCATCGAATGGAAACCGCTGGTGTTCGACCGCACCGATACCATGTACCAGACGTTCTTTGGCGGGCGCTGCGATGCCATGACCCAGGACGCTTCCGCGCTCGCCGGCGCGATCACCACCGCGGCTTCCAATCCGGCCGATTACACCGTGCTGCCGCAGACCATCAGCAAGGAGCCGCTCGGACCGTTCACCCGCAACGGCGACGATGTGTGGACCGATATCATCGCCTGGCTGCACTATGGCCTGATCGAGGCGGAAGAGCTTGGTGTCACCGCAGCCAACGCCGAACAAATGGCAAAATCCAATGTGCCGGCCATCCAGCGGCTGCTCGGCACTTCGGGCGAGCTCGGCTCGCGATTGGGCCTCGACAACAAATGGATGCTGCAGGCGATCAAGGCGGGCGGCAATTACGGCGAGATCTTTGAGCGCAATGTCGGCAAGGCGAGTCCGCTAAAACTCGATCGCGGCCTCAACGCGACTTGGGCCAAGGGCGGCCTGATGTACGCTCTGCCGTTCAAGTAGTGAGACGTTGCGGCGCGGCGGGTTGACACAAGTCGCGCCGCCGCAGCCGGACTGACCCGCATGCGCATTACCCTGATCCACGCCCTGAAACATTCGATCGTGCCGATCGAAGCCTCCTTCGCCAGGATTTGGCCGGAGGCTCGCCTGATGAATCTGCTCGACGACAGCCTGTCGGCCGACCTGGCGCGTGACGGCGGGCTCACCGATGCGATGACCGAGCGTTTCCTCGGGCTCGGACGCTACGCCGTCGGCACCGGATCGGATGCGATCCTGTTCACCTGCTCGGCGTTCGGTCCCTGCATCGAAGCCGTTGCGCGCGCCCACGCCCCGATGCCGGTGCTCAAGCCCAACGAGGCGATGATCGAGCAGGCGGTCGCGCGTGGCCGGAAGATCGGGCTGTTGTCGACGTTTCCGCCGACGCTCGCCTCGATGCCGCCGGAGTTTCCGTCGCGGGTCGAGCTGGTGCCGAAACTGGCGGAAGGCGCGTTAGCCGCGCTCGACCGCGGCGATCGCGCGACCCATGACCGCCTGGTCGTGGAAGCAGCGAGGAGCTTGCGCGACTGCGACCTGATCGCGCTCGCCCAGTACAGCCTGGCGCCAACGGCAGACGCGGTCGCCGAGGCGACGGGACGGCCGGTGCTGACCACCCCCGACAGCGCGGTGCAGAAGCTAATGAAGATGCTCGGCGTGGACCGAGCTTAGGTCAAGTTCGACGCGAAGGAGGCAACCTCCCTCTCTCGGTCGCGGGGGAGGACCGGGGTGGGGGTGTCGCCACGTGACATTGTCTGTGTAGACAGAACTTCCGCCGCATCGCCCGTTGGCGCGACAGCCGCAGCTTTAGGCCTCTTTCTTCTTGGCCGGCTTTTTCACCGCCTTCTTCGCCGCCGCTTCCTCGGCCGCGTTCCTGATCGCCCGCGCGTAACTATCGGCGGTGTTTTGCGCAGAGTTTTGCAGCCGCTTGGCCGCGGCCGTACCGAGCTCAATCGTGCTCTTGGCGATCAGCCGGAATTGGTCCCGCGTCTCCTTATCCTTTGCCTTGGCCGCGCGGGCCATGATCTGGTCGCGCCGCTTCTTCACGGCTGCCATCAGGCTCTTGTTCTGCGCTTTTGCGATTTGCCGGATGACGAGGTCGAGATCGGCTTCAGCCATTATGAGTCACTCTTGCCGCACCATGCCATCCGCAGGGTGCGGGAATCAATGGCGCCGTATTTGAAGGATAGGCGCCATTGTGTCGCCGCGGCGCCATCATTTCAAGCGCGATTCTCGCAATCGGACGCTGCAGTTCGACCGCGCAACCCGATAACAGTCGATTAACGTTGTGTTGATAGGAATTCTCAACCACCAGGAAGAGAAACGAAATGCGTAACCTCACCGTCCATCAGCGTTTTGCGATCATCATTGCGACGCTGACGATCGTTCTGTTTGGTGTCTCCGCCCTGCAGATCCTGGTGTTGCGCGACGCGGTGCTGGAGGAGCGGCGGACCACGGTCCGCAATCTGGTCGAGGCCGCGATAAAGATTCTCGCTCACCATGAAGGCGAGGCCAAGGCCGGCCGGATCGCTCCGGATCAGGCGCGCCAGATGGCCTTTGCTTCGATCAGCGCCATGCGCTGGGGCGAGTATTCCGACTATATCGGCGTCTACGGCACGGGAAGTGCCGATGCCGGCGTCACCTATGTGCATGCCAATCCGAAATACATCAACGTCAACCGCTGGGAGTTCAAGGACAAGAGCGGCAAGCTGTTGATCCAGGACATCGTGCGGACCGCGCGCGCCGGCGGTGGCTTTGTCGAATATCTCTCGCCCCGCTCCGCCGGTGGCGCCGAACTCCGCAAGGTCTCCTATGTCGGGTCCTTTGGTGCAGGCGACAAGCTTCTGGCGCTTCAGGCCGGCGCCTATGTCGACGATATCGACGCGGTGGTCTTTCGCCGGATGATTTGGGCCGGGATCGCCGGGCTGGCCGGCTTGGCGCTCGCGGGTTTCGTGGCATTCTGGCTCGGCCGCGGCCTGGTCGTTCCGCTAAACAGGACCTGCGCGGCCATGGACCAACTGGCCAAGGGCAATTTTGCGGCCGAGATTCCCTTCGTCGACCGGACCAACGAGATCGGCCGGATTGCGCGAAGCCTCCAGGTATTCAAGGATCATTTGGTCGAAACCACGCGGCTGCGCACCGAGCAGGAAGCGATGAAGGTCCGTTCCGCCGAGGAGCGGCAAGCGGTTCTTTCCCGCATTGCCGACGAATTCGAGCGCAGCATTGGCGGGGTGATTCGGGGCACCGCAACGGCCGCCGACGAGCTGCAGAACTCCGCCTCGTCGATGTCCACGATTGCGGTGGGAACGACGGACCAGAGCGCGAGGGTCGCGGCCGCCGCCGAGCAGACGGCGTCGAACGTGCAGACCGTTGCGGCCTCGGCGGAGGAGCTGTCATCCTCGATCCAGGAGATCGCGCGGCAGGTCACCCAATCTTCGTCAATTGCCCAGAATGCCGTCGGGCAGGCCAACCGCACCGAGGCCATGGTCGGCCGCCTGGTCGAGGCCACGCAAAAGATCGGCGAGGTCATGGCGTTGATCCAGACCATCGCGGGACAGACGAATTTGCTGGCGTTGAACGCGACCATCGAAGCTGCCCGGGCCGGCGAAGCCGGCAGAGGCTTCGCTGTCGTCGCCAACGAGGTCAAGGCGTTGTCGTCGCAGACTGCCAAGGCTACCGACGAAATCACCAGCCAGATCCAGGAAATCCGGGATGCGACCGGCTCGACAGTCAACGCGATCCGCGAAATCGGTACCACGATCGGGCAGATGAACGAAATCACGGGCTCCATTGCGGCCGCCGTCGAAGAGCAGGGCGCCGCCACCAACGAGATTGCCCGCAGCGTGCAGCAAGCGGCGCAAGGCGCCCAAGAAGTTATGCAAAACATCACGGGCGTGCGCGAAGCTTCGAGCAAGGTCGACGCTGCCGCGGGCCTCGTGCTTAATGCCGCCGGTCAACTGACGTCGCAATCCGAGCTGCTCAAAGCCGAAACCGGCAAATTCCTCGGCAATGTTCGGGCCGCGTGACGTCGGGCGTAAGCTTGCTCGTCATGCCCACTCTGTACCCCGCCCTCGCTGAAGCTTGGCGGACTGTTCAATTCAGCCGCGCCCCGATCCCCGTAAGCACGCGGTAATCAGGCTTGGACTGAATGCCGTTGTGCTGGTTGATGACAGGCACGCCGACCGAGACAAAGCCAGAGAAGCGATCGAAGCCCACTCGCACGCCGGGCGACAGATAGACCGTGGTGCCGCCGGAATTGGGATCGGGAATGCCAGCGATGCGCTGCTTGTCGTGCCACTCGCCATTGAGCTCGAGAACGAGGTCGAGCGTGTAGGGCGTCTTCTTCATGTCGCTGTGGTCGTGGTTGGCGTGATAGAGACAATGCTCCTGCAACTGATTGCGCGGCTGCATGCAGTATTCGTGCAGCTCCACTTCCTTCGCCGAGCCGGTCGGACCGACCAGGCGATACGACACGGCGGTGCCGAACAGGAAACGGTCGCCGAGATTGGTGTCCTGCGTGCCCGTGCTGATCAGGTAATAGAGGCCGCTCACGTCGAACGACCAGCGGCCGGAGCGCTTGGTGAAGGCGGCGCCGAACAGGCCGTCCCACGAACCCGAGCCCGGCTGAAACTGGGCCTGAAAAAGCTGGCCGGCGGCGTCGCGCTGGTTGGTGCTGCCGGTCGGCGCCTTGAAGCCGAAAAGCACGGCGGCCGACGTCCCGCTCTGCGCGTTGTTGTGGAAACGATACTGCCCGAGCATGGTGACGTCGCCGAACCCCGCCGAGTTGCCGCGTCGGTTGATGCTGTCGGGACTCATCAGGCTGCCCATGTCGCTCGCACTCATCATGCCCGTATGGCCGCCGCTCAGCATATGCTCCCCGGGCTCGCGGATATCCGAGCGACGGACGCCGGACGCGCGAACGGCAACGGTCAGATCGTTGGTGATGCCGTAAGCGGCCGAAAGCGAGACGCTGTCGATCGAGCGAATCGAATGCGCGTGCGTGCCGCGGCTTGCGGCGGCGAGCAGATCGGCCTCGCTGAGCTGGCCCAGCCTGATGAACTCATAGCGGACCGATGCGGCGATCAGTCCTTCGGAAAGCGTGTCAGCCGAGATGGTGTTGATGGGCCCGCCGCTGCCGGTATTGCCCCCGCCGCCGGGATGATGCGCTTCCGCAGGAGCAGCGAGTAAAAGTATCATGGATAAAAAGATGCCGGCCGCGGGCCGTTTAAGATACGCACACACATACGCCCCCTGTACTCACTGCCTGGCGATTAGCCATCCCAATCGGGCGCGAGATTGACTGGATCTTGCGAGAAGCGCGGCCCGCTCGCGACGGAAGCGAAGCGGAAAAGCGAACGCGCGATCGTGGGCGCGGCGTCTGTGTGGCTGTCGCGTGTTGGGCGAATGGCGAAGCGGGGGTAGTCACTTGCCGGTTGTGCTTCGAGTGCTTTTCGCGTCGCGACTCGGCAGTCGCAATCACGTCCAGCGCTGGCCTCAATCAGGGCGAGCACCAGCCGTATTCACGTCCGATTGCTTCACTACACGCCTTACGGTCCAGCGCGCGTATCGGAGTAGGACAATTATGACAACCGTCGTCAGAGATATCTTTGTGTTTATCACCGCGGCCATTTTTGTCGCAGCGAGTTTGCTCGTTGCGACCATCGCCGGCGCACACGAGTTCAAGGTCGGCACGCTCGACATCGGTCATCCCTGGTCGCGCCCGACCCCGAAGGACGCCAATATCGCCGGCGGCTATCTCACCATCACCAACAAGGGAAAGACTGCGGATCGTCTGATCGGCGGCACGTCGCCCGCGGCAAGCCAGATCGAGGTGCACGAGGTGGTCGATGTGGACGGTATGGCGAAGACGCGCCCGCTCGCAAACGGTCTCGAGATCAAGCCCGGCAAGACCGTGGAGCTCAAGCCCGGCGCCTATCGCATCCTGCTGATGGGCCTCAAGGAGCCGTTCCTGATCGGCCAGAAGGTGAAGGGCACGCTGATGTTCGAGAAGGCGGGGCCCGTCGACATCATCTACAACGTCGAGGAAAACGTCGGAGCCGCCGTCAGTGGCATCAATAGTGTCGCGCATAAGCATCATTAGGACCGGGCTTGACCTCTCGGTTGGATGAGTCGTCACCCGCGGCATCCCGCCCTTAATTGCCGAACAGCGCAGATCGCGCGGCTTCGTCGCCCGTCCAGCATCTCCCGCGCGACTGGCGGCGAGGTTGAACCGTCGTCACTATCGGCGACGGCTCCGGTCCAACTCATCATTCTCAGGCCGAGCGAATGTCAGTCATTGCCGCCAGTATCTCGCAACCATCGCTGCAGGGAAGGCGGGCAAAGTCGCTGTTCGTGATTGCGATCTTGTCTGCATCATTTCTCGGCCTCGGGCTGGCTTACTTTGCCTGCACGCGACTGATCTCATTGGTCGGGCGTGAGGGGATCGAGGTGTCGTTGTTTTCGGCTGACAATCGCTCGCAGGATGTCATCTGTTCGAACAGCAATGCTTCGGCCTCGCCACCAACGATCCGTACGAACGAGTGAAGCGCTTGGCTCCAGCCTGAATGTTTGTTGGGACGGCCGAGTGCCGCGCCTCTTCCGCCGTTTGAGGGCCCGTCAACAGTTCGGAAACCACACGCGCTCTCTTCCTGTCCCGCTAACTAATCGAAAATCGTTCTGCCGCAAATTCGTGCCCGGGAAAGGGAATGGGGAGATCCAAGCAATGAACGGGCTGGCCATCATGGAAAATGTTCGCCGCTACCGCACCATCGCGTCGCTGTGCCGCCAGACGGCGGCCTTCCGGCCGCTTCATAGCGGTTCCTTGCTGGCGCAAGCCAGGGAATGGGAACATCGCGCCGTAGCGGAGCTGGAAGCCTATTTTGAAGCTTTCTGTCAGGCGGCTTCCGGCAATACGCCAAGCCACTCCGCAAGCCGCGCCGTGAACTGACGGGGACGCGTTCAAATGGAACGGGCATTCGCTACTGAGTAGACGACCTGTGACGCTCTGGGGTCGACAAATTCAGGAACCCTAACAGTCGACAGGCGTCGATGAGGGATCGCAGGTCTAATCCCAGACGAATTGGCGATCGCGTTCAAATGTCCAAGTCTCCGAACTTGCTTGCGGCAAGTCGTCTCTCGGGTTGGCGAATGGCCGGTCCCGGCGGCTTCCGAAATGTCGCCGAAGGGGTGGTCGAGAGTTTTGGCGGGCCGGGCCTGTTTTGGTATGCCGAGGAGCTCTTCGATGACCTGGTGCTGACCGTCGAGTGGCGCCTGAGTTTGCTGGACGATAACTCCGGATTATTTCTGCGCTGCCCGCCGTTGGCCGACAGTCCCCAACCGGCCATTGAGCACGGGTATGAAATCCAGATCGATGATCGAGGACTCGATCCCGAAAAGCAGTCGCTCGAGAGCCCGCTTCATTTCACCGGAGCCATCTATCAACTCGCTCCGGCGGTCAGGTTTGCATCGCGACCCGTCGGGCAATGGAACAGGTTCGAGGTGCATGCCATCGGATCGACGATAAGCGTTGTTCTCAACGGAGAAGAAGTGTCTCGACTGGAGGGCGCATCGCGACAGCCGGTCGGACATATCGGCCTCCAGAACCATCACGCCGGATCGGCGGTGCAGTTTCGAAACCTGCTGGTGGCACGACCGTAGCGCTGGCACGCGGAACTGCCAGCGGCGCCTTTCGTCAGGCCGCCGGCGCTATCAGTCCGACGCGCATATCCCTGGCGACATAGACGCAGGTGTCGTCGGCAAAGACACGGCCGTTCGCAATTCCAACAGCCAGTCTGCCGCGCCTTACATGGCGCATGCTGACCTCGTATCGCACGCGCTTGGTGTCTGGCTTGATGTCCCCTCGAAACTTCACCTCGCCGACGCCGACCGCGCGGCCTTTGCCCGGTGAGCCCGACCAGCCAAGCCAATAGCCGATAATCTGCCACATGGCGTCCAGACCGAGGCATCCCGGCATCACCGGGTCGCCGCGAAAGTGACAATCAAAAAACCAGTGGTCCGGTGTGATATCCAGCTCACCGATGACATGGCCCTTGCCGAATTCGCCGCCGTCGGCGCTGATCTCGACGATGCGGTCCATCATCAGCATGGGCGGCGCCGGCAACTGAGCATTGCCCGGGCCGAAATAACCGCCTTCGCTCGACTTGAGCAGATCTGCCCTTGAATAGGACGATTGCGGAGCGTGAAAGTCGCGCGGATCGGACATGCCATGTCACCTCTGACGTCATTCGCGTCACACTTATCAACTTCCGCTCCCAGCCCGTCGGGTCGTTGCCGCATCTAAGGCCGCTTGAAGCTCTCGCCGAACCAATGCCGCCACCGCGGCTCACTCGCCGCGGCGTACTGTTCGGCGTCGTCGCCATAATAATAGATGGCCATGCTCGCATTTGTACCACTGTCGGTGCGGTAGGTTCCGATGAGGGCGATGCCGGGGGCCGGAGCATTCAGGCGCAGCATGATGTAGCGCTGCTTGGCGTCCTGCTGCACGCGTTCGACCATGCCGGACAGGCTCTCTGGCTGTTGTGGTGTCGTCCGCTCTTCGCCGACGTTCGCGGCGGCGAGACCGAGTTTTTCGGTTAGCCGTTTCCAGACCCCGGACTGGTGGCCTTCGTCGCTAGCCATGGCGTAGAAGGAGGCCGCCTTCTTGCCCGCGAAGTGCGAGAGGTAGACGCGCAGCACTTCAAAGAAGCCGGGCCAGCCACTTTCGAACCCTTCGAGCTGATCATCCCAATCGTCTGTCGAGGCAAACAGTGAATGGACCATGCGAACGACACACCGGCCGCCCGACCTGCTGGTTATGGTGATCTCGGTCGCGACCGGCGGCGCGCCTTCGCTCCAGTTGCGCTCGACATAACCGAAGCGGAATGGCGGCTCCCAGGCCGTGACTTCGCCCGTGGAGCTTCCATTAGGACCGAAGTCGAAGTGGATGGCGCCACCGATGTGCTCGTCCACCCTGGTCTTGGTGAACCAGGCCGTATTGCCGGGTCCCGTCGCCATCGCCTGCCACACCTGCTCAGGCGTGCCATTCACGATCAACTCCATCTCGACCCAACGCTTTCCGGTTTCATCCTTCTTGAGGGGCATGGGGGATCCTTTCAGGGCCGAGCGTCGCGGGGCGCGGGATAGGACGCCACGACGAGCCGGTGCGGTCGTCCGCCCGGCGCACTCTCGTCGTGATAGCGCGCCGCCAGCGCCGCGACGACATTGGTGAGATCGGAGGTGAAGGCCGCGCGATCTGTGGGCGATCGGAAGCGGATGACGGTGTCGATCGAAAGTGTGGCGAGACGCTTGTCGTTCTGGCGGGCAGTCCGCCAGATGTCGCCGACCTCGCGGACGATGCGGGCCGCCAGGGCGATGAGATAGCTGGCTGATAGACGGTCGTTGTTGCGTGCCGGATCGGCGCCGATCGGACCTAACGCAGCCGGCGAGACGACATAGGACGATGCCGTCGCGATCATGAGGCGCTCCGTGAGACCGCCCCATTGGCGCTCTTCGGCCGGCTTGACCAGCTTGTGATTCTCCAAGGCGCGCAGGTGGTAGTTCACTTTCTGGCGCGTGAGGCCAATCCGTTCGGCGATTGCAGCGGCCGAGGCGGGCTGTGACAGCGCCGCCAATAACCGGGTCTTTATTGGGTCCAGCGCGAGAGCTGCGGCCGCGGGGGCCTCAATGACATCAAGTTCGAGCATGCGTTCTAATCGCATTGACAAATTTTTTTGTCAAGGGGCCAATCATTGCCACCTCGAGAGGTTTCGACGGTATGTTTAATTTAACCTGCGGAAACGTCGCAGTCGGGCAACTGCGAACGCTTCCGGACGGCAATGAGGGGAAGCCGCGTGAAGCGTGTGTTGATCACAGGCATGTCCGGCACCGGAAAATCGGCCGTTGTCGGAGAACTCGCGGCAAGAGGCCATCAGGCCGTGGATCTGGATACGCCGGAATGGTCCGAATGGATCGACGTCGATCCCTCAGACACATTTACGCCGAGAAAAGGGAAGGATTGGGTCTGGCAGGAGAACCGGGTCCGAGCACTTCTCGCTGGGCATAATAAGGGCACGCTGTTCCTTAGTGGATGCGCGGAAAATATGGAGCGGCTATTCCCCCTCATCGACAAGATCATTCTTCTCTCCGCGCCAGTCGCAACGATCATGAAGCGCTCGAAGCACGTTCGTCCGACGGTTATGGCAACAGTGAGGAGGATCGGCAAAAGGTGCGCGAACTCATCGCGCTGATCGAGCCGCTGCTCAGAAAATCCGCCGATCATGAGATCGACACGACAGGGCCGGTTCATGCCACGGTCGACGAAATCCTCCGGATTTCCTAGCTCGCCTTACAACGGAAATGCCGATTGTTTGCCGTCGCGTGTCGCCGAAGGACAACATATTGATGCGAACGTCGAATGCCGCCGAACACCACTCCTCCTGCGGCAACGAATTTTCTCCCACCTCGGCCCGGTGTAGCAGGTCGCAGGAAATCGCAGATATGAGGGGGAATCTGGCGCACCCGACACGATTCGAACGTGTGACCTTTGCCTTCGGAGGGCAACGCTCTATCCAGCTGAGCTACGGGTGCAACAGGGCTTCATTTAGCCGATTGGCCGGGCAGGGGCAACCGGCGCTTCCGGGGTCGTGAGACGAAGCTGGCGGGCGAGAACCGCATTTCCCAATCAAAATTCCAATCCGTTTCGGCCAATTGGTGGTACTCTTGCCGCGTTGATCTTCTAGACCATGGATGGGGACGTCCGATGTATAAGAAGGTTCTTCTCGCCTATGACGGTTCGGTCGAGGGGCGGCGCGCGTTGCGGGAGGGCGCAAAGCTCGCACAACTCTGCCATTCCGAGGTCTTTTTGCTCGCCGTCGTCGAGGTCTCCTCGATCATGACGCCCGAGGCCGGGCTTACGATCCCGATCGAGCTGCAGACCGAGGATTACAAGGCCATCCTGAACGAAGGCACCGAGCGGCTGAAGGCGCTGGGATTTTCGCCGACCGCACGGCTCGAGGTCGGTGATGCCGGGCAGAAAATTGCCGAAGTCGCCGAGGAAATCGGCGCGCATCTCGTCGTTGTCGGCCACCGCCCGCAGGGGGCGCTGGCGCGCTGGTTCGGCTCGATCGGCAGCTATCTGGTCAAGCGCCTGCGCTGCAGCGTGCTGGTGGCCCAGACCGAGATCAGCGATGCCGAGTTCGAGCGGCTGAAACCGGCGGAAACGGCGGCCTCCGGATAATCAAAGGCGGATCCGAGCTAAACTAGTTCGCGGGCACGATGATCTTGCCGATCGGCCACAGCGCGATCCCGGCAAGTTTTAAGTGTGCCCAGGCAAAGGGAATGCCGATGATGGTTACGGCCAGTAGCACGGCCGTGACGACATGCCCGAGCGCCAGCCACCATCCCGCCAGTACCAGCCAGATGATGTTGCCGATCACCCCGAGCGGCCCGGTGCCGATATCTTCTTGGCCCGTATAGGCGTCGCGCGAGACCGCCGTGAAGCCGAACGGGAACAAAGTGTAGGCCGCGATATTGAACGCGGCCCGCGCCCAGGGAATCCCGATGATGGTGATCGCCATGATGACGGACGCGATCAGCCAGCCGAAAGCCATCCATGCGCCGCCGAGAACGATCCAGATGATATTGAGAAGCAGTGAGACGGGAGACATGGATGCTATCCTATGTTGACGCAATGCTGGCGAATTGCGCGCTGCGGGCGAACCCGATTGCCCCAAGGCTGGCAGACGCTAGACTGATTCCCACGACGATCAAGCAACAAGCGCGCCAAAGAATACGTCAAGGGAGAAACGTTCATGCGTCCGCTCGAATTCGGCTGGTATCTGCCCACGCATGGCGACACCACGGCCTATGGCCTGATGGATGCGCAGATTCCCGGCTCGCCCGAACTCTGCGACCGCGTGGTGCAGGCGGCAGAAAAGGCCGGCTTTGAATATCTCCTGATTCCGGTCGGTTCGGTGTGCTGGGAAGCCTGGATCACGGGCGCGTTCATGGCGGCGCGTTCGTCGTCGATCAAGCCGCTGATCGCGGCGCGGCCCGGCTACATCAATCCGGTGCTGCTGGCGAAGATGATCTCGACCTTCGACCAGATGTCGGGCGGGCGCATCTGCATCAATCTGATCGCTGGTCAGAACGAAAGCGAGGTCGAAGGCGAGGGCATTCGTTATCCAAAAGAGCAGCGTTACGAACTGATGGAGGAGGAAGTCTCGATCCTGAAGGCGCTCTGGACGACGCGCGGGCCGGTGAATTTCGAAGGCAAGTTTCACAAACTGTCTGGCGCCCATATCCGCCCGCGTCCGCACCAGCAGCCGTTTCCAAAATTCTATCTTGGCGGCGGCTCGCGCCAGGCTTGGGAATTGTCGGCCAAACATTCCGACGTGCATCTGTTCTGGGGCGATTTGCCGGAAAAGATCGCCTCGAATATCGCCGAAATCAGGGAGATGGCGCGCGGACATGGCCGCGAAAACGACATCGGCTTCGGCATGCGCCTTCAAGTGATCTGCCGCGAGAACGAGGCGGACGCCTGGGAGGCCGCCGATCAACTGGTGCGGCATGCGACCGAGCGGCAGAAGCAGGAAATGAAAACGCTTTACAACAAATCGGAAGCCAACCAGCGCGTACAGCAGCTCGCCCGTGAGCATGGCGATCTTCTGCTGCCGCATCTATGGACAGGCATCACAAAAGTCCGCCCCGGCGCCGGCATTGCCGTGGTCGGCAATCCCGTCCAGTGCGCCGATACGCTGCAGCAATTCATCGACGCCGGCTGCCACTCGTTCTGCCTGTCCGGCTATCTGCATGACGAGGAGGCCGAGCGTTTTGGCCGTCTGATCCGTCCCATTCTCGCGGAGAACAATCGCGGCCGGTGGGCGGCGTAGAGCGGCAGCGGTTTGCAGCGTTCATGCTGCAGTGCATCCGCCATTGGGCCAAATGCTGCGGTGCGCTCGCTGGCCTTTATCACTCGCGGTGCCGTGTGGGCGGCGCTAGAGTCGGGCCGCGAATTCAACCGGGTACCGCCAAATGAATGGGTCGAGTTCGGTACTGGCGTGGAGCTCTGCGTTGGAGGACTTCGCGCTGTTTCGAACGCTCAGTTCCGAACAGCGGCTCAAGGCCCTCAACGCCATGGTCCGCCAGGATCTGGTGCGTGGACAAATGCTGGTCGCGCAAGGCGGGCCGTCGGACTCGCTCTTCCTGGTGCTGCACGGCGCGCTGGCGGTGCGCAAGACCGGCTATCTCGAACCGATCGCTGAGCTTCGCGCCGGCGAACTGGTCGGCGAGATCGGCTTCTTCGGTAACGTCCCGCGCACTGCCGATGTGATCGCCATCCGCGACACCAGCGTGCTGGCGTTGACGCGTCCGGCCTATCAGAAGCTCGTCGAGGAGGCCCCCGCCATCGTCGAGGCGCTGCTCGCGGCGCTGGCACGGCGGTTCGCCAAGGAGACCGCGCGCATTGCGCCGTTTCCCACTTCGCCGAAAGCACGAACGGTGGCGCTGATCGACGGCGGATTGGAGCGGCTGCCGGGCGCCTTCGATCGCCGGATGCGCGAGGGGCTGGCCGCGATCCATGCCGAGATCGTCGACTCCGCCCGCTTGCAGGCGATGTTTCCCGGGCGCGCGCTCGATGCGCATGACGTCACCGAATGGCTCAACAAGCTCGAACACACCGCACCGCTGGTGGTCTATCTCGGCGGCCGCGAGGCGTCGCCGTGGGCGCGCAAGGCGATCCGTCAGGCCGACATGGTCGTGTTCGCCTGTCGCGGGGACGCGCCCGCGGCGGCATTGACGGAAATCGAGGCTGTCGCCTGCGAGGTTCATTCGATCTCGGCGCGGCGCCTCGTCCGCATCCATGACCGGCGAAGCGGCGAGGTCTCCGGCACCGCGGCCTGGCTCGCCCGGCTGCCAGCCTTCATGCATCACCATGTCGCGCTCGAAGACCAGGTCGATATCGACAGCCTGATTCGCTTTCTATGCGGCCGCGCCGTCGGCTTCGTCGCCGCCGGCGGCGGCAGTTTTGGAACCGCACATGTTGGCATCTACAAGGCCTTTCGCGAGCGCGGTGCGATGTTCGATATCTTTGTCGGCACCAGCGTCGGCTCCGCCATGGTGGCTGGCTTCGCCAAAAATCTCGAAGCCGAGCATCTCGAGCGCGGCACGCATGAAATCTTCGTCAGAAGCCGAAGCTTTCGGCGGCCGACCTGGCCGCGCTATGCGCTGTTGGATCACAAGGCGTTCGATCGGGCGCTTGCCAGTCAATACGGTCCTGACTGCCGGATCGAGGATTGCTGGCGGCCGTTCGCGGCCGTAGCGACCAATCTTTCGACCCACAATCTCGAGCTGATCCGCACGGGGCCGCTTTGGCAGGCGGTCCGCGCATCGAGTGCGATCCCCGGGCTGTTGCCGCCGTTCTACACGAAGGAAGGCGCGATGCTGGTCGATGGATGTCTGATCGACAATGTGCCGCTGGCGTCGATGCACCAGCTCAAGAGTGGCCCCAATCTCGTCGTGCATTTTGGCGAGCCGGCGGCGGAGATGTTCGATGTCGACTATGAATCGCTGCCGGGACGGCTGGAATTGATCGCCGCCATGCTGACGCCATTCCGCAAGAAGTTGCTTCCTGAAGCACCGAGCGCGGTGAACGTTTTGTGGCGGAGCCTGGTGGCGCACCAGCGCTACGATACGTTGCCGGTCGGGCCATTTGATACGGTGATGCGTCCGCCGCTTCCGCTCGAGATCGATGTCACGGATTTCGATCGCCACACGGAAATCTTTGAAGCCTCCTACCTCTGGGCCAAGGAGGCCATTGCGGCGCTGGAGGCGGGTGGCAGCTCGGCGATCGCAGCCATTCTCGATACCGGCGCGCTGGAACGGCGTCAGGCGACAGCCGTCGCGGGTTCCAATCGCGCACCCAGCAATCGCCTCGCCTCAGCCGCCGGCTTCGGTGCGCTGAACAGGTAGCCTTGCATCTGGGTGCAGCCGAGCTCGCGCAGCATCTCGCGCTGCTGCTCGGTCTCGACGCCTTCCGCCGTCGTGGTCATGTTGCGAGCGGCTGCAATGTTCACCACCGCCTGCACGATCGCCGCCGAGCCGTCGACCTCGATGTCGCTGACGAAGCAGCGGTCGATCTTGATCTTGTCGAACGGGAATCGCTTCAGATAGCTCAGCGAGGAGAAGCCAGTGCCGAAATCGTCGAGCGCGACGCGCACGCCGATGGCGCGAAGCTGATGCAGGATGGCGAGCGCGGTTTCGTCGTCATGGATCAGCACCGCCTCGGTGATTTCGATCTCGAGCCGGTCGGGCGGCAGGCCGGAAGCGGCCAGCGCGCCGGTGATCCGCAGCGCCAGCGTCGGCGACTTCAACTGGATCGGAGAAACGTTGACGGCGAGCCTGACCCGGGATGGCCAGCCGGCCGCCTCGGTGCAGGCGGTCTGCATGACCCAATCGCCGAGTTCGTTAATGAGGCCGGTATCCTCGGCGATCGGGATGAATTCGGCCGGAGAGACCATGCCGCGTTCGGGATGCCGCCAGCGTAACAGCGCTTCGCAGCCCGTCACCTCGCTGCTCGCGAGATCGAGCAGCGGCTGGTAGTGAATTTCGAAGCCGCCGTCGGCCAATGCCTGTCGCAGATCCTGCTCCATCGCGAGCCGCGCCTGGGCGCGCGCATCCATGGAGGGCTCAAAGAAGCGATGGGTGCGGCGTCCCTCAGCCTTGGCGGCGTACATGGCAAGATCGGCATGCTTGATCAACTGGTCGAGCTCGGTGCCGTCCTCCGGCGCGAGCGCGATGCCGATGCTGGCATCGGTCGAGAGATGATGGCCGAGGCACCGATAGGGCTGCCGTAGCGCCTCGTAAACGCGGGCCACGAATTCCTCGACCTCGGTGCGGCTGCCGATCGCGGTCTGGATAACTGCGAATTCGTCGCCGCCAAGGCGGGCGATCAGATCGCCTGGCTTGATGCAGTCCTTGAGGGAGGCTGCGACCGCCTTCAGAAGTTCGTCGCCGACATGGTGCCCGAGCGAGTCGTTGATGCCCTTGAATTCATCGATGTCGATGTAGAGCAGTGCGAATCGGTCGCCGCCTGCGGCCTTGCGAAGCTCGCGCTCGATCTGCTCGCGGAACAGCACCCGGTTCGGAAGGTCGGTCAGCGCATCGTAATGCGCCAGATGCGCGATCTTCTCGTTGGCAAGCCGGCGCTCGGTAACGTCGTCGACGACGTTGATGATGTAATGCGCCTGGCCCGCCGAGTTACGGATTCCGAGCCGTTTGGAGGTAACGTAGCGCGGGCCCATCCCCTGGGTTTCCCAGACATGCTCGTCCTTGAACAGGCCGTCGGGAGATTGCAGCGTCTTCTCTTCATCGGCCGCGATGATCTCGGCGGCGGCTTGCGGAAAGATGTCGGAGGCCGTCCTGCCGATGATCAGGTCGCGCGAAATGCCGAACTGGGCTTCCGCCACGCGGTTGACCAGGAGATAGCGCCGATCCTGCACGTCCTTCACGGTGATCTGGGAGGGGATGTGATCGATGATTTGGCTCAGGAACGCGTAGTTGCGGTCGCGCTCCTGCTCGAGGTTGCGCCGCTCGGTGATGTCTTCCATGGTGGCGACCCACCCGCCATCCGCCAGCGGCTTTCGGACCGTCAGGAATGTGCGCCCGTCGGCGCACTGGATGACGCTTTGGCCGGCCTGACCGCGCCCGATGTTCTGTATGACCGACTCACAGAACTCATCGACGTCGCCATCGAACGAGTCGCGATCCTTGCGATGCTGCATCAGGTCGCGAAGATGACAGCCGGGCTTGACCACGTCGGCCGACAGGTTGTGCATGTCGATGTAGCGCTGGTTGAAGGTGACGAGGCGAGCCGAGGCGTCGAACGTCGCCAGTCCCTGAATCATGTTGTTCAGCGCGGTATCGAGCCGGCCCCGTTCCGTTTCCAGCCGCTGCTGCGCTTCGCGGCTCTGTCGGGTGATCTGTCGGATGATCAGGAACAGGATCAGGGCGATCACCGCAGCGGACAGCGTTGCCGCGATGAGCAGAAATCTGGTTTGCTCCTGCCAGTCGGCGAGTGCGGCGGCAACCGTGTTGGTCGCGACCACCACGCCCGAGTAATGCGCGAGCGGAGCCGCAGATCCCAGCCTGGCGGTCTGGTCGATCGGACTTTGCACGCGCAGCGTCTGCGCGTTGCCGCTTTCCCGCACGCGCTGCAGCAGCGGCGCGTTCGAAAAATTCTGGCCGATCAGTGCGTCGACACGCGGATAGCGGGCCAGCAAGGTGCCGTCGGCATGAAACATCGAAATGGCGGCGCCGGTTCCGAGCGCGACGGAAGCGAAGAATTTTTCGTAATTGGCAGGGTTGATGCGCCGCGTCATCACGCCGAGGAAGATGCCGTCTTCGCCCTTCAATCGATGGGCAATGACGGAATTCAGGTTGCCCGTGAGATAGCTTCGAATCGACTCGGCCAGAATAGAGGGTGATCGCGAATCGAATTTGAAGCTCTTGAAATAGGCCCGCTCGGAGATGTTGAGCTTAGGCGCGGGCAGCGGCCGCGACCAGTTGATCATATCCCCATTGGAATCGAAGATCGAGATGTCGCCGAGGTATGACAGGACGCCCGCCTTCGATCTCATGATCTCGTGCGCTTCCGCGCTCGCGACGCGTTGCCGGAATTCCTTCTCCGAGCCGATGCCGGAAATCTGCAGTCGGGAGATCACGTCGTCGGCGAGCGTGTCGGAGTCCTCGAACTGCTGGTCGAAATGGCGGGCGAGCAGACGAACGGTGTTCTCCAGCTCGCGCTCGCTGTTGACGAGCGCGCGCTCACGGAATTCGCCGACCATCATGGTGGTGCCGACGAAAATCGCAGCGACCAGCAATCCGCCGCAAAGGGTCAGCCACAACACCGGGCCCCGGATCGTTGCGGTAACGTGCCGTCCGGCGGCCGCGGTCCGGGCCTTCATGCCTCGCAGATGGTGAAACAGCTCGCGCATTCTCCCTTCTCCCGGGAACATGCATACGATGCGCGCATCTCATAAGCCGTTAGGAAATCCGGTTACCTAAGCCTTAATCGAGTGTCCTTCGGGCGCAATCGCGGGTCTAGAGTCTTGTTCTGATTGAATCAGAACCGGGCTCTAGCTTTTTTGTTTTGACGCGTTTTCTTGACGCGAACCGGTGTCCACCCACGGATCAAGTCCGAGGGCATGCTTCGCTGGAAAACGCTCTAGCGGCGATAGCCGCCGGCGCGCGAATAGGTGGGGCGGTTTTCCTGTGCCGGCCGGCTGGCCTGGCTGGCGCGCGCCTCGCTGGCGCGCGGGGTCGTCAGCTTGAGGTCCTCCAGGAAGATCGGCTTTGAGAAGTAATAACCCTGGGCGTAGCGGATCTTGGTCGCTGCCTGCAGATAGGCCAGTTCCTCGAAAGTCTCGAGCCCTTCGGCGATCACGGTCATGCCGAGCGCTTCGCTCAAGGATTCGATTGCCCGCAAGATGCCTTGGCTGCGCGGACGCTTATGGATATCGGTGATGAAGGAGCGGTCGATCTTGATCTCGTCGGCGGTAATGTCGGCCAATGCCGACAGCGACGAATAGCCGATGCCGAAATCGTCGATCGAGATCTTGACGCCGAGCTTGCGGAAGATCGGCAGGATCTCGTCCTGGAAATGCGTCTTGGTCACGAAGGCGTCTTCCGTCACCTCGATCATGAAGCGCTTTGGAAAGCCGGTGGCTTCGATCGCCTGGGCGAACGAGCGCATGAATTCGAGATTGCCGGCCTGTTTGGCCGCGACGTTCATGCTGATCGTGGTGTCGGGGCCGAAGTTCTCGTTGATCAGGTCGATCGATTTGACGATCTCGGCCAGCACCAGGTGAGTCAGTTCGTCGATCAAGCCGAGTTCGGTGGCAAGATTGATGAAGGTGCTGGGGGCTTGAATCACCCCCTCGTCGTCGCGCAGTCGCACCAGCGCCTCGACGCCCATGATCTCCTGGGTCCGGATGTCGACCTTGGGCTGGAAAGCGCAGCAAAAGCGTTTTTCCAGGATCGCCACCCGCAGCGCCTGCTCGACTTTCATCCGCGCCAGGGCTTCGCGTTCCATGCTGGCGTCGAAGAACGCGGCGGCGCCTTTGCTGCCGTTCTTGACGCGGTACATCGCGATATCAGCGTTCTGACGCAACTCCTCGTAGCTGCGCCCGTGCTCGGGGTAGAGGCTGACGCCGATCGAGGTCGAGGCGAAGATTTCAGACTGGTCGATGAAGAACGGCGCCTTAAGCCGCTGCAGGATGAAGCGGATGAATTCGGCGACCTCGCTCTCGCTCTGGACCGGGTTGAGCAGCAACACGAACTCGTCGCCGCTGATCCGCGACAGAATATCGGAGTCGCGCAAATCAAATCCCACCCGCTTGGCGATCTCCGCCAGCAGCGCGTCGCCGACCGAATGTCCGTAGTAGTCGTTGATGTGCTTGAAATTATCGACGTCGAGAAAGGCCAATGCAAAAAGGCCCTGTCCGTTGTCGTACTTCAAGAGACTGTTGACGCGATGTTCAATCACGCGCCGCGTCGGCAGCCCGGTCAGTTCGTCGTAGTAGGCGGAGCGGAACAGATGTTCCTCGAACGCCTTCTGTTCAGAAATGTCCGTCGAGCTCGAGATCAGCAGATTGCGCTCGGCGATCCGAACCGGCCGATGCGAGGTCAGGAATACCTGCTTGGTTTGGCTTCTGGCAATGGATTCTTCCAGCACGGCCGGGCGACCGGAACGCAGCAATTCGAGGCAGGTTTCGCGGCGATCGTTCAGGTGCGAGGCCTCCGGTGCGGCGGTGGCCATCTGCAGCGCGGCCGCCGCGGCGTCGTTCACCAGCACGAACTCGCCGCTCTCGTCCTGAACGGTCACGCCAGTCGGAAGCAGCCTGATGATGTCTCTCAGGATGTTCAGTTCGGATTCGAGTGCGCTTTCGTTGACGGCCTGCGTCGCCGGCGCCGGAAAGTCGTGCTTGTAGGGACCCTGCATGCCGCGGAGCTTGGCAAAGTCCCTTGTAGTATTGGTTAAGCGGACTTCCGAAAAGCCGCAACAACCGTAGGAGTCGGCGATTCCGAACGGCCCCGGGCTCGATCGTCATTAACAGAGTGTCAACGCGAAGCGAGAGGGTCACTCAAAGCGGCAGAGATCTGTTTCGAGAAAAGAGGCTTCAGAACGAGAATAGCGGGCGCCGTCGTGCCTAGCTCGCCGGGATCTTGCATTGCATCGTGCAATGCACGCCGGTCTTCAGGAAGCTGATCTCGGTCTTGCCGTCGAACGCGCGCAGTGCCGCTTGCAACAGCTTGGTGCCGAAGCCCGGCGGGCCGACGCTTTCGATCACGGGACCTTCGGTTTCATCCCAGGTGAGGTTGAGGCGATCGTCCGACACCGACCACGACACTTGCAGCAGCCCGCGGGCCGAAGAAAATGCGCCGTACTTGCCCGCATTGGTGGCCAGCTCGTGGAAGATCAGCGCCAGGCTGACCGCCAGTTTGGCCGGCAGAAACAGCGCATCGCCGTTCAAATTGAACCGGACGTGGCCGTAGGGCCCGAGCTCGGAACGCAGCATGTCCTTGATGTCGCAACCGCTGCCATCCAGCCGCGCGATCAAATCGTCGGTCGCCGATAGTGCGCGGAGGCGGTGGTCGATGCTGCTCCAGATCTGCGGCTGGTCCTGCAGGACCTGGTGCAGCACAGCGTGGATCGTCGACGTCTTGTTCTTGAGCCGGTGCTGCAGCTCCTCAACCAGGAGCTTGCGATATTCCTCTTCCTGGACCAGCCGTTTGGAATCTTCCCGTTGTTGAGCAACGATCCTCCTGTAATGCTCGACGCCCCAGATGGCGAAACCGCAAACAGCCCAGAACATCACTAGCAGCGCAAACCGTGCGGAATCGGCCGTGGCACTGCCGAAATTGACGAGGACACCGAGCGCGCCGCCCGCGATTGCCGTCGCGATCCCGATCCGGGCACCGCCGACGGCGGCGGCCAGGAACACGGCTGGAAAATAAGGCGTGAAGAATACGTCCGGACGAATCTGGGCGACACCCCACCGGGCGATCGTCGACAAGACGAGACAGCCGGTCGCGAACACCGTGCTGGAAAGCAGGGAGGGCTGGGAGATTCCCTGCCAGCCGTGCCTGAGCTCGTCGATCAACTTCTTCATCAGGACTGTCACTTCACGTGATCAGCGCATCCAAAATATGGCCGATCATACCGAAAATCGGGGATTTCGTGGCGACGAAGGCAGCAAGGCCAGCCGGGCGCCGGGTGACCGCGATGGAACAAGCTCGCTTGCCTTGTCCGCGAGGGACGGGAATATTGCCGTCAACGAATTTCGACGGGGGTAACGACATGGGACGCCTGGACGGCAAGGTAGCGGTGATCACCGGCGCCACGAGCGGCATCGGATTGCATACCGCCGAGCTATTCGTGGCCGAGGGCGCAAAAATCGTCATCGCCGGGCGACGGGTGCCGGAGGGTGAGGCGCTGGCCAAGAAGCTCGGCGCCAACTGCATCTTCCGCCAGACCGACGTCACGGTGGAAGAACAGATGAGCGCGCTGATCGGGCTTGCGGTGGAAAAATTCGGCCGCATCGATTGCCTGTTCAACAATGCCGGCGGCCCGGCGCAGACCGGCGGCATCGAAGGCCTCGAAGTCGAGCGGTTTGACGCCGCCATGGCGACGCTGGTGCGCAGCGTGATGCTCGGCATGAAGCATGCGGCGCCGCATATGCGTAAGCAAGGCTCCGGCAGCATCATCAACAACGGCAGCATTGCCGGCCGCCTCGCCGGCTTTTCGTCGTCGATGGTCTATAGCGCGGCGAAGGCCGCCGTCATCCATCTTACCAAATGCGTGGCGATGGAGCTCGGCGAAGCCAACATCCGCGTCAATTCGATTTCGCCCGGCGCGATCGCCACCGGCATTTTCGGCAAAGCGCTCGGCCTGCCGGTGGAGGCCGCCGAAAAGACCTCGGCCGTGATGCGCGAGGTCTACAAGGCCGCGCAGCCGATCCCGCGCGCCGGTCTGCCCGAGGATATCGCGCACGCCGCGGTGTTTCTGGCCAGCGACGAATCCTCCTTCATCAACGGCCACGATCTGGTAGTCGACGGCGCCATGACCGGCGGCCGCAATTGGAGCCAGCAGCAGCAGGGCTATGTCACGCTGAAGAAGGCGTTCGATCAGGGCGCGGGGTAACCGTCATTGCGAGCGAAGCGAAGCAATCCATGGTGCCGCATACCGAGCAATGGATTGCTTCGTCGCTTCGCTCCTCGCAATGACGGTTGGATTGGAGCAAGGAGACGCAAATGTCTACAACATTCCACCTATCACCATCGGCGAACGGCCGCCCGTTCTATCTCGCCATCATCGCCGGGCTCGCCTGTGCCTTCGTCATCGGCAAGATGCTGCCGTCGACCATGGACGCAGTTTCAGCGATTGTCGAGCCGCTCTGCGCCAATAGCGTGACCGGTTCAACGCAGGATGTCGTCGAGCCGATCAGCTCGCACGCCTTGCCGAACGTGCCGGGCAAGCGCGTCACGATCGTGCGCGTGTTCTACGGCCCGGGCGGCTTTACCCCCGCGCACCGGCATGCCGGCTCCGTCACCGCTTACATCACCAAGGGCGAGATCCGCTCGCAGCTTGCCGGCGGTCCCGTCGAGACGTTTGGGGTCGGTCAGTCGTTCTTCGAGCCGCCCGGCTCAACCCATCTCGTCTCGGCCAATGCCAGCCTGACCGAGCCTGCGGAACTGATTGCGGTGTTTGTGGCCGATGAGGGCGCACAACTCACGACGCTCGTGAAGTAGGGCAAGGTGTAGGGTGGGCAAAGCGCAGCGTGCCCACCATCTCTCCCCGATGCGGTTTGGAATGGTGGGCACGGTTCGCTTTGCCCACCCTACATACCTGCGCGTTCGAGCTCACACCGACTTCACCACCACCCGCAGCCCGTCCCGCGGCTTCGGGATCGGCCACATCTGCCAGTCGGCCTTGTAGCCTGGCTCCAGCGACACCTCGAGATTTTGCAGGAAATGCCGCGCAAAGCATTTCGCCTGCATGTAGGCGAAGTGCAAGCCGAGGCACATATGCGCGCCGCCGCCATAAGGCACCCAGGCGAAGCGGTGGCGGGTGCGCTGCGCCTCGTCGGAGAAACGCATCGGATCGAACGTGTCCGGATCGGGCCAGATCTCCGGCATATGGTGCGTGAACAGCGGGTTGACGCCGACCAGCGTACCGGCGGGTATGTCGTACCCCCTAAACGAAAAGTCGCGCACCGCCCGGCGCGGCATCGACGGCACCGGCGGCTTCAGCCGCAGCGCTTCCTTGAACGCCATTTCCGACAGCGGCATTTTGTCGAGATTGTCGATGCTGGAGGGATCGTTGGCCTCGATGCCGAGGCCTTTGACTTCCTCGCGCAACTGCTGCTGCCATTCGGGGTGGGCGGCAAGCTCGCCGACAAAGGAGGTCAGCGACGATGTCAGCGTGTCATGCGCCGCCATCATCAGAAAGCTCATGTGGTCGATGACATCCTGGGTCGACAGCAGCGCGCCATCCTCGTGCGTCGCCTGGCATAGCTGCGAGAACAGGTCATCGCCGCCGCCACGCGCGCGGCGGATCGGAATCTGCTCGGCGACGTAGGCAACGATCCGCTTGCGGCCCGCAACGCCGCGGCCCATCTGCGTGAACGGCAGCGGCCGCCGGATCGGCGCCACGGCTGCGGCCACCATGTCGATGAAGGCGCGGGTTATCTCGTCGACCTCAGGCCCGATATCGGCGCCGAGGAACGACGTCGCCGCCAGATCGAGCGTGAGCTGCTTCATCGCCGGATACACCAGCATCTCGCCGGGCTGCGCCTTCCACTGCTTGACCCGCGCGGCAATGCCGCGGTCGAGATCGACGAGGTAGGACTTCATCGGCCCTGACTTGAAGGCGACCGACAGCGCGCGGCGGTGCAGGCGGTGCTCTTCAAAATCCAGCAGCATCAGCCCGCGCGGAAACAACAGGCCGAGGATCGGTCCCCAGCCATGGGTGGAGGAGAACAGGCGTGCCTGGTCGAACAGCACGAGCTCGTTGGCCTCGGGCCCGAGCATCGTCACGCTGGTCTCGCCGAACAGACGGGTGCGGTAGATCAGACCGTATTTGGCGGCCGACTTCTCAATCTGCCCTTTGGGGTCGGCCAGCACCGCCAGCGTGTTGCCGATGAACGGCCAACCCTCGTGACCGGGAATGTGCCGTAACGCCCTGCGGTTCGGCGGCACCGGGATATTGACGGTGGAAGCCACACTCTGCATCGACATGGCAATTGCTCCGGTTGAGCCTCGGATTGCGAGTATTATCCACCGTGTTGGCGGCCTTGTCGCGACCTTAAATAGCGACGCTTGCGGGCTCGGGCCTAGCCGAGGCAGGTAAATAGCCCTTCGTTTCGATGCGGCAAAGCGCGCCTGCCGGCCACAGGGGCCACCGCTCAGGAACTTTGCGGCACGTGGTGTGCTCCCATCAGCTGGGCAACGCTGCTAAACCCGTCATTGCGAGGAGCCAACGGGTCCGGCCTTCGGCCGGCCCGATGATAAACTCCGCGACGAAGCAATCCATGTCCCCGCTTGTGGCACAATGGATTGCTTCGCGGAGCCTGTCATCGGGCGCGCATTCGCGCGACCCGGTGGCTCGCAATGACGGGGGAGAGATCTCCACGCCCCTCACAAGCCCATCACGCCTTCCGTTTCGCGGCTTCATTCTGCAGATCCGGCGCGTTGATGGTCGGGATCGCCACCCGGCCGGGGCCGGTATGGGCAAGCGCTGCTGCCGCCTTTTCGTTCTCCATGATCTTGGCCATCACGGCCTGGCCCGCACGCTCGAACACCGCGCGGTTCTCGATCAGGAATTTTTGCGACTCGCGCAGTTTTGCGACATAGCCGTTGATCTCCGGGATCACGTAGCGCGCGACCATGTCCCAGCTTCGGCGGGTATTTTCCGGGTTGGCCCAGTCGTGCACGAATCCGATGATGGCGCCGACGCCGCCCGAGACCTGCATCAAATTCTTGATGGTTTTTACGAGATCATCCGGCGTGCCGATGGTGGAGGCGGCATTTTCGCCGCCGGCGGTTTTCTCGATCGCATCCTCGGGCGAGGTGAACGGCTCCAGCCCCGGCCGCTGCAACGTGCGGACGTTATATTCGTTGTGCCAGCGCATCAGGCCGGCGCCGGCCTCGCGCTGTGCCTGTTCGCGGGTCTCGGCGATGTGCCAGCTTAGCAGCACGCGCCAATCCGAACGGCTCACGGTGGTGCCGGCCTTCTTGGCGGCATCCTCGGCAAAGCCCCATTGCGTCGGCAGCGCCATCAGGCCTTGCGTCGACATCGAGCCGAGCGAGATGATGCCGATGCCGTACTTGCCGGCAAGCGTCATGCCCGACGGCGAAATCTGCGACGCCACCACGAACGGCATGTCTTCCTGCAGCGGCAGCAGTTGCAGCGCGGCGTCCTGCATGGTGAACCAGTCACTCTTGGCGGTGACGCGCTCGCCCCTAAACAGGCGGCGGATGATCGCGATCGCCTCGTCCTGGCGGTCACGCTGTGTCATCGGATCGATGCCGAGCGTGTGCGCGTCGGAGGCGAGCGCGCCCGGACCGGAGCCGAAGATGGCGCGGCCGCCGGTCATCCAGTCGAGCTGCACCATGCGCTGCGCGACATTGTAGGGATGGTGATAGGGCAGCGAGATCACGCCGGTGCCGAGCTTGATGCGCTTGGTGCGCTCGCCGGCAGCGGCCAGGAACATTTCCGGCGAGGCGATCATTTCCCAGCCTGACGAATGGTGCTCGCCGCACCAGAATTCGTCGAAGCCAAGCGCATCGATCTGCTCGACAAAGTCGAGGTCGCGGCGGAATTGCAGCAGCGGATGCTCGCCGATCGGATGATGCGGGGCGAGAAAGGCTCCGAACTTCAGGCGTGCCATGGGGTGGTTCTCTCCGGATTTATTGTTCTTTGGAACAGCTTAGGTCCCAAACTACGGCGAGGGAAAGGGCAAGGCAATCCTCGAAGCCGGGCGGCCAGCGCATGGTTGTCGCGCAAAGCCAGGCGACATGCCGCAGCCCGGAATTCGTCGATGATCGTCCTCTTACGGTCGAGTTGCTTCTGCCGCGTGCGACGTCGCCTGCACTGTCAGAATGGAGCGGCCTCGAGACTGACCTTCCACGTTTCCTTCGCCGACGACAGCGTGATCAGCGTTTCAGTTCGCTCCACGCCGTCGACCGTCTTAATCGTTTCGGCGAGAAACCGTTCGAGCTCGCGTGGTGTCGAAGCGCACCTTCAGGAGATATTCCAGGCGCCAGCGACGTGATGGCATTCCAGTACGTCGGGTGACGCTTTCACCCCTTCGGGCTGCTCCAGTTCACCATTCGCCCACTCGGCGCGGCCGGCGCTGCTGCGGCTGTCGCGCCGTTTGCGTTGTCGATCATCGCTTGCGCCGCATTCCTGACATGGATGCGTCAGGTCACGGGATGACAAATTAACGTCAATTGCCAAAATTTGATTGTGGGGAATGACAGTGCACGGTCTTTTTAGTTTGCGGTGCAGCAACTATCTGTTCTGGGTAGCGTTCATAGGAACGACTCGCCCCAGGAGCTGCAATTGTCTCTCGCCAAGAACGTCGAATTCCTGCGCCATTTTCCGAAGCTGAACGGCTTCAATGGCTTGGGAATCTATGGCCGAAGCACGTCGCCCGGGGCCGGCAGTCCGCTCGCCGAAATTAACGGATTCGGCACAAACCCAGGCGCGCTCAAAATGTTCGCGTTCGTGCCGGAGCAATTGTTGCCCGCGCGCGCCCTTGTCGTCGTGCTGCATGGCTGCGGCCAGACCGCGGCCGGTTATGATTTCGGCACCGGCTGGTCGACGCTTGCCAAGCGTTATGGTTTTGCGTTGCTGATGCCCGAACAGCAGGCGTCGAACAACGCCAATACCTGTTTCAACTGGTTCAATCCAGGCGACATCGCGCGCGGCCGCGGCGAGGCCGCTTCGATCCGGCAGATGGTCGCGCGGATGGTCGCCGATCACAAGATCGATTCGCGCCGCATCTTCATCACCGGGCTTTCCGCCGGCGGTGCGATGACCTCGGTGATGTTAGCGGCCTATCCGGAAGTGTTTGCGGGCGGTGCCATCATCGCCGGTCTCCCCTACGGCATCGCCAGCAATGTCCGCGAAGCGCTTGGCGGCATGATGCAGTCGACGTCGCGCCCCGCCGGCAAGCTGGGCGATCTCGTGCGCAAGGCCTCCAAGCACAGGGGACCATGGCCGAAAGTATCGGTATGGCACGGCAGCGCCGACCGCACCGTTAACCCGGGCAACGCCAATGAGATCGTCAAGCAGTGGCTCGACGTCCACGGTCTGCCGGCCGCACCGATGTCGATAGGGGAGATTGACGGCCACCCGCGCGAAGTCTGGTGGAATGAAGACGGCGAAACCGTCGTGGAGTCCTACACCATCACCGATATGGCGCACGGTACGCCGCTGGGGCTCGCCGGCAATGACGAGCGGTACGGCGCCGAAGGTGCGTTCCTGATCGAGGCGGGAATTTCTTCGTCGTATCACATCGCAAATTTTTTCGGCCTGACCGAGCGCATCAGTCCTGTCAGCGAAGCGGCCAGGCCGGCGCAGGCGCCGAAGATCGTTCGGTCGGCTGCCACGGAGTCCCTGCAGTCGTCCGATCTCGCCGCCAGACTCTGGTCGAGGACCCACAGGCCGGTTCGCGAACACAAGCCGGCGCCGCGCGAACCGAAGCGCCGCGGCATCGATGTCGGCAGCGTCATCACCCGCGCGCTGACGGCCGCAGGCCTGATGAAGTAGCCGGACATCACAGCGTCAGCCGGATAATTTCAGCTCACATCTCGTCGGTAAGGAACGGATTGGTCAGCCGCTCCTGACCGAGGCTGGAGCCGGCGCCATGGCCGCAGATGAAGCCGACGTCGTCGCCGAGCGGCAATAGCTTCTGCTTGATCGAATTGATCAGCGTGGCGTGGCTGCCGCCGGGCAAGTCGGTACGCCCGACCGAGCCGTTGAACAGCACGTCGCCGACATGGGCGAAGCGCAACTCCTTGTTGAAGAACACGACGCTGCCCGGTGAGTGGCCGGGGCAGTGCAGGATGTCGAAGGCAAGCTCGCCGATCGAGACCTGATCCCCTTCATCGAGCCAGCGGTCGGGCCCGAAATTGCGCACCCCGGTGATGCCGAAGCGCTCGCCGCTCGAGACGACGTTGTCGAGCAGGAATTTGTCGGCGATATGCGGTCCTTCGATCTTGACCTGCAGCGTGTCGCGCAAGTCGGCGGCGCCGCCGACATGATCGATATGGCCGTGCGTCAGCCAAATCTTCTCGACCGTGACGCCGGTCTGCTTGATCGCCTCCAGAATTTTGGGAACGTCCCCGCCGGGATCGATCACCACGGCCTTCTTGGAAGGCTCGTGCCAGATGATGGTGCAGTTCTGCTCGAACAGCGTCACCGGCACGATCATCGCGCCGGCTTTCGCCTGGGTCTCGGTTTTGTCATCCATGGCAGGCACCATATTCTACCTTGAAAAGGGGTCAACACGGGCGGGAACCGATAGGTGATCGGTTTCAGTCCGTGATACGGTTTGCACGGAAGGACATTTAGTGGCGAAAGACGGAAATCGCATCAGCGCCGATCGTGATTTCGGCCGGGATGCGCAAGTCATCAATCAAGCCTCCAAATCGCCGCTCGGCGGGACCCGAACGACGGCCCGGGCGTTTTTTGTCAGCGATCGCCTCAATACGTCAGGCCTCGAGCGCGGCGACGTGCTGGCAACGACGCCGCTGGCGTTTCGCGTCAATGAAAACGGTGTCGTCGTCCTGTTTCGTTATGGCGTGGTGGTCCTGATCGGGCTGAATGCGCTGGAAGAGGAGGAATTCCTTCGCGGCCTGGATCACCGCATGACGGGCAAGTTCGCGCGGCGCGACGAGGAAATCGCAATCATCGAGCTCTCCCCGGATAAGGAGGATCAGATTCCACCCGGCGGGCCGATCTGCCTGCAAAGCCTGTCGCCTGACCGGCTGATCCTGATCTGCGAGGCCCTGGCGAAGAGCGTCGTCCTGGCCCGGCATGAACGCGAGGTTGCCAGCGTATTTGACACGACCGAACCGTTCGCTCGGGAACTGGCGCTGAGCGGGCGTATGCGTGGCAGCCGTCGCTCGATCCTGAAAAATATCGGCAGCGCGCTTCTGGTACGGCATCGGGTGTCGGGGCCGGTCGAGGTAGAAGAGAAACCCGACGTGCTCTGGGACAAGCCGCATCTGGAGCGGCTGTATGCCCGGCTGGAGGACGAGTACGAACTCAAGGAGCGCGCGGAGTCGCTGAACGGCAAACTCGCCGTGATCGCCGAGAGCGCGCAGGTGCTGACCGATATCATCGACACGCGTCGCTCGCTTCGGCTCGAAGTGATTATCGTGCTCCTGATCCTGTTCGAGGTTCTGGTGACGATTTATCAGCTTGCCATGGGCCGGCACCCCTGAACGGAGGTCGTCGTTCCGGAATGGTCCGCAGGACCAGACCTCAGGTGTGCAGTTGCACACTGGGGAATCTCGAGATTCTCAGATGCGCATAGTTCGATGCTTCGCATCGTCCCGGAATGACGGATAGGTGATACTCACCGCTTGATCTGCGCGGTGCGCTGAAGTCGAAAATAAGGCGGACGGGGGACAAATTTGCGGCCGGCTCGGCGAGCAGGCCGCCTGTCGGACGGCCCGGAATCGGCTAAGGTTCGAGCGCCATGGAATCACCCGCCCGCCAGATCAGCCTCGTGCCCGCGCCGGACCGCCGCCAGTCGGAGACGGCGCTGGCGATCGCGCGCGGCACCGCGCGGCTGTTGCGGTCGCTCGGCTTTTCCTGCATCAGCGAGCTGCCGCTGCCGTCGGGCCGGCGTGCCGATCTGGTGGCCCTCAACGAGAGGGGCGAGATCTGGATCGTCGAGATCAAATCATCGGTGGAGGATCTGCGCGCCGATCAGAAATGGCAGGATTATCGGATGCATTGCGACCGGCTGTTCTTTGCCTTCACGCAAGACCTTCCTTGCGAGATTTTCCCTGAAGATACCGGCCTCATCATCGCCGACGCCTATGGCGCCCATCTGCATTGTGAGGCGCCCGAGCATCGCCTGCCCGCGGCGACGCGCAAATCGATGACGGTGCGCTTTGCGATGGCCGCCGCGCAGCGGATCAACCGGCTGGTCGACCCGCAGGGGCATGGGGAATTTTGAAGATGAAATCGTAGCCCGGACGAAGCGAAGCGAAATCCGGGAACGATCTCGCAATCGGATGAACTGCCCCGGATTGCGCGAAGCCTGTCATCGGGCGCGCATTCGCGCGACCCGTTGGCTCCATCCGGGCTACAAGAAAATCACCGCGGCGCGCGCTTGGCCAGAATACGCTGCAATGTGCGGCGATGCATGTTGAGGCGCCGCGCGGTTTCGGAGACGTTGCGGTTGCACATCTCATAGATGCGCTGGATGTGTTCCCAGCGCACGCGATCCGCCGACATCGGATTGGACGGCAGCTCGGACTTTTCAGTGCCACTGGCGAGCAGCGCCGCGACCACGTCATCGGCATCCGCAGGCTTCGAGAGATAGTCCACCGCGCCCATCTTCACGGCCGTAACAGCGGTGGCGATATTGCCGTAGCCGGTCAGCACGATGGTGCGCGCGTCGGGGCGCTTGCGCTTGAGCGCCGACACGACGTCGAGCCCATTGCCATCGCCGAGCCGCAGGTCCACGACCGCAAAGGCCGGTGCGGACTTGTTGATCTGCGCCAGCCCGTCGGACACGGTGTCGCAGGAGGTCACCGCGAAACCGCGGGTTTCCATTGCGCGCGACAGGCGCTCCAGAAACGGCTTGTCGTCCTCGACGATCAGCAGCGAGCGGTCGGCGAGATCGTTCAGTTCGGCAATGGCGTTCAAGGCAGGGTTTCCCGGTTGCGGCTGCAGAGCACTATAGAGCATATGGCCGGCGATTTTGCACTGCCAAGGGCCCCCAGGTCGAGCAGCCTCGGTTTGCGCAATTCTTAACGCCTTTTAATCCACTGGCCGGGCAGCACTTTCGTCGGCCTCGAAGCGGACGCGCGGCCACGCGATCCGCACCACGGCGCCGTGATCGGGAAAGGTCCTGTTGGAGAACGAAACCTTCGCGCCGGTGCGTTCCAGGAGCGTTCGGGCGATGAACACGCCAAGGCCGAGGCCGGCGCGTTCGCGGTGGGTTTCATCGGCGCTGCGGCGCCTTGATAAATAGGGCTCGCCGATACGTTTCAGCATGTCGGGCGCGATGCCGGGGCCGTCATCGGAGATGACGATTTCGACGGTATCCGCGTTCCACCAGGCGTTAACCTCCACCGTCGTCCGCGCGAAATCGACGGCGTTCTCCAGGATGTTGCCGACACCATACAGAATCGCCGGGTTCCGGGCACCGACGGGCTCCCGGGTGGCTGCGACAGCAAGCCGCACCCTGATCGTGACGCCAAAATCGCGGTGCGGCGCCACCACTTCCTCGATCAGCGTAGACAGCGGCATAACATCGAACGGCGCCCCGGACGAGGAAAGCTGGGTGATCTTGGCGAGGATGTCGCGGCAGCGCTGCGCCTGTTCGCGCAGGGTCTTCAGATCGGAGGCCAGCTGGTCGTTATCCTCGACGGTCTTTTCCAGCTCCCGCGAAATCAGGAAGATCGTCGATAGCGGCGTGCCGAGTTCATGCGCGGCGGCCGCGGCCAGCCCGTCGAGCTGAGTCAGATGCTGCTCGCGCGTCAGCACCAGCTCGGTTGCGGCCAGCGCGTCGGAAAGTTTGCGCGCCTCCTCGGTCGCCTGGAACGCATAGAGACTGGTGACGCCGATCGCGAGCACGATCGAGAGCCAGACGCCGAACAGATAGATCGGCGGCAGCACCAGCGGGTCTTCGCTGTCCCAAGGCAGCGGCAGATGGAAGAATACCAGTGCCGAGGCGCAGGCGACCGCGAGCAGCCCGAGGCCAACCGTCATCCGGACCGGCAGCACCGTCGCCGAGATCAGGACGGGGCCGAGGAACAGAAATGAAAACGGGTTCTGCAAGCCTCCCGTCAGGAACAACAGCGCGGCCAATTCGACGATGTTGAGCGCGAGCAGCGCCGCCGCATAGACCGGTTCCAGCCGCTGCATCGGGTTGAAGGCGACCTGCAGCGCAAGATTGAGCAGCGCCGAGATGCCGACGACGGCGACGCAGGCAATGATGGGAAAGTCGAACTCCAGCCCGTGCGCCACGATGAAGATCGCGGTGAGTTGGCCGAGCGCCGCCAGCCAGCGCAGCCGCAGGATCGTATCGAGACTGACAAAGCGGTGCGGATGGCGGAAATCGGAGGCTGCAACGTCGGACATGACTGGAGTTTAGCCGCGCGTACGTGTGATCACAAATTCGCGCAGTCGTTCGGGTCCAGCACGGGCCTGCCGCCAAGCACCCCGAACCCTTGCGCTATCAGCCATGATGGCCCAAGAACAGGCCGAAATGGTCGATAGCGACGCCACACCAGCGCAATCGCCCGCGGCCGGGCCGGAAAGCCCCGCCGCGATCGATGTCGCGCATCTGATAAAACTCTACAAGACCACCCGCGCCGTCGACGATATCTCATTCCGGATCGCGCGCGGCAGCGTCACCGGGCTGCTCGGCGGCAATGGCGCCGGCAAGACCACGACCATTGCCATGATCATGGGGTTGGTGCTGCCGACCTCGGGCCGCGTCCAGGTGTTGGGGCACGCGATGCCGGAGCAGAGCGCCGAGGTGCTCGGGCGGATGAATTTCGAGAGCCCGTATGTCGACATGCCGATGCGACTCACGGTGCGGCAGAACCTTACCATTTTCGGCCGGCTCTATGCGGTGGAGAATCTCGCCGAGCACATCGAGCAGCTCGCATCCGACCTCGACCTGAAGGATTTTCTCGATCGCGCCAACGGCAAGCTATCGGCCGGACAGAAGACCCGCGTCGCGTTGGCAAAGGCGCTGATCAACCAGCCGGAGCTGTTGTTGCTCGACGAGCCGACGGCCTCGCTCGATCCTGATACCGCCGACTGGGTGCGGCAGCATTTGCAGAACTATCGCAAGACGCATGATGCCACCATTCTGCTGGCCTCGCACAACATGCTGGAAGTGGAACGGCTGTGCGACCGCGTCATCATCATGAAGCGTGGCCGCATCGAGGATGACGACAGCCCCGACCAGATCATGGCGCGCTACAACCGCACCACGCTGGAAGACGTGTTCCTCGACGTAGCGCGCGGCCGGGTGGCGGAGACCGCGCCATGAGCGCTACCGCCACCCATCACGGGATTGCCGCGCACCGCATCCAGGCGATGGTGCTGCGCTACTGGTACCTCCTGATGTCGTCCTGGCCGCGGCTGTTGGAGTTGATCTACTGGCCGGCGCTGCAGATCATCACCTGGGGCTTTCTGCAGAACTACATCGCGCAGAACGACAATTTCTTCGCCCGCGCCGGCGGCACGCTGATCGGCGCTGTCATCCTGTGGGACATCCTGTTCCGCGGGCAGCTTGGCTTTTCGATCTCGTTTCTTGAGGAAATGTGGGCGCGCAACCTCGGCAACCTCATGATGAGCCCGCTGAAGCCGATCGAGTTCCTGATCTCGCTGATGATCATGAGCCTGATCCGGCTCGCGATCGGCGTGATTCCGATGACGCTGCTGGCGCTGTTCTTCTTCGATTTCAATTTCTTCGCGATCGGCCTGCCGCTGATCGCGTTCTTCTGCAACCTGATCTTCACGAGCTGGTCGCTCGGCATCTTTGTTTCCGGCCTGGTGCTGCGCAACGGGCTCGGGGCCGAGAGCATCGTCTGGACGATGATGTTCGGCCTGATGCCGCTCGCCTGCGTCTACTATCCGGTCGCGGTGCTGCCCGCCTGGCTGCAATGGATTGCGTGGATGCTGCCGCCGACCTATGTCTTTGAAGGCATGCGCGCGCTCCTGATCGATCACGTATTCAGGAGCGACCTGATGGTCTGGTCGCTGGCCATTAACGGGGTGCTGCTTGCCGCCTCCTTTGCGATCTTCCTTGCCCTTTTGCGCAGTGCCAAACATCACGGATCTTTGCTCGGGGGTGGCGAATAAGTCACAGATTCCCGTGGTTTCCCGGGGCGTTTACGCACGTTAGCGGTTGGATAGGTCCGATCGGTGCATTGACGCAATATTACGCATTCTGCACTATGCTGCGGCGCAAACAGAAGGTCAGAAATAAAATGCCGATTGGTGAGTTTGGCGGCGCACCGCCGCTGGTGGCCGAAGGCAGTCCGGCGCTAACGACGCCGATGTACTGGATGTACGAAATAGGCCACGCGTCGCTCAATCCGGCGCGCGCGGTGACCGATGCCACCAAGATTCTGTTTCAAAATCCGCTTAATCCCTTTTCGCACACGCAGTTCGGCAAATCGATCGCCGCGGCATGCGAATTGTTCGAGCGCACCACCCGCCGTTACGGCAAGCCCGAATGGGGGCTCGACTTCACCGAGGTGAACGGCGTCCGCACCCCGGTCGAGATCCGCTCGATCTGGGAAAAACCGTTCTGCCGACTGCTGCATTTCGATCGCAAGCTGACCCGGCCGCTGCGCGCACCGCATCCGCGTGTGCTGATCGTGGCGCCGATGTCCGGCCATTACGCGACGCTGCTGCGCGGTACGGTCGAGGCATTCCTGCCGACGCATGAAGTCTACATCACCGACTGGTCGGATGCGCGAATGGTTCCTCTCGCCGAGGGCCGCTTCGATCTCGACGATTACATCGATTACATCATCGAGATGCTGCAGGTACTGGGCGGCAACATGCACGTGATCGCGGTGTGCCAGCCTTCGGTGCCGGTAGTGGCGGCGGTTTCCATGATGGAAGCCGCGCGCGATCCCTTCGTACCGCTGTCGATGACCTTGATGGGCGGCCCGATCGATACCCGCCGCAATCCTACTTCCGTGAACAACCTCGCCGAACAGCGCGGCATCGAATGGTTCCGTAACCACGTCATCACGAAGGTGCCGTTCCCGCATCCCGGGGTGATGCGCGACGTCTATCCGGGCTTTTTGCAGCTCTCGGGCTTCATCACCATGAACCTCGACCGCCACACCGACGCGCACAAGGCGCTGTTCAATAATCTGGTGAAGGGCGACGGCGACATGGTCGACAAGCACCGCGAGTTCTATGACGAGTACCTCGCGGTGATGGATCTAACGGCGGAGTATTACCTGCAAACCGTCGATCTCGTGTTCGTCAAGCACGCGCTGCCCAAGGGCGAGATGACCCACCGTGGCAAGCCGGTCGATCCGTCAAAGATCCGCCGCGTGGCGCTGATGACGGTGGAAGGCGAGAACGACGACATCTCCGGGCTCGGCCAGACCGAAGCGACACACGCTTTGTGCCCCCATATTCCCGATCATCGCCGCGTGCATTACGTGCAAAAGGGCGTCGGACATTACGGCGTGTTCAACGGATCGCGATTCCGTTCCGAAATCGTGCCGCGCATCTCCGATTTCATGATGTCGACGGCCAATACCAACATGTCAGCGGCTACTACCAAGCCAACATTGGTCCGTGCAGCCGAATAGAGCCAAGGCGGCATCGATTTTCGTGCCGCCCATAACTTGCTGACAAGATTCAAACATTCCGGATTCCGCTCGAATCAAGGGGTGAGTTCAGACTCACTCCTTGACGCCATGTTTGACGCCCGGTTCCAGTCGAAATTTGCGGTTCCAGACCCATCCCCTAGGGGCCATTTGGCGCCCGACCCCTGTATATTGGGCAAATGATTTGTTTTTGCGTCGAGCGATTTAGATGCGATTTCCCTGGCGGCGGATATGGCAGAATCCGGGCGAACTCCTGCTCCCCGGACTCCAAGAAATGGCTACTCGCGCCCTCCTTTATCGGCGGCCCGCCGAACCCGCGACTCTTTTGGTCAAACACTGCTCGCAAGTCTTTGCGATCAGGCTGCGCCGGCATCGCCGGGCACGGCGATACACCTTGCGCATTCATCCAACGGATCGTGAAGCGATCCTGACCATGCCGCCGCGCGGTACTCTCGCCGAAGCCAAGGAGTTTGCGCAGCTTCACGGCGGCTGGATCGCCGCCCGTCTCGGCCGTTTGCCGAAGGCCGCGCCCTTTCAATCCGGCACTGTCATACCGCTGCGCGGCGTGCCGCACCGGATCGTGCATCGCGCGGGTGAGCGCGGCACGGTGTGGATCGAAACCCGCGACAGCGGCGAGAAGATTTTGTGCGTGGCCGGCGGCTACGAGCACATGGATCGGCGCGTCCACGACTTTCTCAAGCGCGAAGCGCGCAAGGATCTGCACAAGGCCTCGCTCGCCTATGCCGCGGAACTCGGTGTGCGGGTCAGGCGTGTGTCGATCCGCGATCAGTCGAGCCGCTGGGGATCATGCACCTCGGCCGGCTCATTGTCCTATTCCTGGCGGCTGATCCTCGCGCCTCCTTACGTGCTGGACTATCTCGCCGCACATGAGGTCGCCCATCTCGTCGAGATGAACCATTCGCCCAGGTTCTGGCGCATCGTCGACCGCATCTGCGACCATGTCGAACGCGCCAAGCGCTGGCTCGATACCCACGGCAACGATTTGCATCGGTATGGGGTGGAGGATTAGGTGTTGCCACACCTACTGTCATCGCCCGGCTTGACCGGGCGACCCAGTATTCCAGAGACAGTAGTGATCAGCCGAGAAGCCGCGGCGCACTGGATACCCCGCTTTCGCGGGGTATGACGACCAGGGACGCGGCGCGTATCGCTACCTTCCAAACAGCCGATCCACCAGCCAGCCATCGAGTCCTGCAGCCGCCTCCGGCCGCGCATTCGGATTGGGTGGCGGCGCGGATGGTCGTGCCGGAGCAGGTCGGTACGAACCGCCTGAAGGCAGCGGCGCCGGTGCGGACGGGCCCGCGCTGACCTGCGACGCCGTCTGGAACATGCTCGACAAAAATCCGCCGCGCTGCGCGTTCGGCAGTCCCGCCACCGGCACACCCTGATGGGCCGTGCGCATGAAGCGGGTCCAGACTTCCACCGGCAGGCCGCCGCCGGTCGCCTTCTTGGTCGGCGAATTGTCGTCATTGCCGAGCCAGACGCCGGTGACGAGGTTCGCCGTGTAGCCGATGAACCAGGCGTCGCGGAAATCCTGGCTGGTGCCGGTCTTGCCGGCGGCCATCCAGCCCGGAATCTCCGCCCGCCGCGCAGTACCCGAGAGTAGCGTCTCCTGCATCATCGTGTTCATCATCGCGACATGGCGCGGCTCGATCACCTGGCCGAGCCGATCGGCCGTGCGCCTGTACAGCACCTTGCCTTCATTGGTGCGAATCTTGGTCACGACATGCGGGGAGACGCCGAGCCCGCCATTGGCAAACGGCGCATAGGCCCCGACCAGCTCGATGACGGAGACTTCCGAGGTGCCAAGCGCGATCGAGGGATTGGCCTCGAGTTTTGATGAAATGCCGAGCCGGTGTGCGGTCCGCACCACGTTCTTCGGCCCGACTTCGAGGCCGAGCCGCACCGCGACCGTATTGAGCGACATTGCCAGCGCCTGCGTCAGCGTGACCGAGCCAAAATATTCATGCGTATAGTTCTCCGGACGCCAGCCCTTGAGGTCTAGCGGCGCGTCCTGTCGGATCGTTTCCGGCGTCAGGCCGCCCTCGATCGCCGTCAAATAGATGAACGGCTTGAACGCCGAGCCAGGCTGGCGTTTGGCTGTGACCGCGCGATTGTACTGGCTCTCGGCATAGTTCCGCCCGCCGACCATGGCGCGCACCGCGCCGTCGGGCGTCATCGCCACCAGCGCGCCTTGCGTAACGTTGAATTTGACGCTCTTGGCTGCCAGCTCGTCGATGATCGCGGCTTCCGCCACGCTCTGCAGCTTCGGATCGATCGTGGTCTCGACCACGATGCTCTGGTCGATCTGGCCGACGAGATCGTCGAGCACCTCGCCGATCCAGTCGGCGACGTAGTTGACGGTGCCGGCGCCGGCCGGCTTCACGTGGTAGGAGGGATGGCCGATCGAGGCCTTGGCCTGGGCGTCGCTGATGAACTTGGCTTCCGCCATCGCCGCGAGCACGAGCTGGGCGCGCTGCTCTGCGCCTTCGGGGTTGCGGTTCGGCGCCAGCCGTGACGGCGATTTGACGAGGCCGGCCAGCATCGCCGCTTCCGCGACCGTGACGTTCTTTGCCGACTTACCGAAATAGCGCTGCGCCGCCGCCTCGACGCCATAGGCGCCGGAGCCGAAATAGACGCGGTTGAGGTAAAGCTCGAGAATTTCGTTCTTGGTGTGCTTGCGCTCCAGCCATAGCGCCAGTTCCACTTCCTGCAGCTTGCGCGCGATCGTCCGCTCCTGGGTCAGGAACAGGTTTTTTGCGAGCTGCTGCGTCAGCGTCGAGCCGCCCTGCGAGACGCCGCGATGCAGGATGTTGGCGACCGCGGCGCGCGCGATGCCGACGGGGTCTATGCCGTAATGCGAATAGAAGCGGCGGTCCTCAATGGCGATGAATGCCTTCGGCAGATAGGGCGGCAGATCTTTTAGCGCGACATTGGCGCCCGGCGCTTCGCCGCGCGAGGCCAGCACGCTGCCGTCGATGCCGACAATCTGGATGGTTGGCGGGCGCTTTGGAATTTCCAGCGACTGGATCGCCGGCAGATGCGCGCCGACCCAGACTACGACGCCGATGATGGCGATCGCCGCCCACAGGCCGAGCACCGCGCCCCAATAAACGAGGCGGCCAATCCTGAAGCGGCGTTTCGAGCGCCGCTTCGCGCCGCTTTTGGTCCCGCGCGGCTTGCGCTCGCGCGGCGGCTCGTCCTCGTCGTCCTCTTCGTGCTTGCGCTTCGGCACTGGCTTTTTCGGTTTGTCGTCGTCGGTGGCGGCCGGAATGCGATCCTCCGGCGAGAGACGCAGGTCGGCGAGTGCTGCCGGAAGCCCAAACAGCGGCTCCTTGCGTGCGCCGCTCTTTTTCCGTCCCCACGCCATGCCAAACGCCGCTCACACCCGTCCTGCCGGAGGCTAGCGGTCGCTGTTTAAGGGTCGGTTACGGAAAGGTTAATGCGGGATTAGGAGGTGCGGCGGGGTCGTATTAGGGTTGGCGCAAAGGCAGCGTTTGCAGGAGAAAACGGCATGGGCCACATCGATCCAACCAAGGAGGTGTTCGCGCAATTTCGGGCCAATGACCGGCCGGGTCCGATCCATATGCTCAACCTGGTCCGGCTGCGCGCTGAGGCCGCCTATCCCGACGGCCGCAAGGCGACGGGGGCGGAAGCCTATGCCGCCTATGGGCGCGAAAGCGGGCCGGTGTTCGAACGGCTCGGCGGACGGATCGTGTGGCAGGGCAGGTTCGAGCTGATGCTGATCGGGCCGCAAGACGAGCGCTGGGACCATTGCTTCATCGCCGAATATCCAAGCGTCGCAGCCTTCGCGGAAATGATCCGCGATCCCGTCTACCGCGAGGCGGTGAAACACCGCCAGGCCGCCGTTGAGGATTCCCGCTTGATCCGCCATGCGGTGCTGCCGGTAGCTAAGAGGTTTGGGGAGATTCCGGCGTGAGCGTCGGTTCGGGTCGCGACCGTTAGACCCTCATGGTGAGGAGGCGCCAACGGGTCCGCGCGAAGCGCGGCCCGATGACAGGCTCCGCGCCGTCTCGAACCATGTGGCCCGGCTAGTGCCATTCATCCTTCGAGACGCGGCGCAAGCGCCGCTCCTCAGGATGAGGTCTTGCAGCAAAAAAAATCGGCGGTCCCGAGGGACCGCCGATCGCTTTCACCGCCGATCGTTTCGATTGGCCGCGACTAACCCGCCGGGCCGGCGTCCTCGAGGATCGGGCCGAACATCTCCCAACGCTCCCCGTTGAACTTCATCATCTGCAGCTGCTTGTTGACGCGGTAGTCGGTCGGCGTGGTGTTGACCGAGATGCCCGGCAGCAGCAGGTCGAGCTGAACGTTCTTCAGGTTGGTCGCCTGCTTCAGCACGTTCTCGCGGGTCAGGTTGTCGCCGCACGCCTTGAGCACATGGATCATCAATTGCGAGGTCATGTAGCCATAGGAATTGAAGCTCGAATCCTTGTCGCCCTCCGGATAGTACTTCGCCATGAATTCGAAATACTTCTTCATGCCGGGGTCGTCCTTCCAGGTCGGATCGAGCGGATCCTTGCCGTAGTTGACGCTGATCACGCCCTTGGAGGCTTCAAGGCCCGCCGGCTTCATCACCGCGCCGACCGAGGTGGCGTTGATGTCGAGGATGTGCACCGGCTTCCAGTTGAGCTCGGCGATCTTCTTGATCGCCTGCGCGGCCGGCTTCGGCGTCGTCGCCGAGAAGAACAGGTCCGCGCCGGCGTCCTTGATCTTGAGGATCTGCGAATCGATGGTCGGATCGGAGACTTCGTAGGAGGCTTCCGCCACCACCATCTTCGCGGCCTTGTCGCCGAGGCCGGCCTTGATGCCGTTCAGGTAATCCTTTCCGAGGTCGTCGTTCTGATAGAGGATTCCGACCTTGGCGTTCGGATATTCCTTCAGGATGTACTGGCCGTAGATGCGCCCCTCGACGAAGTAGTTGGGGTTGAAGCCCATCGTCCACGGAAAATTCTTCGGGTCGGTAAACTTCGACGCGCCGGTCGCAGCGAACAGTTGCGGCACCTTCTTGGCGTTGAGATATTTCTGCACGGCTGCGTTCGAGGGCGTGCCGAGGAGTTGGAAGGTCAGCAGCACCTCGTCGCTCTCGACCAGCTTGCGCACCTGCTCGACCGCCTTGGGCGGTGAGTAGGCGTCGTCATACTGGATCAGATTGATCTTGCGGCCGTTCACGCCGCCCTGATCGTTGATCATCTTCATATAGGCCGCCTGGGTCTTGCCGATCGTGGCATAGGAGGAGGCCGGTCCCGAGAATGGATTGGTCTGGCCGATCTTGATCTCGGTGTCGCTCGCGCCGGTATCGTATTTCTTCTGCGCGGACGCCGTCGAGACCGACAGCGCAAGTGCCAGCGCCGTGCCGGTGACCAGATGGAAAATACCCTTCCTCATAATGGTGCATTCCTCATGTGTTTTATGATTGGCGCTGATCGTGCCGCCGGCCGGTCCGGCCGCATGTCATCGCTGCCACGATAGTGGCGGAAGCCATGTTGCAATGCAAGGCATCGAAAACCCGGATAATTTCGGGATCGAGTTCCGCCTGCTCAAAAAGAATCCATTCCGTGTATCAGCCGCAAAATGATGCACGCACGACGCGGGCTCAAAACAAAAGCCGCCGGCATCGTGCGTGACGCCAACGGCTCGTGTCTTGAATTGGGGCAGGCGCTAGCCGCTTGGTCCGGTATCCTCGATGATCGGGCCGAACAGCTCCCAACGCTCGCCGTTGAACTTCATCATCTGCATCTGCTTGTTGATGCGGTAGTCGGTCGGCGAGGTGTTGGTGACCATGCCGGGTAGCGACAGGCTGCCGGTCACGTTCTTCAGATTGGCCGCCTGCTTCATGATGTTTTCTCGGGTGAGATTGTCGCCGCATTGCTGCAGGATCTTCACCAGCAATTCCGCCGTTGCATAACCGTACGTGTTGACGGTGTTGAGCTTGTCGCCCTCGGGGTAATATTTGTCCATGAAGGCGAAATAGGCCTTCATGCCGGGATCGTCCTTCCACTGCGGATCACCGGGGTCCTTGCCGTAGTTGGTCGAGATGATGTCCTTGGAGATGTCGAGGCCCGCCGGCTTCAGCGTGGCCGAGACCGGACTCGCATTGATGTCGAGGATGTGGACCGGCTTCCAGCCGAGGTCGGCGACCTTCTTGATCGCTTGCGCCGCAAATTTCGGCGTCGAGGCGTCGTAGAGCAGGTCGGCGCCGGCGGCCTTCAGCTTGACGACTTGCGAGTCGATGGTCGGATCGGTCAGCTCATAGGAGGCTTCGGCGACGATCATCGACGCGGCCTTGGAGCCGAGCCCTTCTTTTAGGCCCGTGACGTAGTCGCGGCCGAGATCGTCGTTCTGGTAGAGAATGCCGATCTTGGCGTTGGGATGATTCTGCAGAATGTATTTGGCGTAGATGCGCCCCTCGGACTGATAATTGGGATTGTACCCCATGGTCCAGGGGAAGTTCTTGGGATCGGTGAACTTCGAGGCGCCGGTCGCGGCGAGGAGCTGCGGCACCTTCTTGGCGTTGAGATATTTCTGCACGGCGGCGTTCGAGGGCGTGCCGATGATCTGGAAGGTGAACAGCACCTCGTCGCTCTCGACCAGCTTGCGCACCTGCTCGACGGCCTTCGGCGGCGAGTAGGCGTCGTCATACTGGATCAGGTTGATCTTGCGGCCGTTGATGCCGCCTTTTTCGTTGATCATCCTGAAATAGGCGGCCTGCGTCTTGCCGATGCCGGCATAGGCGGAGGCTGGGCCCGAGAACGGAACGGTCTGGCCGATTTTGATTTCGGTATCGCTGGCACCGGTATCGTATTTCTTCTGCGCGTTGGCGGGTGACGCCAGCGCGATCGCGACCGCCGTGCCTGCGATCAGATGAAGAACACCACCTCTCATATGTTGCTCCCTTCCCTTGATCTCGACCGATGATCCTGTTCCAGCCTCCATTAGGAAGGGCCGGACGTCATCGTTGGAGGAGAGTGTGGCGGAAGGGTTTTGCCAATGCAAGGTAGTGCGGGAAGGCCGCTTACGCCGGCCAGAACAGGATCAGGGCGAGCGCTGCGGGCGCCGCCTGCGCGTAGAGGATCCGGTCAACCGGCAGCGGAATTCGGGTGGACACTAACGCCTCGCAGGTGAAAAGTGCGGGGCCGCTCGCAGATAGTTTCAGGGACGACGATGCTGGAGAACTTCAACCTCGACCACCTGCCAACGCCGATCGGCACGGCGCTATTGGTCACCGATACGGACGGCCTGCTCCGCGCGCTGGACTGGGAAGACTATGAGACGCGCATGCAGCGCTTGCTGCGCCTGCACTATGGCGCGGTGAATTTGAACAATGGACGGGCGCCGCGTGATTTGCGCGCCGCCTTGACCGGCTATTTCAAGGGCGACCTCGATCGCCTGGCAGCGATCGAATGGCGCGTCGCCGGCACGCCGTTTCAGCAGAAGGTCTGGAACGCGCTGCCGAAGATCGCGGCGGGGACGACGATGAGCTATGGCGCGCTCGCCGCAAAACTTCGGATGCCGCGCGCCGTCCGTGCGGTCGGCCATGCCAACGGCTCCAATCCGATCAGCGTGGTCCTGCCCTGCCACCGGCTGATCGGTGCTAATGGTTCGCTGGTGAAATACGGCGGCGGGCTGGAGCGCAAGCGCTGGCTGCTCAAGCACGAGGGCGTGGAGATCCCGTGCTCGGGAACAGGAGAGGCGGATCGGCCGGGCGAGTTGCGCTCGGCGCCGTCACCCGTTTCAAGTCAATCGGGGTCACGGGGCGCGTTTCGCATGTCCCGAAGGATATAGATGAATACAATCAGCAGAGGTCCCCACGCCAGTAACGCGCCCACCAGCATCGCATTTGCTGTCGCCATGCTGGCTCCTCCGCGATCATCGGCACGATAGATGGTCTCGGCGCGCCGCAGGTGCCGGTACCTGGTAGAGCCACTTCCAATACGTCCGGTTGCGCTCCAGTTGACGCTTGTAGATCTCGCGGCACTTCGCCGAACAAAACTGCTGGAAGTACCAGCTACGCCGGACCAGCCCGAAGGGGCGCTTACATTCCGGATTTCCGCAACAATTGTTCATGACGCAATCTCCGCATTGGCACGCCGTATCCAACGAATGAAACTCTCGTGGCCCTTGTTGAGACAGAAGCGCCCGCAGTAGCGCTCGCGCGCTGGATTTCGCAGAGAGATGATTTTGGGGTCTTCGCTGTCACACTCGGAGCAACGCGGTTCTGTATGCATGGCGACCTCCTTCCCAGGAATTGCCATTTGCCGATTAAAATGTGTGATGCTTTGCGCCCTTCTGTTCCAAAGGGACGGTGCGAAGTCTGGCGTGGTCGGGGCTTATCTTCAATTCGTCTAGATGTTTGGCGAGATCATCCTTACGTATGCTGGCTCGCCTGAGGGCCGGATCGGCTCATTTACTTGCTGCCTCGCCTTTTGGCGCCAGCGCCGTTTCGAGGCACTTGATCAACGCTTCCCCATCGCACGGCTTGCTCAGAAAGCAGGTCGCTCCCGCCTTCATGGCCCGGGCGCGGTCGCTTTCGACCGAAAAGGCCGTGACGAAGATGAAGGGAAAGCGATGGCCGGTGGCGAGTAAATGAGCTTGCAGCTCGAGCCCGCTCATGGCGGGCATTCTGACGTCCGTTATCACGCACGAAGTGTCATTCAGATGGGGTGATTGCAGGAAATCCTCGGCCGATGCAAACGAATGGACAGCGTAGCCAAGCGACCTGACGAGATTCTGGGTCGCGGCGCGAACCGACCCGTCGTCGTCGATGATTGATATGACCCGATTGGACAAGGCAATCCTTTTCTGGAGACGACCAGAGGATGTCTTTTGCTGTGTCGCCGCGTATCGGGAGAGTGCGCTGCAAATCGGCGAGGGAAAATCATACTTAGGTTTGCGATCGGTCGGATGCAGGCCCGATGCCGAGGAGCTCGGCCATCCGCACCAGATCGGGCAGCGACTTCGCTCCCATTTTCCGCATGATATGCCCGCGATGTATCTTCACGGTGATCTCGGCCAGGCCGACTTCGGCTGCGATCTGCTTGTTCATGAGCCCTGACGTAACCAGCGCCATCACCTGTCGCTCCCGGGGAGTCAAGGTTGCGAAAAGCGCGCTCAGCTCTGAGAGAACATTTGCTTCATTGCGGCTGCTGCGGTCGCGTTCGATCGCCGCGGTTACAGCATCCAGCATGTCCTGATCGCGGAACGGCTTGGTCAGAAAATCGACGGCGCCGGCCTTCATTGCGCGGACGGTCATCGGAATATCGCCATGGCCTGTCATGAAGATGATTGGAATGTGAATGTCGGCCTTGGCCAGTTCGGCCTGAAAGTCGAGGCCGCTCAGCCGGGGCAGCCTGATGTCGAGAATCAAGCAACTGGGGGCATTCGGAAGCTTGTACTGCAGAAACTCGTGAGCCGAACCGAACGCCTCGACGCGCAATCCCACGGACCGGAAAAGATTGCTCAGTGCCTCACGTACCGATGCGTCGTCGTCGATGACGAAGACGACCGGCTCCTCGGCGCTTACGAGGCCGGAAGGCGATGCCGGGCGCGCGGTCACGGCGCATCCTCCTGAGTTGATGGCAAGGTGAACTGGAATGTCGCACCGGGGCCGGCATTTCCGTATGCGGACAGCCGCCCGCCATGAGCGCCGATGATGGAGCGGCAGATCGACAGGCCCATGCCCATGCCGCTGGATTTGGTGGTAAAGAAGGCGTCGAACAGCCGGTCAGCATTCGCGGTGGTGAGCCCGACGCCGCAATCTTTCACGGTCACCACGATTTGTCGGGCTTCATCCTGGCAAGTCCGGATCACCAGCTCCCGCGGTCGGTCCGTGACCGCCTGCATGGCCTCAATGGCATTGATGACCAGGTTGAGAATGACCTGTTGCAACTGGACCCGGTCGGCGATGACCAGCGGCAGGTCGGGGGAGAGCTCCAGCCGCAACGATACCTGGTGGTTGAGCAACGCATGCTGCACCAGGCTGATGACCTCGTTGATGACATCATTGATGTGAAGCGCAGCCTTTTGACCGGTCGTCTTGTTCACAAGCGCACGGACCCGCTGGATCACTTCGCCGGCCCGATTGCCGTCCTTGATGATCGCCTCCACGGTCCCGCGCGCTTCCTTCAAATCGGGAGGCTCACGGTCGAGCCAACGCTTGCATGCGGCGGCATTGGTGACCACCGCGGCGAGCGGCTGGTTCACCTCATGGGCGATCGACGCGGCCAGTTCGCCGAGGGCAGTCACGCGCGTCACATGCGCGAGGGTCGCCTGCGCTTCATGCAATTCCATCTCGGCCCGCTTGCGTGCCGTGATATCGGTTACCGCTCCGACGAATTCGATGCCATCAGCATCCTTCACCGCATGCGCGGTGGCGTGGACATGCTTGACCGAGCCGTCGGGCATCAGCAATCGATATCCATGCTCGAAGTCCTTGCCGTCGCGGGACGCGCGATCGATGGTCCGTTGCACGCGCGCGCGGTCATCCGGATGAATGCGTTGAAAGACGGTGGCATGCGTGACGGAGGGTGCCCTTTCGAATCCGAATATTCTGAAGGTCTCTTCCGACCAGATAATCTCGCCGCTGGCGACGCGCCAGCCGAAGCTGCCGGTGTGGCTCAATCGCTGGGCTTCGGCCAAATACATTTCACTCTCTCGCAGCGCATTTTCAGCCTGCTTGCGCTCCGTGATGTCCTCGCATGCGATCAGGACGATCAATCGGCCGTCCAGCCGCCGCACGGCCTTGGCGTTCTCGCGAACCCAGAGCGTGGAGCCGTCCTTGCGAACCTTGCATATCTCCCAACTGTGGGTCTGGCCGATATTCTCCAGGCATACGGCGACGTTGCCTTGGGCGATGGGTTGCTCCTCGGCAGGAAAGACTTTGAGCACGGATTTCCCGAGCAATTCGCTGACGGAATAGCCAAGTTGCGCGGCGCCGAATGTGTTGACGGACAGCACCGTCCCCGTCGCATCGACCATGAAGTACATCACCGGGTTATGCTCGAAAACCTCCTTCCATTGGGCCTCGCTGTGGCGCAGCTTCTCGATCGCGCGCGCTTCGGCGCTCACCCGGCCCTCAAGCACGGCTTCCATTTGCCGGCGCGTGCGCCCCACCAGGCCGATCATGATCAATGAGGCGGCAAGCGAAGCGATCAGCAGTGCGACCGCAATGAAATGAGGGGTGGCCGTCGGGGCCGGGCCGAGCAGCAGCCAGATACCGGCCACCGCTCCCAACGCCAGCGCCATGCTGCCGAGCAGCCATTGCTCGGCCGAGCGCCAGGATTTTATCGTCGGCTTACGCATCATCGGCACGGACTCGGCATCCCGAGCGGCGCTGCGTCGCCAAGAGTTCGCGACCATCAGCGGCGACAACGTCGCCCTCCTAACAGGCTGGATATTAGCAGCTTTTCGTCGGCCCGGAGGGCAAAATCGGCTGGTCCCCCGCGGCCTCTTGACCTGCGGGGGCGCGATCTTCCTATCGAGTGAGGCCCGGCTGCGATCCTAAACCTCGGTATGGTCCGCTCAACCGAATGGAATGCCTGCATCAACCTCCGTTCAATGGTCCGCTCCTTCTCGATGACTACGCTGACTGGCTAACCGGATGGCGGCAGCGCGCAGGTTTTGCCATGCGGGAAGAGTATTGCGAAGACCCATCGGACGTCTTGCCGGTCGCAACCGTCGCTGTGGTCAAACCCGCTTCGTTAGGGGATCGCCGACCGAACTCAGGGGATTGATATGCCGAAACCGCATCTGCATCTGATCCGTTGCTCCGACGGTGTCGAATCCGAAACGAACCGCCGCTATCGCAGGTTCCAGCCCACGGTTATCGATGGTGGCAAGCGAACAGGCATCGCCCCGCTAGAGAACCCATGGGGAAGTCTACTTGACCTGTTCGGTCTCGGCGTCCTGATTGGGCAGGCAAGCTATCTTACCTTCATCGCCACGAGCTTGGTTGCGCTCGAGTGTCAAGGTTGGGCTTCGGGCGAACGGACCAACTCGGGAACGCCGGCTGGTCGCGCAGGACTCCGCAGAGTGTAGCCTGTAGGATAAGTAGAGCGCAGCGAAACCCATCACTGCCTCTCAACACGATTAATGGGTATCGCGAAGCGATACCCATCCTACAAAACTATGAATACCCGGAAGCGAATCCGCTGACCAAAGCAGAGCAGGCCGAGTTCGATGCGATCAGGGATCGGCTGTGGCATTCATGGTTGCCGCCGGTCGAGGCTATCAGCGAATTGACGCGCGCGGCTGTCGCGCTGCCGGACGAGAACGACGCCGCTTGGAAAGTGCTGGAGGCTTGCGGCATCTCGCGCGGCGTGTCCGGGCTGTGATCCTGATCGCCTCAACAGTTCGAGGTGATCCTGCAGACATTGCGTCCGCCCGCGTCATAGATCGTCGTCGTGGCGCCGTTCGTCGTCTCGCGGCTGATGACGTTGCCTCGCGCGTTGTAGTTCGGTTGTGTCTCAGTTTGAATTTTTTGGGGGGCTGCTTTGCCGGAAGTGCTCCACGGCACCATCAATTTGAACCCAATCATGTTTCGACTGTTCGAAAACCGATATGACGGGGGCTGGGTATTTTGGTTCTGCCATCGCGCCGACTGCAACGGCGATCAGCGCGGGCAGGTTGCTGAGTTTCCAGTATACTGTTGAGCCGCACTGTGGACAAAAATAGTTATGGATTTTCCCGCCGCTTGCGGCGGCGTGCGTGAACTCTTTCGAGGTTCCTGAGATGGTGACAACATCAGCGGGGTAATAAGCGCCTACACCGAACGGCGCGCCGGTTCGGCGTTGGCAGTCGATGCAGTGACAAGCAACGACTAGCTTGGATGGTTCTTTTGGAAGCGAGAGCGTGACTGCACCGCAGCTGCATCGAGCGTCAGCCATTCGAAATATCCTCCAATTGCTTCCGAGCAAGCAAAGCTTACCGCGAAGGGATGACGGGCCATCCGACCGATGACGGTCAAAATCGATCTGATCGAACTTTATGGGGCTTTATTGCTCCGTCAAAGCTCGCAGTGACACCACGGGGGACACATCAGGCACATCGCATTGATATGTCGATGGCTTTTGTGCCGTTACTCCCTTGCGCAGGGAGGCCGGGATGCTCCTGCTGTACCTGTATGCACACGAGACCGCGGGTGCGGCGCGCACCCGGTCTTCCCTGCGCCCTTGTGTCCAGAAAATTTGGCAGAATGTGCGAACGGGCGGTTGCGCACCAACCGCCCGTTGCTGGAACTGAGCCCGCTGCGCCCAAA
>NZ_JADPKF010000014.1:0-63415 GCF_023073815.1 Bradyrhizobium sp. 157 | reverse complement strand
AGTTGCGTTCAATCGTCCGGTCGTAGCTGTTATCGCGCATTGGATCGTCCTCCAGTGGAGCGATCCAATCAGCGAATTAGTGAACATGCACAATTGCGACCGTTGGCTCGCAATGACGCGGATCGGCCCCTCACCATACGCAGAGCACGTCGACAGCTATGCAATTTCGCCGTGCGAAAGTCTCCGGAACCTCACCCTCTGAATGGCGTTATCTCCATGGCGGGCATCATGTTTGCCGCAATTGAGCGTGAAAACCCTGGGGCTGGGGCGTTCCGGGGTGTTTTTTTCATTGGCTAAATCCGATGGATGTGAAAGCGATACGGCGGGGGGCGGCAGTGGCTGAAAGCGTCTCCATTGTGTCGCTGCAGGACAATGCCCGCGTCATCGAGACCAGCATACCCACGCGGCTCGATTGCCTGCGTTGGGGCGGCTTTCATACCCGTGTCGTGGCCGCACTCGGCATCACCTGGATTCTGGACGGGCTGGAAGTCACGCTGGCGGGCGCTCTGTCGGGCGCGCTGAAAGAAAGCCCGACGCTGCAATTTTCCAATTTGGATGTTGGCCTCGCCAACAGTGCCTATCTCGCCGGCGCCGTGCTCGGCGCCCTCGGCTTCGGTTGGCTGACGGACCGGATCGGGCGCAAGAAGCTGTTCTTCATCACACTCGCGGTCTATCTCAGCGCGACCGCCGCCACCGCGCTGTCGTGGAACGTGGCGAGTTACGCGCTGTTTCGCTTCCTGACCGGGGCGGGCATCGGCGGCGAATATACCGCGATCAATTCGACGATTCAGGAGTTGGTGCCGGCGCGCTACCGCGGCTGGACCGATCTCGTGATCAACGGCAGCTTTTGGATCGGGGCTGCGGTCGGCGCGGTCGCCGCTATCGTGCTGCTCGATCCCAAGGTGCTGGCTCCGGATCTCGGCTGGCGAGCGGCCTATTTCATCGGTGCCGCACTCGGCCTGATTGTTTTCGTGATGCGGATGTGGATTCCTGAAAGCCCGCGCTGGCTGATGATCCACGGCCGTCCCGAGGAGGCGCACGCGATTGTCGATAGCATCGAGCGGTCGTCGACGAGACATCCGGATCATGCGGCCGATGAAATATTCCCGAAGATCAGGCTGAGGATGCGCAGCCACACGCCGCTTGGTGAGGTGGCGCGAACGCTGTTCACGACCTATCGGCAGCGTTCGATGGTTGGACTGGTGCTGATGGCCTCGCAGGCGTTTTTCTACAATGCCATCTTCTTCACCTTCGCGCTGGTGCTGACCGATTTCTTCGGCATTCCGTCAAACGACGTCGGCTGGTACATCCTGCCGTTTGCGGCCGGCAATTTCCTCGGGCCGTTGGTGCTCGGCCGGCTGTTCGATACGCTCGGCCGCCGCGCGATGATCGCGGCGACCTATGCCATTTCCGGCCTGTTGCTCGCGCTGTCGGGCTACCTGTTCTCGATTGGCGCCTTGAGCGCGCAGACCCAGACCATCGCCTGGATGGTGATCTTCTTCTTTGCCTCGCCGGCGGCGAGTGCGGCGTATCTGACCGTCAGCGAGACATTTCCGCTGGAGGTGCGCGCGCTCGCGATTGCGCTGTTCTACGCGATTGGAACGGGCATCGGCGGTGTGGCGGGACCGGCGCTGTTCGGCGCGCTGATCGACACCGGATCGCGCAACAGCGTTTTCGCCGGCTACCTGTTCGGGTCGGCATTGATGATCGTGGCCGCTGCCGTCGCGTGGCGGTATGCCATTGCGGCCGAGCGCAAATCGCTCGAATCTGTCGCACGGCCGCTAGCATGTGTGGAGTAGGATGAGATGGACGACATGAATCAGGATCTGGCCGAAATGTCATTGGAAGACGATATCGCCCGCGAAGACGATGCCGCGCTGGAAACCGTTCCGGTACCACGCTCGCTGGTGCCGCACTTAAGTGAATCAGCCATTCTGCTCGACATTGACGGCACGCTGCTCGACCTGATGCCGACGCCGCGCGAAGTGTGGGTGCCTCCGGGGCTGGCGAAGACATTGAACCGCCTGCTGGTCAGGACCAACGGCGCGCTGGCGCTCGTCAGCGGCCGCTCGCTCAACGATATCGACCTGATTTTCGCGCCCGATCTGTTCCCGGCCGTCGGCGGCCACGGCGCCGAAATGCGGATTGAGACCGACAGCGAGGCGGTGGCCGCCCACGCCCCGCCGATGGACAAGGAGTTGAAGCGCCGGCTGGCGGCGATCGCAAAGCTGAGCCCTGGAATATTGCTGGAGGACAAGGGCTATTCGCTGGCGCTGCACTATCGCCTCGCGCCGCACGCCGAGAAGGCGATCTATGCCGCGGTGTCGCTGATCAGGGCCGATCTGCCCAATGCGCCGATCGAAGTGTTGCCCGGCAAGTGCGTCTGCGAGATCAAGCACTCCGGCTTCACCAAGGCGAGCGGCGTGCGCGAATTGATGACGCGCGAGCCGTTCAAGGGGCGCCGTCCGTTCTTCATCGGCGACGACGTCACCGACGAGAGCGTCTTTGCGATCATGCCCGACCTCGATGGCCTCGCCTTCTCCGTCGGCCGCCGCGCCAAGGGCGTGGCCGGTCACTTCGATGCGCCGAGCGACGTGCGTGAATTCCTCGCACATCTGCTTGACGACGAAAGGGACGCATCTCTGCCATAATTTTTTTCGTCCCGTCGAGTTTCGAACATAAATTCTCGCGCTTGACGCCGAAGTTTCGCGACGAATTTTATTTTTCGTGAGTTCCGGTGAGTTCCTGCACGCCGCAGCCCGAATTTGGTTTCAATTCGTTGAAAGGGTGATCAGGAACCATATTGATGAATGGTTGTTAATGCGGGCGTATCAACGGGAGGGGACCTGTGAACCTCGTCGTCGTTTCTAACCGCGTTTCGCGCGGAAAACCCAACGAACCCATGACGGGGGGGCTCGCGGCGGCGTTGTTGCCGATCGTCGAAAAGTCGGGCGCTATTTGGGTCGGTTCTAGCGGCCGGGTTCGCGATGGGAACCAGAAGGAACCATTTGCCGAGATCGAAGCCCTTGGCATCGGCGCGCTGGCGATGCTCGACTTGCCGGCCGCGCATTACGGCGGCTATTACGAAGGTTTTGCGAATTCCGCACTATGGCCGGCGCTGCATTCGCGCGCCGATCTGATCCGCGCCTCGCAGGAGGACTATCTCAGCTATCGCGAAGTGAACGCCTTCATGGCGCGCGCGCTGTTGCGATTTCGAAAGGCGGATTCGGCGTTCTGGATTCAGGACTACCATTTCCTCGCACTCGGCGCCGAACTGCGCGATCTCGGCGTCACCGAGCCGATCGGCTTCTTCCTTCATACGCCGTGGCCGGCCCGTTCGGTGGTCGGCGGCGTGCCGCACCATCGCGAGCTGGTCGAGGCGATGCTGGCCTATGATTTGATCGGTTTCCAGACTGACGAAGACTGCGAGAACTTCCTGTATTACGCGCAGTCCGACCTCGGCCTCGTCGTGCATGACGGCATCATCATTTCGCGCCACGGCCGAACGCGCGCCGCGGTATTTCCGATCGGCATCGATCCCCAGCAATTCGCCCAGTTGGCAACGAAGGCGTCGACCCATCCGGATGTCTCGCGGCTGCGGCGCAGCCTGAATGGCGAGAAGCTCGCGATCGGGGTCGACCGGCTGGATTATTCCAAGGGCCTGATCAATCGCATCAAGGCGTTCGACCGGATGTGGACCCTGCACCCGTCGCTGGCGCGCACGGTGTCGTTGCTGCAGATCGCAACGCCGTCGCGCGGCGCGATCGAGGCTTACGGCAATCTGCAGAGCGAGGTCGCAAGGCTGGTCAGCGATGTCAACGGCGTTCACGGTGAGGTCGACTGGACGCCGATCCGCTATCTCAACAAGGGCTACGGCCAGGCGGTGCTCGCCGGCCTCTATCGCACTGCGCAGGTCGGCGTGGTCACGCCGCTGCAGGACGGCATGAATCTCGTCGCCAAGGAATATGTCGCCGCGCAAAACCCGGTCGACCCCGGCGTGCTCGTGCTGTCGAAATTCGCAGGCGCCGCCAACGAACTCGACACTGCGCTATTGGTCAATCCGCACGACATCGACGGCATGGCGCGCACCATTGCGATCGCGCTGTCGATGCCGCTCACCGAGCGGCGGATGCGCTGGGAGGCGATGATGGCGAAGCTGCGCGGCCATACCATCCAGCAATGGTTCGCCGACTTCACCGACGCGCTGCGCGAAAGCCAGCTCGACCGCAGCGAATTGGCGCCTGTCATGGCGGAGCCCCCGCTATGGCCGCTTCGTTCCGCCAGCAACAACCCCGCGCGGTATCATTAGTCTGGGGCTGCGAGCAGCAGCCTCCACCTCATCCTGAGGAGCCGCGTAAGCGGCGTCTCGAAGGATGAAGCCACCGGCCGGGCCTCATGGTTCGAGACGCGCGAAGACGCGCTCCTCACCACCAAGGTGCCCGGCAACCGTAAGCGACCGCAATTAGTAACAATACGACACGCCATCCAGCACCGGGCAGCGCGCCCTGTTCGGCGCGCTCGGATTTTCCATCGGCACCATGCCGCCGCCCTTGCCCGAGCCGGCGAACACGCCGGGGCCGATGACGACGGACGATTTGTTGCCGATGATGACGCTCGGATACGGCGAAGCCAGCCTCGATCGCGAGCCGTCGGCCCAGACGATGGCATCGCCCGCGAAGATGCCGCGCCGGCCGTCATCGCAGCTCACGTCCACGCCCTGACGCGTGCAGGACTGCGCCATCGCCGGGCCCGCCGCGGCGCCCGCAAACGCCGATATCAGGCCAGCGAACAGAAGCGCCCGCGCGATGATCATGCCGTCCTCCACCGATTGCGTTGCCACTGTGGTCGTCGATCGTGGCCGGATTCCGGTTCAACCGTCCGGAAGGTGCCGATGACCCAACGCGAAGCGCGCCAAATTCTCAAACAAATTCAATGAATTGGGGAAATTTTGACGGCTGCGCCCGGCGTCCCTTGCAAAATCAGTCCTGCACCTTCAAGAGAGGGCCTCCGGAGAGATGGCCGAGTGGCTTAAGGCGCACGCTTGGAAAGCGTGTGTGCGGGAAACCGTACCGTGGGTTCGAATCCCACTCTCTCCGCCAGCAAGTTACTCTATCTTCCTGAAAAGATTCCTGTTTTTGGCGAGAGCGCCCCTCCGGTCCCCAATCCGGTCCCCAGCGGAGGCTATGGTACTCGTTAAGTCGAGCGGTGGTCATGACACACGATGGTTGGGCTGATGCGGTCGAAAATCTCAAGCGTAGAACACGTCCAGCCTCTGAAGCGCAAAAGAAGCTCGCAGCCTTTGCGGGCATAAGGCTCCCAACACAACTACCACGTCTCGTAGCCGCTGCGCGGCTAGTTGCTGCCTTGGGTGACGCGGTTGGCGCGGCGGAATCTGAGCCGATTCACCCAGTTCAAAAGCAAATACTCGCGGGTCTCGCGAAGCGGGGCTTTAAGGTCGACTCGAAGCCAAATGATCGTACCGAAGCTAACGCTTGGATTTCGCATCTCCGACTTTTGGTGCGACAAGCGTCTCTTGAAAAGCTGCGCCTGCAAGCTGGCGACATAGTCGAGGTAAACAACAGCGCCGGATGTTTCGCGGCCGAGGTATCATCTATCGCTGAAACGGGACGTGTCTACTTCAAGGGTGGTAACGGCGCGTCGGCATGGCCAGATCAACTCAAGCTAAAGTGCCGACGAGACGATCATAGCGCTAAAGCGCTCAAGGCCAGGGCGGCCGCCGATAATTTCGCCGCACATCGGGCGCGAACCGATACATGGTCGGAGAGTAAGCAAAGAGAACTCGCTGAGTTCGAAGTCAATCAATCGCTCTCGCTGGCGGAAATTGAGCAGCTTCAAGAAGTGATCGATGACGCGAAAGACGAGAAGGCGATACAAGATTTCATTGAATCATGTCCCCAGGTATTGACGTCACTGCTGGGCGGGAAAAGTAGGTTCTTGCTCTCCCGGCGCTCACTTGGTGGCAAGTATATTCCAGATTTTCTGATTTGCGATACCGACTCCGCTGGTGTTCGATGGCTTCTGGTTGAACTTGAAACGCCTCATTCGGCCATAACGCTAAACAGTAGGAACGACTTGGACGACGTTGCGCGTAAAGGCGTGAGCCAAATCAAGGAATGGCGGGAGTGGCTGCAAAACAATCTAGGTATGGCTCGGCGATCGCCGCGTGAAGATGGCCTTGGTCTGGTTGATATTCGACCCAAGAGTGAAGGTCTCGTTCTTGTAGGCAGGCGAGCGCGGCTAAAACACAATTCCGGGTTTGTTCGGAATGCAGTACGCGAAGATAGTGCGATACGTATTCACACCTATGATTGGCTTGTAGAGCAGTTACTAGGCAACCTGCAGTTCAACGGCCCCCCAGCCCTTAGTCCCTATGTCATTCCGCCACCGCGCGAGAAGAACTGGCTGTTCGGCGACGCTGTCTAACGGTGTTACAGTAGCGATTGGCCGTAAAAATTGCGACCAACTGACGTAAAAATTACGCCTCTTCAGCATGCCTTCCCCCTCGACAGTCGAGCGCAACGATATGTCCAGCGGCCTCCCGCGAAACCTCGATAGTCTTCATACCGCCGAAGAGGAGTTGCGCAAGAAGGCGGGGCACATGATCGCGGGTGAACCCCGGCTGCAATTACATCTTGCGGTGACTGAAGCCGCGATGGATTTGGCTAATATGCTGCGCCAGTTCGCGACAAACGACGAAGACCTGAAGGTTGTCCAAATGCTGGCAATGCGAACGTTCAACGCATTCGGTGCAAGCCTTAAACTCTCCCTGTCAGGTTATCACCAGAACAGTGCTCTTGTTCTCCGCGACGTCCTCGAAACCACCTTCCTGCTGGACCTATTCAGAGGCGATCGCTCACTCATCGAGCGGTGGCGATTTGCCGACAAAAAGGGTCGCATGAAGCAGTTCTCGCCCGTCAAGGTACGGGAGGCACTGGATACTCGCGATGGCAACACATCGAAGAAGCGCTTTGAGATGTACGAGATGTTCTCCGAACTTGCCGGTCACCCCAACATGAACTCGCACTTGATGATGCGGCCTGAAAAAGGCAGCGACGCCGTCATTGGCCCGTTCATAGAGTTCACGACCCTGCAGGCTGGCATTTCCGAAATGGGTCGGCTTGCCGTTCAGGTTGGGGAACATCTTGGCGCATTCTTCCCTGCGGGCTGGGGTGTGCCATCGCGTGTCGTTTTTGGAAAGTTGAAGCTGGACTGGTTCAGCACGTTCTATCCCAAGCAGGCGAGGCCAGCATGATTGTCCGACGATGGCGCGCAATGTGTCATCGTAAGTGAGAGGTCGGATACCGATTTTCTTCACGCCTGTATCATTCACGGCTCGACGCCCTGTAAGTCGTGTGCCAAGGCTCGACTTCGTTTTGTGCGCTGTCGCAGAGGTCCACCAAGTACTCCAGGAACGCCTCCTTGTTGTTCATCGAAAGACGCGCGCCCGTCGAATAATTCTTTTCCCGTACCCTTTCCGTCCTCCGAGGCAGTCGGAAATGATGCCCAGCAAGGGGGGGCGTCACTTAAGCGGCGCGTGAAAGGCTAGCCCTGTGCGCTGTCGCGGACCAACCGTTTGCCAAGCAAATCTCATCCGCGTGGGCACCACGCTATTCGTATTCAAATTCGTATCGACCAGTATACGGAGAACTAAAAATGGTCAGGCGTTCCCGCTCTTCATCGGTCAAATGTTCGGTCATCGCCCTTAGCGCCTCACTGAATGAGCATAAATGAAGTTCAACCGCACCTTGCTCAATCCCGTCCTTAAAATAAGTTCGATAGACGCGATTACCTTTCACCCGAGACGAAGCCGCTCGCTCAAACTCGCCCCCTTGCCAACGTAAACGGAGAAAAGAACAATCCAATCCCTTGACCCTCCGTAGCGCTTCCGCGCGCATTTGGTTTTCGCGCTGATTAAGGTCCCCCGTTGTCCCGATCTTGATGACGCGCCCTGACAACGATCCAGCGATGTACACATAGCCCGGCGTGTCCTCGCGTCTTTGAAATGCGATGTTCGTTGGCTTGCACTGAATGCAATGGCCCACTCGCGTTCGCAGGCGATGGCCCATCGATCGACAATGCCCTCGATCAATCACTCCGGCGAGAACTAGATGTTTCCCCGCCTCCTTGGCGGCGGCTGCGCGCCCCTCTTTTGATTGATGGCGACCGTCATAAACGTCTTCTTCGGAATAGCCGTGTCGCGCGAGAAATCTGACTTCGTCATCCGAAAAGGGAGAGGTCATAGCCTGTCTCTTCACAAATCACTTCGGGTTTGCACCATCACCGGCAGAATTCGCCATCGCCTCTTCGGTTCTAGCGTCCAATACATCACGCTGACCTCAGCGCTTTTGCGCCGACTGTGTGCAGGCTGATGGAGTAAAAAGTTGCGTTGCAACGTTTCGCCCGCAGCGACGCTGAATTTGAACGGCATCGCCAAGCAATGGTCAACGCCTGCCATGTCTATTCCGGTCGGTTTGCCATCGGGAGCCGTGATCTGCTTTGCCTGCGATAAATCACCGAGCCGATAATCGGGGAGGTCAACGCCGAGTTTCTCGATCTCGATGCCTAGGTGAGAACCGTTCTTGAGGTTTAATGTTGCGAGCCACCATTCGGGATCGGGACGCGTGATCGTGATCCACGCATTGACGGCCTTCTCTGCTTTCGCCCGCCGGGCGGTGTTCCAGGAAATGTACAGGCTTAGGCTGGAGACAATCAGCGCCAGCGCGGCCAGGCCGTCGCGTACCGGAAGGGTGGTCCAATCGATCATGCCGTACAACCTAGACGGGTCTGCCTAGGCGGGCAAGCCGCCTTCCACCAAGGGCATCTGGATAAGCGCTTTCCTTCGCATTGCCGTCGCTTTCAGCGGAGCTTATGGGCCTGGACCGTCGGAGACTTAGAGCGGCACCGCACCTAGCCTGACTTAATTTGCCGTGCACCGCTCCTAGCGCCGAACTCAGATTTTCCAGCTCGCCGGAAAGGGCGCAGCGCGACCGATTGCATCACGCCAGTTTGCGAGACGGAACCATGATATCTTTTGCACCAAGCCGAATTAAGCGGTGGATACGTGGCCGGTCTAATCGCGCTCACTCCGTTAGTATCGTAGGTCTGATACAATCATTGATAAAACGACCATTATTAATCCACCGACGAAGTGTCGCATGAAAAAGACCGCACTGATAACCGACTTGGATAACACTCTCTTCGACTGGGTCGAATTGTGGCTCAATTGCTTTTCTTCAATGTTGGACAGCATTGTCGAAATCAGCGGTATCGAAAGAGCGAAGCTCCTTCCCGAGATCGCCGCTGTGCATCAGAGACATGGTACGTCGGAATATTCGTTTCTCATCGAGGAACTCCCGTCGCTACAACCGATCCTGAAAGGTCGTCCCGCAACAGAGGTGTTCGCCAAGTCCATTCAGATTTATAGGTCCAAGCGTAGAGAGCACCTGCGCCTTTATCCGACCGTGGCCGAAAACTTGCTCAAGATCAAAGGGCGGGGAACGCGCATCATCGGTTACACCGAGTCCATGGCCTTTTACTCAAATTATCGGGTGCGCCGCCTAGGGCTTGATGGCGTGCTCGATTACGTATTCTGTCCTGAAGATCACAAGTTGCCAGTCGGATTATCGCCAGACGATTTGCGTCACTATCCAGCTTCCCATTACGGTCTCAAGCTGACGAAGCAAGAATTTACTCCGAAAGGCTCAAAGAAGCCGGACGCTGCGGTTTTGAACGCGATCATGGATGATCTGCAGCTTTCAAAAAGCGACTGCGTCTACGTCGGCGACAATCTCATGAAAGACGTCGCGATGGCCGTCGATTGCGGGGTCGATGCTGTGTGGGCAAAGTACGGACAAGCACACAAGCGCCCCGAGTATAAATTGCTTCAGGATGTAACGCACTGGACAGCCGAAGAGGTCGAGCGGGAGCAGAAGATCAAAGAGCGTGAGCATGTTAGTCCGAACTACACGCTCGAAAAAAGTTTCTCCGAAATTTTAGGACTGTTTGATTTCGGTGATTTCCATGCGGAGTGATCGACGATTGCGGGACGAACGCGCGAAGCAGGTGATCGATGTTTGGAAGACCGTCGTTGGCGTGCAAATGCACTTCAATGATATAGGCATGCGTATACGTGGCCTGTTCATCACGATCTTGTTGGCACTGTTGGCATCTATCGGTTTCCTTTTGGATAAAGGCTGGTCTCTGCAACTTTGGCGGATAAATATTCAGTTTGCTGTTTTGGTGCCGATATTTGGCGTGTTCGGCACGGCGCTTTTTTATCTTATGGACAGATACTGGTTCCACCGGTTGCTCAAGGGCGCGGTGAACCATGCAATTCAAATCGAAAACAAGTACAAGGACACAATTCCAGAGCTGTCGTTGTCCGACGAGATCGGGAAGGAAAGTTTTTTTGTTCCCAAGGGCCTATTGTGGGTCGCTGCGAAGTGCTTTGTGAGCCACGACAAATTCCGCAAAAAGGGCCAACTTCACTCGGATGGCAAGCTTGAACTATTCTACAAATCTATGATTTCGGCTCTATTTGGGATTTCAATTCTTATCGCGGTCTTTGGTGGCATTTCCCTCGATAAAAAGGCCGCGCTGATGCCGATAAAGAAAAGCCAGGGCGTCGATAAAGCGACTGTAACTCCTCCGGCTGTTCCTCAAGCGATACCTAGCGCGCCAGCACCTGGCGCCGCACCTCCAACTGTCATCCCGCTCGGACCGGCAGCGGCCCCGAAGGATGCTAAGAAAGAGTGATCCGTCCAACGAGCAGCCCTTCCGCACGTGCTGGAAGAGGAAGAACAAGCTCATCCAAGCGAACGCGAGGGTCAATTCCAAGATAGTGTCGCGGCCGGGTGTTTGTTGTGTGCGTGGTGAAGTGACAAGCTAGGTGGGGTCACAGCTACGGCTTGAAGAGCTCTCTCTAGCCGATCAGCCAATAAATGATGGCTCTTCGCCCGCTCATCCGCCATCAGCGCTTCGACCGTCGAGCGGAGCAAGCTTTTGTCGCCAGCAGCGCCAGCGCGAACGAGCGAAACAAGGAGATCACTTTTGGCCATGTCGGAAGCTTACACGCCAATGGTTGATAAAGCACGTAACGTGAACTTCAATCGCAGTACGGACGTCGCCGGGTGTGGACATTTCGCAGCACCAAGGCCCACCCAGGCGCTCGCAAATAAGGCAACTTGCTGAAATTATTTCGCTATTTCCTTTCCGTTGCACCGACAACTAAGAGGGCGGTCCTAGTGTGGGATGTTTCGAAGCCGTTGATGCAACGCGCTTGTCTTTGTGAAGGGGCAGGTCCCACCCAGGTTTTCGGCGTAGTCCGCACAATGTGATCGCGCGCTATTTGACCTGAATTGGCACGTGTATTTGTAACGACAAGAGCTTAGCACCGGTCCGACGGGAAGCTGGCACGAGCCGCATCACACACAACCGGTTTGGAGAACGACGTACCAAACCATTTGCTCGTCAACGAGCCGTCATTATCGATCCAGGGGATCGGTGGCAATTGCGGCAGGTAAGATGCATACGGCATCACTTTCGCAAGCGTCACTCTGCCCGGGAACTGTGCGAGGAAAACCTTGTTCATTCCGCCGTCAAGTCCGCTGTAGATCGGGGCCGCCGGCACATTGTCTTCAACCAATTGCGCGTATGCGCGTTCGTCGGCGCGCTGTTTTTGCAGCGCCCGCCGCGCGATTTCCGGATTGACGACGAAGGGCGGACATTTTTCGATCGCGTTGAACACGAGCGGGTGCGGCGAATTCGGCGGAGGTTGCGCATCGAACACATAGCGGCGGTTGCACACATCCACCTTGGGTTCGCGTCCCGTCGTCTCGAAATGATCGTTGCCGACCTTGAGCATTTTCCAGAAGGCCAGGTTGGGACTGTTTCGATGCCGCGCCAGATTCGCCGGCGTCAGGCGGAACGGATAGGCCTGGACCTGGAACGACGGCCGGCCGCGGAGTGAGTCGCGCGCCAGCGAATAGATTTCGCTGATCTGTTCGTCGGTCATGGCGTAGCAACCGCTCGACCAGCAGTCGCCGTGGATCATGAGGAAGCTGCCGTTGCGCTTGTTCGCCCTGTCGAAGCTGTTGGGGTAGCCGAGGTTAATCGAAAGATAGAAGTTGGAGTTGGGATTCATCAACTCAGGCGTAATTGTATAAAACCCTTCCGGAGCCTGTCGGTCGCCCTCGTACAACTTCGGCCCGAGATCGCCCGACCACCGGCAGATCGGATAGGTCTTGAGGATCTGGAAACGGCCGGTCGTGTCCTGTTTCCAGACTTCGAGCTCCGCCTCTTCCTTGAAGAGACGCACGACGATAGGTGAATATTTTGGCATCTTCTTCTGTTCGAGCAGCGCGAGCAGTTCGGCCGGTAATTCCTGTGTCGCCTTGGCCGGCAACGGCTTGCTGCTTTCGCCAAGGCACGTGACCGGCGTCAAGGCAGCGGCAAAAGCCGCCGCCAGCACGAGAGCCTTAGCCGCTCCGATTGAATCGGAACGGGGCTCTCGCTTCTTGTTTTGACGCGTTTTCTTGACGCGAACCGGTACCCACTTCGCTGGAAAACGCTCTAGTGCACGTCGGACCATGGCGCGGATCACTGCTGTACCTCCAGCCCTTCCGCCCGCGCGCCGCTACTTCTCAAACCCGACGAACACCGTAGCCTCCTCGACGGACTTCCGCTCCGACACGACCGCATTCGCCGGAAAAGTTTCATCCGGCCAGCCCAGCGCGATACTTTTCATGATGACCTGATCGTCGGCAATCCCTGCGTGCTCGCGCACCACAGGGGACTGCATGATGCCCTGGCTGTTGATCACGGCGCCGAGCCCACGAGACCAGGCGGCATTGACCAGGGCGGTCGCCACGGCGCCGCAGTCGAAGGGCGTATCGTCGCTGCCGTCGAGCACGCGGTCATAGGTAATGATCACGCAGACGGGCGCGTCGAATTGGCGGAAGCCGCGCAGCACCCAGTCCTGGCGTTTGTTCTTGTTGTCGCGCTCGATCCCCATCGCGGAGAACAATTGCTTGGCGACACCGACCTGCCGGTCGCGGTGCTTGCCTGCAAAGGGCTGGCCCGTGCGGAACTCGCGCGACTGCGGGATGCCTGCCACCATCCGCTCGGTATTGCCGGCGCGGATCCGGTCCAGCGGTTCGCCTGATATGACGTAGAAATTCCAGGGCTGGGTGTTCATCGACGACGGGGCGCGCATCGCCAAACCAATGATTTCCGCAATCAGCGCCTTGGGTACCGGATCGGGTTTGTAACCGCGGATACTCCGGCGACCGAGAATAACGTCATCAAACTGCATCTGTGTGGGATTCCCTGACACTTCTAAACCAGCCTGGATTTTCGCGGTTTCTGCACCCTCGTGCAAGCGACGAGCCGCCTGCGTGGGCCTTTCTCACTTGGTGGTCACTTCCGACTCGCGTCGGTGACGCGTCCTCAACGAGGTACTCACGCGGATGGAAGCTGTCACGACGCAGCATCCGATCACAGGCAGGGAACCTCTGACGCCACAACAGACAGAGTCCGTTGCGTGCCCGTGGTCGTTTAGCGGATTTCGTGATGGTGAAATTGTGCCGCTGATTTGCCCGACGTGTCAAATTTTCGGTCCAGACCGTCGGTTGCGGCGGCCGCCGGCTACTTTGCATGGGGTTGTTTTCGATATTTTTGGTGGAGCCGCGGCGACCCGGCGCGACGGCACCGCGTAGGCTCTTAGGCTGTTGCTCAAATCGTGGGTTTTGGTCCAGGAAGGTCGAAAATGCTTTGTCTTTCAATGGAGACTGACTGACACTCTCTTTGCCACCGCCTTCGCGCGCTTCGGCGCGGCATGCCCGCGCAGGTCGGACCCGCGCTGATCTACCCCACCTGTTGAACAGCGATGTCATACGCCTCGATCGTCGCCTTGGCGCGTGTGGCCACTTCCGCCGCCGTCATGCCGGGCTTGTAGAGACTGCTGCCGAGGCCGAACGCCAGAATGCCGGCCCGGGTGTAATCCGCGAAGTTTTTGTCGGAGACGCCGCCCACGGCGGCGATCATCAGGTCGGCGGGAAGAACAGCGCGAATGGCGGTAATCCCCGCTGCACCAAGCACGCTCGCCGGAAAAAATTTCAGGCTCGAGGCGCCTGCCTTGGCTGCGAGCAGCGCTTCCGTAGGGGTAAAGACGCCCGGCATCGTGACCATGCCGAGCGCACCGGCTCGGCCGATGATTTCGGGATCGACATTAGGGGTCACCAGCAGCCGCCCTCCAAGATCGTGGAGCCGCTCGACAGCTTCCAGCGTCAAGACGGTGCCTGCCCCAACCAGGATTCCGACGGGCGCCCTCCTGACGGCGATCTCGATGGAGCGGAAAGGATCCGGCGAGTTCAGCGGGATCTCGATCGCCGTCATGCCGCTATCGATCAGTGCGCTGACGATACCCTCCGCCTCCTCGGGCCGCACGCCGCGCAGGATCGCGACCAGCGGACGCTTCATCGGGGGAAATGGGACAACGCTCATCGTCTGATCCTTCATACGTTCCAAATCGAGTGAGCGGCCATCGCAAGGCCGCGACGGACCGCATCCTCGGCACCGATTGATCGGACAGGAACGGAAACCGTGTCAAACGCCAATTGATAAAGCATCTGGAGCCTCCCCGATGCCACCAGCGTGATGCCCGCCCTGCGAGCTTCGCCGGCGAGCCCCGCCGCCAATTCGAGACCAATCAAGGTGCCCGATATTTTTTCGCGGGCGGAGGATGGCGTGCCGCCGTAGAGGAGCTGACCCGATCGCACGTGGAACAGCAGATTGGCGGCCAACGCTGGCGTCTCAAAGGCAGCAATGAGCGCTGATTTGAATGCGTCGATGTCTTCCGCTGCATCGGCGCCGGCCACCGCGTGGGAGAGGATCGTTTCGCGCGACACGACGTCGAACAGCTCGCCCGTCATGAAAGTAGCGAAGCGCTCGACGGTGCCGCCACTCGTCCTGACCCATTTCGAATGCGTGCCCGGCATGCAGACGAGCGTGTCGTCAGCCGCGTCCATGCCCAAGGCGCCGAGCAACTGTGTCTCCTCGCCCCGCATGACATCCGGCGCCTTGGGGTCTCGTTGTGCTATTCCCGGGAGAATGCGGATGTCACGATCCTGTCCCGGTACCGCGACGGCCTGCTTCAGGATCGATGCGAGCCGCGCCGGCGTGTCGACGTATCCGGCTTCGACCCATCCCTGCCGGGCACCGGCCATGCCGCAGATGACAACGGGCAACCCATCCCCGGCGCCGACGGCCTTTAGATGCGAGTGCAGCACGGTTGCGAAGCCAAGCTTGCCTGCCACCATCATGCCCTCGTGGCTGCGCTGTTCTCCGAGCACGTTGCCGGCCCGGTCGACCAGCCAAAGCCGAAAACTGCTCGTGCCCCAATCGACCGCGACGTATGCAGCCTCGCTCATTTCAAGTCCGTCCCGATGCTATCTGTGCCTTGAGGACATCGTATCACGCCGGTGTGCCGGCGAGCTACGTTCGCTTTCCATTTGATTTGCGGAAGCGCAATCAGCATGATCCGAGCTCATGCGAGGCCAGGCATGTTGCTGCGGCGCGGCTTCGCCAACGAGCTCACGTCCGCAACAATGCGGCATCACAACAAAAAGAATGAATTGGGAGGACGCCGTCGTGATCAATTTTCCCCTCAGAAGCGCAATCGTGTGGCTTGGTCTGCTGATTGCGGCGCTCTCGCCGCAGGCGCACGCGCAATCGTCCAAGACGGTGACGCTGGTGGTGCCCTTTGCGGCCGGCGGCGGCACCGACACCGTCGCGCGCCTGATCGGCGAGCGGATGGCGCGCACGCTCGGTCAGACCGTCATTATCGAGAACGTGGTGGGCGGCGGCAGCACGCTGGCCAATGATCGCGTGGCCCGATCGGCGCCTGACGGCACCACGATCCTCATCAATCACGTCGCGCTGCTTGCGGCTCCCAGTCTGTTCACCAACCTGCGCTACGATACCAAAACGGCGTTTGAGGCAGTCGGTCTCGTCAACAATGCGCCGATGGTTCTGATTGGCCGCAAGTCGATCCCCGGCGCGGGACCGAAGGATTTTGTGGACTGGATCAAGGCGCAACGCGAAAAGGCGAACTTCGCGCATGGTGGCCTCGGGACCAACAGTCACTTATGCGCTGTGATGATGGGCAATGTGCTCGGCTTCAAGCCGACGGTTGTCGCTTATCGCGGATCGGCGCCGGCGATCTCCGATCTGCTGGCGGGGCAGATTGATCTGTTGTGGGATCAGGTGACTAACGCGTTGCCGCAGATTCAGGCCGGAACGCTGCACGGCATCGCTATCACCTCGCCGCAACGGCTCGAACAGTTGAAGGACGTGCCGACCACCGCCGAGCTTGGCATGCCCGAGGTCAGCTACTCGATGTGGCATGGGCTCTACGTCGCGAAGGGCACTCCCAAGGAGACCATAGCGGCGCTGAATTCGGCGCTTCGTGCAGCACTGGCCGACCCGACCCTGCTGGAGAAGCTGAAGCAGCTCGGTACCCTGCCATTTCCCGAAAATGAATTGACGCCCGAGGCGCACGCGCGCCTGTTCGCCAGCGACCTGACACGGGTGGCAAAGCTCGTTGAAAGCTCGGGAATCAAGGCGAGCGAAGCAAAGTAAGGCCGCCCCGCGATGCGGAATGGCTGCGCCGAAACCGGCGCAGCTCCATCACACGATCAGATCGTGCGGCGCGTGGGTAGTGACAGCGTTACCCGGCTGGTTCCAAACGAAACTGTCGGACCATTGTGCAGACAGCTCGATCGTTTGATTCGCCTCTGAAATCGCGGGCGCTCCGCTGGGGGAGCTGATTGGCGCCGAGTCATCCCCTACAAGGTCGATGACGTCAGAAGTTTTGACGTCGGACATCTTGTCCTTGAAATAGAACGCGTCGTTGGTGCCGTTGATGGTGATTGTCACCACCTGTGCGGTGCCGTCGATGGTGGTCACCGTGAAGCAGTCGGTCAGCGTGTCGCAGTCGTTGAGCGCATGCACCTCGCAATTGGCGTTGTCGAGCCTGTAGGTCCAGACGCCATCCTTCGTCATCGTGAAGCTGCCATAGCCGCCGTCGCTGGCTGTCGGGCAGTTGACCGCTGTGAACGTGTTGGGCGTATTGTCGACGTCGGTATCGGTGAGCGTGCCGGTTGCGATTGGCGTACCGTATGTGCAGGCGCCAGCTTCGGTGACTGAGCCGGTCGTTGCGCCACAAATGACAGCGGCGTCGTTGGCGCCGTTGACGGTGATCGTCACCACCTGCGGGGTGCCGTCGATGGTGGTCACCGTAAAGCAGTCGGTCAGCTTGTCGCAGACATTGAGAGCCTGCACTTTGCAGTTGGTATTATCGAGCGTGTAGGTCCAAACCCCATCCGCCGTCATGGTGAAAGTGCCATAACCGCCATCGCTAGCTTTCGGCGAATCGATCGCCGTAAAGGTGTTGGGAGTGTTGTCGACGTCAGTGTCGGTAAGCGTGCCGGTCGCGGTTGGTTTGCAAGATACGGAATTGGCTACGCCGCCAGCCTCGATAACCGAGCCGTCCTTGGTCCCGCAAATGATGGCGGCGTCGTTGGTGCCATTGATAGTAACCGTCACCAGCTGCGCGGTGCCGTCCAGGGAGGTCACCTTGAAAGTGTCGGTCAGCTTGTCTCCGACGTTCAGTGCCTGTACCGCGCAGTTGCTGTTGTCGAGCTTGTAAGTCCACACGCCGTCCGCCGTCATCGTGAAGGTGCCATAGCCGGCATCGCTGGCCGTCGGGCAGTTGACTGCCGTAAAACCGGAGGCGTTGTCGACGTCGGTAGCGGTGAGCGTGCCGGTCGCGGTCGGCGGGTCGCACTTGGTGCCACCGTCCTCGGTCACGGAGCCGGTGGTGGCGCCGGAAATGACCGCCGCGTCATTGGTGCCGTTGATGGTGACTGTCACCACCTGTGGGGTACCGTCGATGGTGGTCACGGTGAACGTGTCGGTCAACGTGTCGCCGACATTGAGTGCCTGCACCGTGCCGTTGGCATCATCGATCGTGTAGGTCCACGCGCCCGCCGCCGTCATCGTGAAGGTGCCGAAGCCGCGCGTGCTCGCGGTCGGGGTGCTGACCGTCGTGAAAGTATTGGGGGCATGGTCGACGTCGGCGCTGGTGAGCGTGCCGGTGGCGCTCGGCGCGCCGAGCGTGGTATTGGCGACGCCGCTGGCCTCGATCACCGCGCCGGTGGTGGCGCCGGAGATGACGGCCGCGTCGTTGGCGCCGTTGATGGAAATCGTGAAAGTTTGATTGGCCGAGAGCGTCCCGTCGGAAACGGTGATCGTGAAGTCCGTGGTCGTGGGCTCAATAAGCGCATTGATCGCAGTATTATCCGGAACGAACGTATAGGCGCCGGTCGTGCTGTCGACGTAAAGCGTACCGTAGGGACCAGCCCTCGATACATCGTATGTGACCCCGTCGATGACGGTGCTGCCGGCGGTTCCCCCGTCGATGCCGAAGGTCAGTGTCGCGCCGCTGTTGGGGCTGCTCGCAAGGAAAGTGCCGCTTGTCGCGGTGAAGATGTCAAAGGCCGTGGTGTCGATCTCGGTCGGCCCGGCAACCGCGTTCAACGTCGGTGGCGTCGGCTGCGGAGGCGGCAGTTGTCCGATGATCATCTCGGGGGCTGATGCGAGGATCACCGCGGGCAAAGCGGGCAGTTCCTGCGCCGGGGTAGAACCATCGATCTGAATGAAATTGATCGGCTGCACCGGCAGTCGTTCGAGGGGAGGGGGCGTGCTCGATCCCGTCGACCCCAGTCCCTTCTCGTAGGTGGCAAGCGCCTCCTGCTGGGCTGCCTGCAATTCGGCCATTCGAGCGGCGGAGTTCGTGCTCTGACTTACGCTGATGGTGGACCCCTGCGAGCGCAGGATGATGGTCTGTCCGGGATCGTCGACGAGGAAGCGTCGAGGGATCACCTCCTTGGTGACCAGCTCGAATGCGCCATGCTCGAGGTCCTTGTATGTGATGTTGCCGTCGTCCAGGAACGTGACATCAGGCTCGGCGGCCTTAGCCTCCTTCACAAGCGAGAAGGTCAGTGCTGTGAGCCACAGCATGCCGAACCGGCCGGCATGAGCCCTGCTTCGCGGATCGCCGACCGCGACTTGAGCGGCAGTGCGGGTCGCGCGCTTAAGGGTGCCGAAGCCGGCCGCGGTCGGAACGTTGCCGATAATTTGGGTAAGCGGAGCCGCCGCGGCCTTACGTTCGTCCCCAGTCTCGGCGTGGGACCCGACAAGCATGGCTTCAACCCCCGCCCCTCGTGCGAAATTTTCGTGGTCTGGCTTTGCCCAGCCCATGAGGTCAAAATATTCAGGTCAAAATAGCCTAGCGCGGCCAGCCGAAGGCTAGCCGCCAAGACCTCCAAGCTATCCCAATCGGGGGGCGTTAGGCTTTAGGCTCAAAAGGAGTAATCCTTTTGAGCGGGTGATAGAATAATGCCTTCCCCCGACATCGGGTCTAATGTCGCCTTGGCCGACGGTTCAAAGCGACCGTGAGTTCTCTCTTGGACAAGATCTTCTCAGGAAGGGGGATCATGTGCACGCATGCTATTGCTGCGTTGGTAACAGGCTTCGTTCTGGCGACAGCCGGGCTTTTTGCTGGGCCGGCTCACGCGCAACGCGATTCCGCCAGGCCCGCCGTTCAGGATCTAGCGTCAAAACCAATTGGAAAAATTGTTGTCGCCACGGGTTCGGTCACACTTGAACGCGCGAGTGCGACGGTCGTTCAGGTCAGCACCTCAGGTCAAGCCGGTCAGGCGAAGGTCGGTGATCTCGTCTATCAGGGCGATGCAGTTGCAACCGGCGCCGACGGCAGGGTCGGTATCAACTTCACGGACGGCACTTCCTTCAATCTGTCGAACAACGCGCGCATGGTTTTGAACGAGTTCGTGTACGATCCAAATAACACGTCCAACGCGTCCTTGTTCAATCTGACCAAGGGCACCTTCACCTTTGTCGCGGGCAAAGTCGCGAAGACCGGCGATATGAAGGTCGATACCCCGGTCGCGACCATGGGCGTTCGAGGCACCACGCCACGCGTCGAAATTTCGGATGACGGGACAGTCAGATTTTCTACTCTCATTGAAGAGGGCAAGAGCAGAGTCGCAAGAAAGCCGACGGCACCAGCGGCGCAGCAACCCGATCAAAAGCCTTTCTCGAAGTCAAATCTGAATATCTGTCGGGGGTGCTAGGCGCAGTTCCGGCGCAAGCCGCTTCCGGTGCGAGAAATTCATCAGTCAACCAGTCCGGGCGTGCCGCCTTCAGGTCGAAGGGGCCCATCCGCTAGTTCCAACATCGGAAGGCCTGATATGGAATTTAGTGCAAGCAAGCGCATCGTCCACGGCTTGGCGCCCGCTTTTGGCTTGCTGCTGCTCGGCTCACTCGCTGCGGCGCAGAGTCCCAAGAAGAGCGACTATCTCGAAAACATCGCGCTGTGCAACGGCTCGGAACACACTTCGCTTGCAGCCCGGATCGGTGGTTGCACGGCGTTCATCGATTCCGGTCAAGGTACAAGGACCGCACTTGCTATTGCCTATAACAATCGTGGCAATGCCCATACGATAAACGGAGACGTTGACCGCGCCCTCCTGGATTTCGATCAATCGATCAAGCTTGATCCGACTTACGCCAGGCCATTCAATAACCGCGGCGCAGCTTACTTGAGGAAGGGCGAATACGACCTCGCCCTCCAAGCTCTTGACGAGGCGATCAGGCTGAAACCGAACTATGGCCGAGCTTTCGTCAACCGTGCTGGTGTCTACCTCAAAAAGAACGAGTACGATCGCGCGGCGCGGGACTACGACGAGGCAATCCGCCTCGAGCCCAATCTGGAAGCTGCGTGGAGCGGCCGCTGCTGGACCCGGGCTATCCTCGGCTCGTTACAGGCGGCGCTTGAGGACTGCAACAAGGTGCTTCAATCGTGGCCGAACGACGCCGCCACCCATGACTCGCGTGGGCTGATTCACCTGAAGATGGGACAAGCTGACGCGGCGATCGAGGATTTCAGTTCGGCACTACGTGTAGATTCAAGGCTGGCGAGTGCGCTCTATGGGCGCGGGCTTGCCAGGCTTGCGAGCGGCGATAAGGCTGGCGGCGATACCGATATTTCCGCAGCAAAGGCGCTGCGGGCTGGAATCGATCAGGACTTCATGCGCTACGGCGTGCGTGACAGCAATTAGCCAGCGAGCCCGGCGCGGCAAATTCGTCGTGAAAACGATGCCGCGCCTGGGCTGCCGGGCTAATCCAGCTTCACGTTCGCTTCGGTCGCGACCTTGCGCCAGCGCTCGACTTCCGCGGACACCATTTTCGCGAACGCAGGACCGGCGACATCAGGGACGTCGGAGCCGTTGCGCTCCCAGGCTTCCTTGATGGCCGGCGTCTGCATGGCCTTCTGCAACTCCTTGGCCATCTGCTCGACAATCGCCGGCGGCGTGTTCTTCGGTGCGAACAGGCCGTACCAGGTCGATACTTCATAGCCGGGAAGGCCTGCTTCCGCGGCGGTCGGAAGATCGGGGAACGCGGGCACGCGTTTCGGCGCAGCGACGGCCAGCGCCCGCAACTGTCCGGCCCTGATGGGCCCAGCCGACGAGCCAAGTCCGTCGAAGACAACAGGCACGTGGCCGGCGATGAGATCCTGCATCGCGGGGCCGGCCCCACGATAGGGGACGTGCTGAAGGTTGGTCTTGGTCAGAATCTTGAACAGTTCGCCCGCGAGATGATGCGTGGTGCCGGCGCCTGCGGAGCCATAGTTCAATTTGCCCGGATTGGCTTTGGCGTAAGCGATGAACTCGGCCAGCGTTTTGGCGGCAACCTTTTCCGGATTGACGACCACCACCTGCGGCGGCCGCGCGATCAGCGCCACCGCGATAAAATCCTTCTCGATGTTGTAGTCGAGGTTGGGATAGAGCGATGGGGCAATGGCGTGATGTGCCGCGCCCATGAAGAAGGTGTAGCCATCGGGCGCGGCCTTCGACGCTGCGGAAGCGCCGACGGTGCCGCCGGCGCCCGCGCGGTTCTCGATCAGCACGCGCTTGCCCAACTGGGCATCGAGCTGGGCCGCCAACGGGCGGGCAAAGGCATCGGTACCGCCGCCGGCCGCGAACGGCACGATGAAGGTGATCGGCTTCTCCGGCCATGATTGGGCTTGGGCCTGGCCGGCCACGGCGGATAGCGCCGTCAGAACTGTAAACAGGGCGTACCGGACAACTCTTGACTTCACGGCATTCTCCTCCGGGTATTGCAAATTGGCATCCGCCCTCGGCGGCGCGATTGTCTTTTTACTTCCCTGATTCCGGCTTTATTCCGGAAACGGCCAGGGCAGCGAGCCCACACCGTATGCAAGATGCCAGGCGCGATCCATCAAAATGAGCGGGCAGGCCGGGGGAAAATGAGCGGCAGCCCCTGGGGCGTATAGTCGTTCCCACGGGCGCCGGGGCCGCTCGTTCCCGTGCGGCTGCGCCGAAGGCTACTAAAAAGGGCCCCCGCACCTGCCGCTATTGCGCCGGCGCCGGGACGGTCGAAACCCCGGGACGAAGCAGAAGTACCATTAACAATACGGGAAAGAGCGGGGCGATCCTGCCGACGGGAAACAGCAAGGGCGGGCTCAGCATCGGCATCAGCCAGGTCATGAATGCCAGCGTCCAGCACCAAACCGGCAGCGGAGCCTCTCGCGCCATCAACCAGAACGCCGTCGCGATCACCAATAGCGTCGCGTCATAGGGCCCGGAATGCGGAGCGGCAAGCACCGTGGCGGCCAGAAAGACCGCCGTCTTTTCCCGCGTCCCCAGCCGCGACCGGAAAGCGATGACGACGGATGCCGCCGCGCCGAGCGTCGCAAGCAGTTGAATCCACGACGCCAGCCGCTCCGGCGCGCCCAGCAAGACCGCGCAGGTGTAGACACTGTGGCCCCACATGCGGCCATACTCGATCCACTTCGGATTCGGGCTGACGAGATTTTCAAGGATGACCGGAATCCAGCGCAGCCACAGCTCCCATCCGAAAATCAATCCGCTCGCGATCATCATGGCCAACGCGGACAAGCCTGCAGCCAGGAGCGCGCGCCACTGCCCGGCCGCGACGAGCGCGATCGGCACCAGGATGCAGAATTGGGGCTTGAACGTCAGCAGCCCCAGCACCAGTCCGCCGAGATAGGGACGCTGTTCGAGAAGGCTAAAGCCGCCGACGATCAGGGCTGCGACCAGAAAGACGGCCTGACCGTTGATCGCATTGATGGCCGACGCCGGACACATCAGCGCGGCCAGCAGCAGAGCGCCTGACGGCAGGGTGTTTCCCGCACTCGCCCGCAGCGCGACGGCCAGCAGGGCGCCGGTCGCGATTTGAAACGCCACATAGGAGCCGAAGAATCCCAGCGGCGCGAACGGCAGCAGGATCAGCAGAAAGCTCGGCGGATAGGCCCATGGCCGGAATTCCAGCGGCTTGGAGAGCCAGCCTGCAAACGTCGTGTTGAGGAAGTCGGTGAAGCGATCACCGTCGAAGATCAGCAGCGCATTGTCGTCGAGGACCGAGCGGGTCGCGCCGTAGAAGACCATCCAGTCCGTACCAAGCGTGTTGTAGTCAAGCCCGATTTTGCCCGGATATGGAATGGTCGTGAGGAGGTTGAGCCAGACGTAGAACGACATTGCCAGGGCGGGGATCAGCACCACCGGCGGCGGACGCAGCGCAGCCGTCTGCTTGAAATCAATGCCACGGTTGGCCAAGTCCATCATTTGACCTGCTGAGGATTGAGTTGCCTGCTACGGGCAGACACGAATCGGCTTCGATCTTACGCCGATCGAAATGCGGTGCCGAATGATCCGGCAAAGACCTTAATAAAGTGGACTTCGGCGGCTCGGCCGCCCCCGGCTGCAGCGGGTATATGGCCGATAGCAAACCACGGCTTCCTCTCCCCCCGGAGCGGAAATTTTGATCTTCCGCATTGGTCCAAATGGACTTCGGTTGCAAAGACCAATATGCTCGCCCTGGGAATGTGGGGTGATGCGCTTATGACGTGCCGTGCTGGTGCGGTCGCAGCTTTGTTGTGTGCGATTTTTGCCAATTCGAATGCGCAGGCGCGCGGACCATATGGTTCGATCAGCGTCGGCAACTGGCAGGGCGGGGCCTACACCAATGACCAGACCGGATCCTTCTCGCACTGTGCGGCGGGCGCCCGCTACGCCAGCGGCGTCTATTTTCTCGTTATGATCGATCATAGTGGTGGATGGAGCCTCGGCTTCATGCACGAACAATGGAGACTGACGACCGGGGAAGCCTTTCCGCTGACCTTGACATTCGATGGTCAGCAACCGTTAACGTTCATGGCGTCCCAATTGCCGACAAGCTGGTTCGCGTGCCGATGCCGAACAACTCCGCGCTCATCAGCCAGTTCCGGCGGGCCAAGGCCATGACCGCCTATACGCAGGGGCAGCTCTTCCAGTTCAACCTCGATCAGACCGGCCAGCTATTGCCGGTATTAGCGAATTGCGTCGCCAAGATCAGGCAATCGGGATTGGCCAGTGCCGGCGATTTTTCGGTCCTGCCCGCCGCCAAGCCGGTCGCCGCAGCGGCGGCGCCCGATGCTGCGGCCGGCAAGCCCGATAGGTTGTTCGACCAGACCGGCACCGGCTTTCTGGTGAGCACCAACGGACATCTCGTGACCATGCGCATGTCGTGCACGGATGCGTCGGCGACATTTTGGGCAACCTGTCCGGCGAGGCGCCCGCCAAATTGCGCCTGGTGTCGAGCGATGAGACCAATGATCTGGCGCTGCTGCAGGTGACGGGCTCGTTCAAGGACGTCGCGAAAATCAGGGACAAGGCAATCCAGTCCGGCGACAGCGTGGTCGCGATCGGCTATCCCTTTCATGGATTGCTGACATCCGATTTCACGGTGACGACCGGGATCGTGAGCTCGCTCAGCGGCATCCTGAACGATACGCGCTTCCTGCAGATCAGTGCTGCCGTTCAACCCGGCAATAGCGGCGGGCCGCTATTGGCCGCAAGCGGCGACGTTGTCGGCGTGGTCGCGGCGAAACTGAATGCCATCAAGTTCGCGAGGGCAACGGGCAACATTCCCGAGAACATCAATTTCGCCATCAAGACCGGAGCCTTGCGGGATTTTCTCGATAACAGCGTGGTCCCCTATCAGATCTCGGACGCCAAGACCGAATTGAAGACCACCGAAATCGCCCGCAATGCGCGGGCGTTTACCTTTCTGATTTCGTGCAAGGCCAAGGCGAAGGAGAAAGAGACGGCAAAGAATTAGGTGCCGCGCCGCCGTTTTGCCCAGCCGGTCCTTCCGGATTTCACGATCGCGCGCCCGACGCCGTTCGGCCGAGCGCAGGTCTACATTGCGCCGGCCAACGATCTGGCAAAGACCTATCGCGAACTACCGCGGCTATGGGCCGTCTGGGCGTTCCAGGCGCTCCAGCTCACGCTGGCGAGGCTTCGCTGGTCGGTCGCCAACGGCCGCCGGGTCTGCCGCTCATAGGCGGCGATGATGTGCTGCGACTGCCGGATTTTCTGCTCGAGCTCGGCAATGGTCTTCTGGGTTTTGCCGGTTCTGCTCGATTGTGCGGACTCGCCCACCGTGAACCTGGCGGTCTCGATGCTCCTCAATGTCTCGCGAAGCTTCTTGAGCTGGGCGCGGTGCCACGCAATGGCGCTGTCACTATCTACCGGCATGCAAACCCTCCTGATTCGTGGCCGAATCTAGCACGCATGGGGCAAGTTGGGCCAAGGGGGACCCGGCGGCGCATCGGGCCCACCGGTTTCGCGCAGGCCGAGAGGCGGCCGCTTCCCGATTTCGACCTCTTTTTGCCACCGAAGCGACCGCGGGCGAGCCTTCTAACAACAAACTTGCATGGTGATCTGTGGTCAGCGCGGTCCCCTCTTATCGTCCTGGCGGCTGAATGCCGGCCCGGCGCAATGGAGCGTGCGATGAGCGAAGTTGAGTTCGATCGAATTGTCGATGCTGTGCGGAAGGAAATCGCGCTGGCACCGGCGGCGAATTTGTTGACGGAGTTGCGGGCCTCCGACGGGCGAGCGAAGGCCGCCGGCGAGAAGTCAGCGTCCCGGCGCCATGCTTCATTCGCCAGGATTCGCCGCGTCGGCGAGGGACGGAAGCGATACAGGTAAGGCGACATAGGGTGTCTTGATGGAACGATCAGTGTTCGAAGTCGTGAAGGCGCCGCTGGGCTGGTCGGTGTTTGCCGACAACGTCAAGATTGGCGGCGTCTACGATTCGCGGGGCGCCGCCCTCGAGGCCGCCGTACTGGCCGCGTCCTATACAGTCAGCGACGGTGGCGGCGTCCAGATCAACGTGCCCGGCGCAGAGGAAGAGAAGCCGAGATGGGCCATAGCGTTCGACATCGCGAGCTCCATCCTCCCAGCGAGGAGCGGGCGCGAGCGAGGCAGTTCACGGTAAAGCCCGCGTGAAGGCAATCGCTCGACTTTGACGGGTAGCCTCCAACTGCCTGGGAGGACTTTCAAACTAGCATGAGCTTGTCCGCGCAGTCGCGAGCCATGCGTGGATCGACACTGGCCGCCATCGGTTTTCCGCCGGCGGCCTTTCATTTTACATCGTCGAACGGCGACACCGCGGGGCTGCCGACACGCATCCGCTTGATGCGGCGCACCGCCATCGGCGCGCCGTCGGACTGATACTGCAGCTCGTATTTCTTGCCGTTCCGGTCGACGGCGGTGCAGGAGATAGAGGAAAGCTCAAGCGTCACGAAGTTTCCGACCTGCTTGCAGAGGCCAGCGGTCGATTCGACTGCCGGCACCGGCAGACCGTCGGCCTTCGGCCTGTCCTTGGTTTTCAACAGCATCCGGTCGATCGGCAATTCGTACAGATTGGCCTCCGGTCTCCGCCCGTTGTCGCCGGAAAACGTGATGATATGGCTGTCGTCGCTGGGGTCCTCGAGGGCGACGGTAAAATTTGCCCTGCCTTCCTCCGTCTGGAAGAACGCAACCGCGCGGCAGGCAAAATCGCGTCCCGCCACTTTAAGCGTGCTGCATTTGCCGGACATCATCGCAAAAATAACGGTATCGGGCTCTTGCCGGTGAAGTTCGTCCGAGGCAGAGGCTGGCATTGCAATGAAAATGGTGGCGAGAGCGAAAACGCGCCGGCAAATGTTCATGGTCATGCCCGGTTGATAGGACATGGCGCGCTGCCTGACCAGAGTCTCCGCAGGTTCCGGAAGAGCGCATCCGGGCAAGATGGGCCCGTCTTGCGGTGCCGAACACTATCAGAAATCGAGCGGCGCGTTGTCGACGACCTCCTTCATGACGAAGAAGGTCCGGGTCTGGCGGACGCCCGGCAGCGCAATCAACTGTTCGCCATGAATGCGGTTGAAATCCTCCATATCGCCGACGCGGATCTTGAGGAAATAGTCGAAATCGCCCGCCACCAAATGGCAATCGAGCACGAATTTAAGTTGTGCGATCGCCCGCTCGAAGGCGGCAAAGCTTTCCGGTGTGGAGCGGTCGAGCACGACGCCGACCATGACGAGCGCACCCTTGCCGACTTTTCGTGGCGCCACCATCGCCCGGATCCCCGCTATGAACCCCTCGTCGAACAGGCGCTGGGTGCGGCGGTGACAGGTTGCGGCACTGACACCGGTCGTTTCGGCCAGCTCGGCATTGGTCAGTCGGCCGCTATTTTGCAGCAAACGCAATATCTTAAGGTCGATACGGTCGAGTCTGCCGGGCATGAAAGAATGTTCCGCAATCGTGCCGAGTGATGGTAGATGATGCATCACAATCCCGGAATTGTGCAATAACAGCGCTAGCTTGGTTTCGATTTTGAAAGCACCTATCTGGAGCGCGGTGATAGGCATTCCCCCGACATTCAGACCATCAACGGGGGATGACCATGTTGGAGAAATTCGAACGCTATCCGCTCACCTTCGGGCCTACCCACATCGAAAAGCTGGAGCGGCTCTCGAAGCATCTCGGCGGTCAGGTCGAACTCTACGCCAAGCGCGAGGACTGTAATTCGGGGCTCGCCTTCGGCGGCAACAAGCTGCGCAAGCTCGAATACATCATTCCCGACGCGATCGCCTCCAACGCGGACACGCTGGTCTCTATCGGTGGCGTGCAGTCCAACCACACCCGCATGGTTGCGGCGGTCGCAGCCAAGATCGGCATGAAGTGCCGCCTGGTGCAGGAAAGCTGGGTGCCGCATGAGGACGCGGTCTATGACCGGGTCGGCAACATCCTGCTCAGCCGCGTGATGGGCGCGGACGTACGGCTGGTGGATGAAGGTTTCGACATTGGCATCCGCCAGAGCTGGGAAGAGGCGATTGCAGATGTGAAGGCGAAGGGCGGCAAGCCCTATGCGATTCCCGCCGGTGCCTCCGTGCACAAATATGGCGGGCTCGGCTATGTCGGGTTTGCCGAAGAGGTCCGCGCGCAGGAGAAAGAGCTTGGCTTTGCCTTCGATTACATCGTGGTCTGCACGGTCACCGGCTCGACCCATGCCGGCATGCTGGTCGGATTTGCCAAGGACGGCCGCGCCCGCAAGGTGATCGGCATCGACGCATCCTTCACCCCGGCGCAGACCAAGGCCCAGGTGCTCGACATCGCCCGCAACACCGCAAATCTCGTCGAGTTGGGTCAGCAGATCGTCGAGGACGACGTCGTCCTGATCGAGGACTATGCCTATCCGGCCTATGGCGTTCCGTCGGAAGAAACCAAGCAGGCCATCCGGCTCTGCGCGCGGCTCGAAGGCATGATCACCGATCCCGTTTACGAGGGAAAATCGATGCAGGGCATGATCGACCTCGTGAACGAGGGCTATTTCCCGAAGGGATCGAAAGTGCTCTACGCCCATCTTGGCGGCGCGCCCGCGATCAACGGCTACGCTTACACCTTCCGCAACGGATAGAGACTTACTTGTCCGCCGCTCGCACCACCGCTAGCAATTCGTCGCCGTAATGTTCGAGCTTCTTGTCGCCAATGCCGGGAATATCGCGAAGCGCGTTCAGCGTCGCCGGCCGTGCGGCGGCGATGCCGTCGAGCGTGGAATCATGCAGCACGACATAGGCCGGCACGCCTCGCTGGCGCGCGATCTCCGAGCGCCAGGCGCGAAGCGCGGCCTGCAGGCCGGCATCGGCGGGCTTGGTTTCGGCGCGCGGCGCGAGATCGCCACGCCTTGATTTGGCGCGGCTGGCGCGAGTGCGGGTGCCGGGCGCCGCCTCGCGCAGCATCACCTCGGTCTCGCCTTTGAGGACGCCGCGCGCGCTTTCCGTCAGCTTAAGTGCACCAAAGGCTTCGCTGTCCGCCTTGAGGTGACCCATCGCGACTAGTTGCCGGATCACGGCACGCCACTGCTTTTCGTTAAGTTCGCCGCCGATGCCGAACACGGACAGCTTGTCGTGTCCGAACTGCGTGACCTTCTCGGTCATGCGGCCGACCAGCACGTCGATCAGATGCATGGCGCCGAACCTCTGCCCGGTGCGGTAGGCACAGGACAACAGTTTTTGCGCAGCGACCTTGCCGTCGCGAAGCTGTGGCGGTGACAGGCAGTTGTCGCAATTGCCGCAATTGGTCGACGTGACGGCCTCGCCGAAATAGCCGAGCAGGCGGCTGCGTCGGCAGCCGGCGGTTTCCGCCAGCGCGACCAGCGCGTCGAGTTTGCCGATCGAGACGCGCTTGAACGCATCGGAGCCGGTGGACTCGTCGATCATGCGGCGCTGCTGCACGATATCGGTCAGGCCATAGGCCATCCAGGCGCTGGACGGCTTGCCGTCGCGCCCGGCACGGCCGGTTTCCTGATAGTAGGCCTCGATGCTTTTCGGCAGATCGAGATGTGCGACAAAGCGTACGTCCGGCTTGTCGATGCCCATGCCGAACGCGATGGTGGCGACGATGACGATGCCGTCCTCGTTGATGAAACGATCCTGGTTGCGGGCACGACGGCCGGCGTCTAGACCGGCGTGATAGGGCAGGGCCGGAATGCCGGCGTTGCTCAGCGCTTCGGCGGTATCCTCGACCTTGGCGCGCGATAGGCAATAGACGATGCCGGCATCGCCGGCGTGACGCTCGGTAATGAATGCCTTGAGCTGGGCCGGCGCGTTCTGCTTCTCGACGATCTCGTAGCGAATGTTCGGGCGGTCGAAACTCGAGATGAAGCTCGGTGCGCCTGATAGCCCCAACCGGGTCACGATCTCCTTGCGTGTCATCTCGTCGGCGGTTGCCGTCAGCGCAATGCGTGGCACGTCGGGAAAGCGCTCCGCCAGTACGGAGAGGCCGATATATTCGGGACGGAAATCGTGCCCCCATTGCGACACGCAATGCGCCTCGTCGATCGCAAACAGCGCGATATTCGCTTGGCCGAGCAGGGAAAGGCAGCGCGGCGTCAACAGCCGTTCCGGCGCGACATAGAGCAGGTCGAGGTCGCCGGCCAATAGCCGCCGCTCGACTTCCGACGCCTCGTCGAATGACAGCGTCGAGTTCAGCACGGCCGCGTCGACGCCGGACTCCAGAAGCCCCGCGACCTGGTCGCGCATCAGTGCGATCAGCGGCGACACCACGATGCCGCAGCCCTCGCGCAGCAGCGACGGCAACTGGTAGCACAGCGACTTGCCGCCACCGGTCGGCATCAGCACGAGGCAATTGCCGCCGTCGGTCACGTGCCGGACGATTTCTTCCTGTGCGCCGCGGAACGCGGGCAGGCCGAACACGGAATTCAGGACAGACAGCGCATCGGGGACATTGCCGGATTCAGGGCGCCGGGCTGCGGGAGCAGGCATGGGAGTGAGGTCGTCCGGTTGAAGGCGTGTGGCGCCAGGCTTTTGGGGGAGGTACCGAAAATTGAGCGGATCCAATAGGCCAAAAACATCGTGGCAAGTCTATGCCTGATTTGATGTTCCCGTGGCGTGTTCAGCAATGGCAGCAACGGGTCAACTGCCGGTGATCAGCGCGTCCGGGGGCGAACGACGGAGGGAGATTTGTGTTAGAAGGCAACCCAAGTAACAAAAATCCGAGACGAGAGCATGCGGGTATCGGCGCGGATCATCGCGGGTATCGTTGCCGCCTTGCTGATCGCTGCCGCCGTCGCGGCCTTTGCAATTGCGTGGCGCCCGGAAATCGCGGCAATCGATCGTCCCGACCCGCAATCCTTCGATATTGATCTCGTCAAGCGAGGCCGCGACCTGGCGGCGATTGGCAATTGCAGCGATTGCCATACGCCGCGCGGGGCTAAGAACTTTGCCGGCGGCCTGCCGGTGCCGACCCCGTTCGGCACAATCTATTCCACCAACATCACGCCGGAGCCGGAGACGGGAATCGGCCGATGGTCGGAAGCCGCATTCCGCCGCGCGATGCGGTCCGGCGTCAACCGTGAAGGCCAGCACCTTTATCCGACATTCCCATACGACCACTTCACCAACGTCAGCGATGAGGACGACCGGGCGCTCTATGCCTTCCTGATGACGCGGCAGCCGGTTCGCGCAGCGGCACGCGAAAACCAGCTTTCTTTCCCGTTCAACCAGCGGCTCGCCATCGCGGGATGGAAATTGCTTTTCCTTCGCCACGACACCTATCGGCCTGATCCGAAGCAGAGCGCCGAGTGGAACCGCGGTGCCTATCTGGTCGAAGGGCTCGCCCATTGCGGCGCCTGCCATACGCCACGAAATGCGCTGGGCGCCGAGCGCGTCAGCGCACGGTTTGCCGGCGGCGATGTCGATGACTGGCACGCCTATGCGATCAACGACCAGTCCCGTTCACCCGTGCCCTGGACCGCCGATGCATTGTTCACCTATTTGCGCGAAGGCTGGCATCCCGATCATGGCACTGCGCGCGGACCGATGGCGAAGGTGGTCAGCAACCTGTCCTCGGTGCCGGCAAGCGACGTCCGCGCCATCGCGGTCTATGTGGCCAGCGTTTCCGGTACACCGACGTCTGGCCGCACGGGACCAAGCGAGGCTGCCTTGGCGCGCGGCAAGGCGGCTTCGCAGGCAAACCCCGTTGGCGCGTCGATTTACACTGCCGCCTGCGCGTCATGCCACGAGAGCGGCAGGCCGCTTCCTTATGGCGGAGTCGATCTCGGCCTCAGCACCGCGATCTCAAGCCCCGATCCGCGCAATCTCGCCAACATCGTGCTGTCAGGCATTGACGCGGTGGAAGGCGAGCGCAGCCCGATCATGCCGGGCTTTGCAGCCAGCATGAACGATGATCAGGCTTCGGCCTTGCTGAACTATTTGCGGGCGCGGTTCAGCGACCAGCCGGCATGGACCGATCTCAAAAAGACCATCGCAGAAGCACGACGCACGCAGACCGTATTTCTTCAGACATCGCCCGCGCCGCGCAACGCGCCTGCCGACCCTCAGCAGCGAGAAAAGCCATGATGACATTGAAGGTCAACGGCCGCGAGCATCAGGTCGACGCAGAGCCGGATACGCCGCTGCTCTACGTGCTGCGCGACGACCTCAAGCTCAATGCCGCCAAGTTCGGCTGCGGGTTAGGACAATGCGGCTCGTGCACGGTAATCGTGGACGGCAAGGCGGTGCTGTCCTGCGTCGTGCCGATGGTGCTGCTCGAAGGCAAGCAGGTAACGACGTTGGAGGGTCTTGGCACGATCGCCGAGCCCGCGCCGATCCAGCGGGCATTTATGGAAGAGCAGGCAGCACAATGCGGCTATTGCATCCCGGGAATGATGATGCGGGCGCAGGCCTTGCTGCAGAAGAATTCGAAGCCGACTGACGAGCAGATTCGCGCCGAGCTCGAACCGCATCTGTGCCGCTGCGGCACCCATATGCGAATTTTGCGTGCGGTGCATCGGGCGGCGCGGCTGATGGACACGGCGGAAGCGTCACCGGCAGCCAATGGAGGCGCCCGATGAACGCCCCCGTCATTATCGATCGCCGTCGCGTGCTGGCAGGCGGCGGCGCGCTGATCGTCAGCTTCTCGCTCGGCAATGCCTTGGCGCAGCAACAAGACCCGCCCCCGGCTGCCGCACCGAGCCCGCCCGGTAGCTTGAAAACATCGCCCTATCTCGACGCGTGGATCCGCATTGATGCTAATGGCGTCGAGGTGTTCACCGGCAAGGCCGAACTCGGCCAGGGCTTCAAGACGGCGTTTCAGCAGATCGCGGCCGAGGAGCTCGATATCCCCTTTGAATCTCTCAAGGTGACGACGGCGGACACGCGTCTGACCGCGAACGAAGGCTATACAGCCGGCAGCAACTCCATGAAGGACAGCGGCACCGCAATCCAGAACGCGGCGGCACAGGTTCGCGCGCTGCTGATTGCAGAAGCGGCGAGGCGGCTTGATCTGCCGGCCGAGAACCTGCGCACGGCAGACGGCGCGGTGATCGCGCCAGATGGCAAGCGCCTGTCGTATGGTGAACTCGTCGCAGGCGAGATGTTGCATGTTCAGGCACAGCCGACGTCCAAATTGAAGGACCCGGCGACATTCAAGGTGATCGGCCGGCCTGTGCCGCGCGTCGACATCCCTGCCAAGGTGACCGGAGGGACGGCCTATGTTCAAGACATGCGGCTGCCTGGGATGGTGCACGCCCGCGTCGTGCGGCCGCCGAGCTACGGCGCGCAACTGACCGAATGCGATACCGCCGCCGTCGAGAAACTGCCCGGCGTCGTCAAGGTCGTGCGTGACGGCAATTTCCTGGCCGTGGTCGCAGAAAAGGAATTCCAGTCGATCAAGGCGATGAACGCGCTTGCCGCTGCCGCCAAATGGAAGGAAACCGCAAGCCTGCCGAAACAGGATGATCTGCTTAACGTGTTGACCAGCTTGCCTTCGCAGGACGCGACCATCTTTGAGCGTGGCAATCCCGCGGACACTGGCCAGAAGACCGTGGAGGCGACCTATACGCGGCCATATCAGGCGCATGGATCGATCGGGCCGTCCTGCGCGGTGGCACAATTCATTGATGGCGCGATGACAGTGTGGACGCATACGCAAGGCGTCTATCCCGATCGTCAGGGCATCGCCGAAATGCTGCGCATGTCGCCGGCCAGCGTTCGCCTGATCCACATCGAAGGCTCGGGCTGCTATGGCCACAACGGCGCTGACGACGCCGCGGCCGACGCTGCGTTGATCGCCCGTGCATTACCCGGCCGACCCGTTCGCGTGCACTGGACGCGCGAACAGGAACATGCCTGGGAGCCGTTCGGCCCGGCCATGGTGACGAAGCTCAAGGCGTCACTTGACGGCAATGGCAAAATTGCCGACTGGAATTTCGATGTCTGGAGCAATACGCATTCGATGCGGCCGGGCGGCGCTGGATCGTTGCTGGCGGCGCAGCACATGGCGCAGCCGTTTGCCGTGCCGGCTCCCAGGCCGTTGCCGCTGCCGGAAGGCGGCGGTGATCGCAACGCGATCCCATTCTACAATTTCCCCAATGCGCGCGTGGTGCATCACTTCATTCCCGCGATGCCGTTGCGGATTTCGGCGATGCGGGCGCTCGGCGCCTACCACAATGTGTTCTCGATCGAGAGCTTTATCGACGAGCTCGCCATTCTCGCCGGCGCCGATCCGGTCGAGTTCAGATTGAAACATCTCGACGATCAGCGCGGCCGCGACGTGGTCGAAAAGGCCGCGCAAGCGTTCGGATGGAAGCCTGATCGGAGGCCGCCGCCGGATCGCGGCTACGGCTTTGCCTTTGCGCGGTACAAGAATCTGGCCGCCTATTGCGCCATCGCTTCCGAAGTCGAGGTGAACCGCGAGACCGGCCGCCCGCGCCTGGTGCGTGCGGTGGCAGCGGTCGATAGCGGGCAGGTGGTCAATCCGGACGGATTGATCAACCAGATCGAAGGCGCAATCGTGCAGTCGATGAGCTGGACGCTGTATGAGAGCGTTACGTTCGACGACACCAGGATCACCAGCATCGACTGGCAGACCTATCCAATCCTGCGTTTCAATTCAGTGCCCGAAAGCATCGAGGTTCACATCATCGACCGGCCGGGGCAGCCGTTCCTCGGCAGCGGCGAAACCGGGCAGGGCCCGGCGGCGGCCTCGATTGCAAACGCCATCGCCAACGCGACCGGAAAGCGCCTGCGTAACCTGCCGCTGACGCGCAAGCGCATCAAGGAAGCGATCGATGCGTGAAGGTGGCTACTGATAGCTCGCCACGATGTCGGACACCGCGCGTTCAAGCTGCTTGGCGGTCGCGCATTGGCGGACGACAGTGCAGAAGGTTGCATAGCGCGGCATCTCGGAATCGCCCCAGCCCCAGGCCATGCGTCCCTCGGGATTGAGCCAGACCAGCCGTTTCGACCGCTCGGCAATACGGCGCAGAATGTCCGCACGAGGGTCGAGATTGTTGCTGCGGGCGTCGCCAAGCACGATCACGGTGGTCTGCGGCGTGATCGCGCTCATCCACTCGTCTTCAAAGTCGGCGAAGGAATTGCCGTAGTCCGACGAACCAAAGCCGACCTTGGACATGATGTCGGCCATCGCCTCTTCCGGCGATTTTGACTCCAGGATGTCGCTGACCTCGATCAGGTGGCCGGAAAATGCGAACGAGCGGACGTCGTCCACGACCTCATGCAGGCTGTGGATCAACAGCAAAAAGAAATCCGAAACCCGCGCCACGGAGCCCGAAACGTCGCAGAGTGCGACGATCTTCGGCTTGTCGCGGTGCCGCCGCTTCCACGCGGTGAGAAACGGCACGCCGCCCCAGGCGGCGTTGCGGCGGATGGTGCGGCGGACGTCGAGATGGCCGCGGCGCTGGCGCTTGCGCGGTTTGCTGTAGCGCTCGCGCAGGCGGCGCGCGATCTGGCGGATCAGATGCCGCATCTGATCGACCTGCCGCGGCTCGATCCGGGACAGCGGCGCGTTGCGCAGGATCTCATTGCGCAAATTCTCAGCTTCCTCGCGCCCGTACAGCATCAGCGCCTGCGAGACGGTGTCACGAACCGTGCCGCGCAGGCCGTCCAGCGCGTTGGTCAGCCGCTCCGCCAGTGCCGGGTTGGTCGCCGCGAGATTGTCGAGATCGTCGCGCAGGCGCTGAATGCCCATCTGGTCGAGAATGCGGCCGGAGAAGATGCCGCGCTGGGTGAAATAACGGATGTCGGACAGCGAAGCGGCGCTCGCCGCGTTGGCGATTGCCGCGGAAATCTGGTTGCGGTCCTGCGCCAGCAGCATCTGGGCGAGCGAACCCAGCCCTTCGGCTTGCTTGTCGCCGCCGGTGACGTCACCTGGTGAATCGGATGTCGCGTTGGAGCCTTGCGCATCCGGCTCGTCCGCCTTGCCCTCTTCGGGCGGCGATTGCGGCTCGGGCTGATCGAAGAACAGATCAAAGCAATCGCCGAGCGCTTTCTTCTCGTCCTGCGTCTTGGCGAGCGTCAGCAGAAAAGTGTCACGTAGGATCGTGCGGTCGGTAAAGCCGACCTTGGAGACGGCTCGCATCGCATCGATGCTTTCCGCCGGCGAGAGCCTGACGCCTGCGCCCCGCGCCGCACGAAAGAAGCGATGCAGGTTCTCGCGCATTAATCCGTCACCCGAAGACGTTTTGACGCGAGGCCTTGGCGATGAAGGTGGAGACCTGCGGCACGGTGGCCTCGATATCGGCCTCGTATTTCAGGAGAACGTTCAGCGTATCCTTGACCATCTCGTGGCCGAGCTCGGGCGCCTGCAGCAGCACTAGCACCCGTGCCCAATCGATGGTTTCGCTGACCGACGGCAGCTTCTTGAGGTCCAGCGTACGGACTTCGTGGATGAAGCTTACCATCTGCCTGCGCAGCGTCTGCGAAATGCCCGGCACCCGGCTTTCGACAATCCGCTCTTCCAGCTTCTGCTCAGGAAAGCCGATATGCAGATGCAGGCAGCGCCGTTTCAGCGCGTCGCCGAGATCGCGCTCGCTGTTTGAGGTCAGGATCACGGTCGGCGGCGCGACTGCGACCACCGTTCCGAGTTCCGGAATCGTCACCTGAAAATCGCTGAGAATTTCCAGCAGCAGCGATTCAAATTCGGCGTCGGATTTATCGATTTCGTCGATCAGCAAGACGCAGCCGGCGGGCTGCTCCAGCGCCTGCAGCAGCGGCCGCGGCTCGACGAATTCCTTGGAGAAGAACACGTCGCCGAAATCGTGAAGCTGGTTCAGCGCCGCTTCCAGCGTCGGCGCGCCACCGAGCACTTCGCCGAGCTTGTCCTTCAGAATCTGCGTATACAGAAGCTGCTTGGCATACTTCCACTCGTAGAGCGCCTTGGCCTCATCCAGCCCCTCGTAGCATTGCAGGCGGATCATCTTCATGCCGCGCCAGGCAGCGATCGCTTTCGCGAGTTCAGTCTTGCCGACGCCGGCAGGACCTTCGACCAGAATGGGCTTTTCGATCTGCTGCGCCAGATAGACCGCGGTCGCGATCTGGCGGCTCGCAATATAGCCTTGCGCCGCAAGACCGCTTTCCACTGCCTCGATCGAGGCCAAAGGCCTGTTGTCCGCCACCGGGTTTCAACTCCGAATTCGATAGATTTCAGAGTGTTCTGCCTGCGTTCCCGGCAAAGGACAAGCGCCGTTTGCTCAGGGGAGGTCGCAGTTTTCCGGTATTTTCCGCCTAGCGCAATGTCAGCCCGGTTGCCGCCTCAAGCTCCGCGATCGCCTGCGCCGCACTGACCACCTTGATCGTGGTCATGCCCATCTCGCGCGCCGGCTTCAGATTGACGCCGAGGTCGTCGAGATAGACGCAATTTCTGGGATCGACCTTCAGCGTCTCGACCATCATTCGGTAGATGCGTGGGTCGGGTTTCCGGAGTCCGATCTTCGCTGACTCGATGACATGATCGAACAGCGCCATCACTTCGGCGACATAGAGCGTGCGGCCGCTGTGGCTGCCGATGGCGTTGGCGGGCAGGTTGTTGGTGATGCAGCCGGTCTTGAACTTTGCCTTGATGCGCTTGAGTGCCTCGACCATTTCGGGCCGCAGATCGCCGGACAATAGCGGCAGCACGTCCTTGCCGCGAACCGCCGCGCCCAGCGCCAGCGATTCGGCCGCGAACAATTCGTCGAAGGCTTCGATGTCGACCTCGGCGCGCTCGAATTTCGCCCAGGCATTTTCAAGATGATTGGCGGCGTTGGTGCGCCGAATGATGTCGGCCGGCAGCCCGCGCTCGGTCTCGAACCGCGTGAACGCCTCGAACGGCGAGGTGGTGAGCACCCCGCCGAAATCCCAGATCACAGCCTCGATCATAATGTCCCGCCTGAAGTAACCGTTCCGGGGAGCGGCTAACACGGATTGGCTGCCCGAACCAGCCCGACCGCCGCCCTTGGCGATGCGCGCCGCACAAGCTATTGCTGCGCCGATGAAGATCCTGCCTCGAATGATTGCCTGCCTCGCGCTGCTGCTCTCGGTTCCCGCGCATGCCGTCGTCGGCGGTGGTGCGCCATCGACTGATGGCGTGGCCCGCTCGATTGTCACCATCGTCGGCTCGCGCGGCAATTTTTGTACCGGCGCCTTGATTGCGCCAAGGCTGGTGCTGACGGCGGCGCACTGCGTGCAGCCCGGCGCGCAATACAAGATCGTCGAATACGGCGCGGACAGGCAGCCCTCGCTGCAGGACGTGAAGAGCGTCGCCATTCATCCTGGCTTCAACATGCAGGCGATGTCAGGACATCGTGCGACGGCGGATGTCGCGTTGTTGCAGTTGGCGGTGTCGCCCAAGGGAAAGACGACGGCCGCGCTCGGATTGCCCAACATTCCGATCAACATCGGCAGCCGTTTCACGATCGCGGGCATCGGCGTCACCGTCCGCGGCGACGGCAAGAGCGGCGGCACCATCCGGGTCGCCAGCCTGGTCGCAACCGGCAGGCCGGGAACGTTGCAGATCAGGCTGGTCGATCCGGTGGGGCAGGGCGCGCGTGAGGGGCTCGGAGCTTGTACGGGAGATTCCGGCGCGCCGGTGTTCGAGGACAAGCAAGGTGGTCCCGTCATTATCGGCGTGGTGAGCTGGTCGACCGGGCCGAACGGCAGCGCAGGCTGCGGCGGCATGACCGGCGTTACGCCACTGACGCTGTATCGAGACTGGATTATGCAGACGGCGCAGAAATGGGGCGCGGGGTTGTAGTACCCAGCCGTCATTGCCGGGCTTGACCCGGCAATCCATCGCCTTCGAAAGGATTCATTCTAGATGGATGCGCGTGTCAAGCCCGCGCATGACGAGTGGCGCTAATGCCCTGCCGCTTTGTTCGCCGCGGCGTTGTTCAGCACGATCAGGCCATCCACAGCCACGCCGAGCTTGCTGTTGATCAAAAACGGATTGACATCGATCGAGGCGATGCGGTTGCCGGCGTCAGCCATGAGGTTCGACAGGCCGACCAGCGCCTTCACGGCGGACGGCTCGTGCAGCGCCGGCTTTCCGCGATAGCCCTTCATCTTCACGCCGGCCTTGGTCTTGGCGATCAACTGTTTCGCCTCGGCTTCGTCCAGCGGCGCGCCGGCAAGCGCAACATCCTTCATCAGTTCGATGTCGACGCCGCCGGTGCCGAACAGCACGACGGGACCCATCTCAGCGTCGAGCGAGGCCCCGACCACGAGTTCGAGGTCGGCCTTGACCTGCTGCGCGATCAGAATGCCCTCCAACTTCGGCTTGCTCTTGATCTTCCTTACCCGCGCGGTGATGTCGGCGAACGCCTTCTTCACCTCGGCGGCGCTGTTGAGGTTCAGCACCACGCCGCCGATGTCCGACTTGTGCAGGATGTCGGCGCTGACGACTTTTGCCACGACCGGAAAGCCGATCTTCTTGGCGATCTTCACCGCCTCCGCCGCGGTCTTCGCGATCTCTTCTTTCGACACGGGAATGCCATAGGCCTTGAGCAGCTGCTTCGAGGCGACCTCGTCCAGCGCGGCGGCGCGGTTGGCGGCTTTGAGCGTCTTCTCCAACACCGCGCGCGCGGAAGCTTTCGAGCTCGACACGATGTCGGGCACTTCCTTGTGCAGCGATGCATACTCGATCAGTGACTTGATCGCGCCGACCGCCCGGTCGAGGCCCTGCATCACCGCGACGTTCGGCAGCGATTTGCGCAGCGCCTTGGTGAAGTCAGTGAACCCGATCGACATCGCGCTGATGTAAACGACAGGTTTGCTTGCCGCGCCCGCCATCTCGTTGACGAGGCGCAGATTGCGCTCGCGCAGCTCGTGCGGCGCCTTCGGCAGTTCGGCGTCGATGATGACGATGTCGGTATCGGGATCGTCGATCATGATCTTGATCGACTTTATATAGACGGACGGATCGACCACGGCGGCAAAGCCGGCGTCGAGCGGATTGCCGACAATGCTGCCGGGGCCGAGCATTTGCGCCAGTTGCTCTGTTGCATTCGCGCTGAGCGGCGCGAAGTTCATGCCGGCCGAATAGAACGCGTCGATCAGGAGGCCGCGCTTGCCGCCCGACAGTGAAACCGCGGCGATACGGTTGCCTTTCGGCGGATCGGCATGGACGAAACATTCGGTGGTCTCGATCAGCTCGTCCAATCCGCGGACGCGGATCACGCCTTCGCGGGTTGAGATCGCGTCAAAAGTTTCGATCGAGCCGGCGAGCGCACCGGTATGCGCCATCGCAGCCGCGCGGCCGCCCTCGGAGGCGCCGAGCTTCAGCGCAATCACCGGCTTGCCGGCAGCCCGCGCGGCCTTGCAGGCTTCGCGGAACACTTTGGTATTCCGGACACCTTCGAGGTAGACGACGATGACGCGGATAGAGGGATCGGCGGCGAAATAGGCCATCAGGTCGGGCGTCTCGAGCCCGGTCTCGTTGCCGGTCGTGACCATGTAGCCGACGCCGACGCCGCGATCTTCCAGCGTTTGGCGGATCGCCATCACGATCGCGCCGGATTGCCCGACAATCGCCACTGGGCCGGCTTCCATCGTGACGATACGATCATCGATGTTGGTGAACAGCTTTTCGCCCGCGCTCAAATTGCCGAGGCAGTTCGGCCCGGTGACCGCAAGGCCGGTCTCGCGCACCGCCTCCTTCAATTCAACCGCCAGCCGCTGGCTTTCCTCGTCCTGTAATTCGCTGAAGCCCGAGGTGACGATGGTGGCGGAGCGCGCGCCGGCAGCCGCGGCATCGCGGATCACCTGCACGGCGAAACGCGCTGGCACCAGCACCAGCACGTGATCGGGCTTTTCGGGGAGACTCGCAAAATCCTTGTAGCAGGGCACGCCCCAGATCGTCTCGCGCTTGGCGTTGACCGGAAACAGTCCGCCTTCGTAACCGTACTTGACCAGATTGTTCCAGATACGCTCGGCATAATTGCCGGGCTTATCGGTGGCGCCGACCAGCACGATGTTGCGTGGGTGCAGCATCGCGTGGATACCCTTGATGATGTCGCTGGCGTCGGGCGAAGGCGACCATTTTTCGGCTTGATGCGATGCGGTGCTTGCCTGAGCGTCCATGGATATCCCTGACTCTGTTGTTCTTGGCCGTGGTGATCGAAAACGATCGTCTCGCCATGTTTTTCTTTTGATTACGACCTTTTTATTGAGCCCTGGTGAGGGTGGCAACACGCGTTACGCGATGAGCGCCATTCGCGCCGCGCAAGATTTCCCGGCTCACAGAATTCAGTGCGTATTTGATACGGGCCCGATCATCGTGGCGTGCACAAGATAGCGCTCCGGCCCCTGTGTCAGCGCGTCGAACGGCCAGCAGGTCGACAGCACAAGTTCATGCCCGCCCGCGAGCGGATCGATGCCGGGCATCGAAGCGCGAGACCATCCCGGAATGACGGTGAGGAGAAAAACGGCGCGCGCGGCTCTGGGGGGACGGGTGGAAGCCGCGCGCGCTCTGGAAAGAGGAGGTCGGGGGTTCCTCCTCCTTTCAGCCGACGTCAACGCAGTGACATCTGACGTCGATTGAACACCAAGACGATCAGGCTGAACGTGAGCAGGATCACGCCCGTAATCATCTTCAGTTCGGCGTCGGTCGCTGTTCCCGGCAGCATGACCGTGCTGGGCGCTTGGGTGGCGACAGGCTGGGGCCTGCTTCAGCGCCGCGATTTGAACCCGCGCCTCGTTCGTATCCGCGCGCCGTTCCATAGGCGTTGCAGGAACGCGTGGGCGCTCGCCGAACAACTTTCAGATTCCCAACCGGCCGGCAGGCTGATCGGCAGTTCCGAAAGCTTGAACGGCTCACTGTTGACGCCGATCGCAGCCCCAATCGCCTACCTGCCGATCAACATGGTCGCGCACCCGACCTTCGGCAGGATCTCAGTCGATGAACCCAACTACGTGCAGTACTGCCAGCACTTCGCGAACGACGGATGAGCCGTTCGCGATGTTTCTGCCGGGGTAGCGCCCGTCGGCCTTGCATTCCAGGCGAAACAGACTATATGGCTCTTATTCGAATTATCGCTCTGCCTTGTTGACCACGCCGAACCGGCTCTAATCCCCAAGACATCGTTGAAATCGGATCAAACCTGCACGGAGGTCGTGCGGGCAAAGCGCTTTCGCGCATCTTGGAGATAATTGTATGGCTACCGGAACAGTTAAGTGGTTCAACGCGACCAAGGGCTTCGGCTTCATTCAGCCCGATGATGGCAGCACTGACGTTTTCGTTCACATCAGCGCCGTCGAACGTGCGGGTCTGAGCTCGCTCAACGAAGGTCAGAAGATCTCGTTCGAAGCGAAGAAGGACCCGATGCGCGGCAAGACCAGTGCCGAGAACCTTCGCGTCGAATAAAGGTTGCCGATTCGGGATTTCCACGGATGTACTGGGATCCTCTAATTGGCCTCCGATACAAGAGCCCGCCGGTGATGAACCGGCGGGCTCTTCGTTTGTCGCATGCCGGCGCACGATCATGAAGCGAGCTTGTCCGTCGCTTTCGGCGCGTTGAATTTCTGTCGCAGTGTCGGCTTGTGAATCTTCCCGGTCGCATTGCGCGGCAGGGCATCGACGAACTCGATCAGCCGCGGGCATTTGAAGCGCGCCAGATTGGCCGCGCAATGGGCGTGAATTTCGGCCGGCGTCAGCGTCTGGCCGGGCTTCCCGGCGATGATCGCCATGCCGACTTCGCCCCATTGCTCGTCGGGAACACCGATCACAGCAGCTTCGGCTATTGCGGTAAGCTGATGCAGCACGCTCTCGACCTCGGCCGGATAGACGTTTTCGCCGCCGGAAATGTACATGTCCTTCCAGCGATCGACGATGTAGTAGAAGCCCTCTTCGTCGACGCGGGTGGCGTCGCCGGTGTGCAGCCAGCCGTCGGTGAACGATGATTGGTTGGCGTCCGGCCGGTTCCAGTAGCCGGGCGTGACGTTCGGCCCCCTGACCCAGAGCTCGCCGAGCTCGCCGACATCCGCGTCCGTGCCATCAGGTCGGACGATCCGCACTTCCGTATGCAGTACCGGCTTGCCGGACGAGCCGGCCTTGCGCGCGGCGTCCTCTCGGTCGAGTGCCAGCACGGCCGGCGACGTTTCGGTCATGCCGTAGCCCTGCTGGAGAGCGACGCCGCGTTCTTCCCACAGTTTCAGGAGCGGTACCGGCATCGGCGCACCGCCGACGCCGCCGATCACGAGGCGGCTGAAATCGGCCGTCGCGAACGAGGGATGCTGCGCCATGAACTGGTAGATCGCCGGCACGCCGAAGAATTGGGTAATGCCATATGATGGATCGCTGATCAGTTGCAGCGCCATGCCGGGATCGAACGCACGCATGATCAGCACGGTGCCGCCGGCATGCAGCACGGGATTGGTGTAGCAATTGAGCCCGCCGGTGTGGAACAGTGGCAGCACGGTGAGCAGAACCGTCGACGGCGAGACATAGGCAGGGCCGCCGAGATTGACGCAATTCCAGAACGTCATGCCATGGGTGATGATCGCACCCTTGGGCTGGCCTGTCGTGCCCGAGGTGTACATGATGGTCGAGACGTCGTCATGCGTGACGTATTCAAAACGCTCGAGTGGCTTCGAAGCCGCGATCGCCGCCTCATAGGAACCGCCGGGGCCGAGCAGCAGCGCCGATGAAACGCTGCAGAGCCTGGCGACCGTCAGCGCAACTTCCGCGAGGTCGCTATCGTGGATCATCACCGTCGGCGAAGAATCGCCGACAATGAATTGCAACTCGGGAACCGTGAGTCGCGTGTTCAGCGGCAGGAAGACCGCCCCTAACCGGCCGCAGGCGAACTGCACTTCGAGCGTATCGGTGGTGTTCAGTGCCAGCACGGCGACGCGGTCGCCGCGCTTGACGCCGAGCGCATCGCGCAGGTGCGTGGCAAGACGCGAAATGCGGGCGTCAAACTCTGCGTAGGAGAGACGGCGGCCACTCGCGAGGTCGATGGCCGCAATCTTGCCCGGCGTGCGGCGACCGAAATGGGCGATCCAGTCGTAATAGCGAACCGAAGGCATGCTTCCTCCCGAGAACCGCCCGATTACAACCGGCCATCCGGTCGCGCCGGGCTCATTGTTAGTATTGCCCGTCAACGTTCAGGAGCCGCGTAGCAGTTCACTGATCACGTTGAACTGGTTGTCGCGAAACTCGACCATATAGCCGTCCTTGATGGGACGATAGTCCGTCGGCGAGGTGTTGAGCTTGACGCCGGGCATCAGCATTGGCAGCGATATGTCCTTGAGGTTGGCCGCCTGCGCCATGATATTCTCGCGACTGAGGTCGTTTTTGCATTGCGTGAGCACCACGACCAGCGCTTGCGCCACCATGTAACCGTAACCCGCAGCCAGATTGGCCGGATCGATATTCGGCAGCCGCGCCTTCATGAAATCCCGATAGGTGATCAAGTCGGGGTCGGTGGAATCAGCCGCATAGGGCTTTAGCGCTCCGACGGACATGATGCCTGTCGCCGCTTCGAGGCCCGCCGGCACCATCACCAACTCCTTGTTGGCGCAGCCGCTGGAGATGAATCGCATCGGACGCCAGCCGGTCTCGTACGCTTTTCGGATCGCCTGGGCGCACGCACGCGGCGTCACGCTGTAGATCAGGAACACGTCGGCCTTGGTGTTGGCGAGCGTGAGGATCTGCGAGTCCACCGTGGGGTCGGCGACTTCGAAACTCGTCGCCATTGCGATCACCTTGTCGGCGTCGGCGCCGAGCGCCTGCTTGACGCCGCGCAGATAGTCCTTTCCGGCGTCGTCGTTCTGATAGAGGATGGCAAAACGCGCATTGGGGTTTTTAGCGCGGGCGAAGCGCACCTCGATGCCCGCTTCCTCAACATAATTGGGCGCCCAGGGCAGGGCCATCAGCCAGGGCTGGTTGGTCGGGTCGTTCCATTTCGAGGCGGAGCTGATCAAGAACAGATGCGGCACCTTGGCGCCGTTGAGATATTTCGCGGTCGCGGAGCTCGGCGCAGTGCCCATGGTTCCGAACATGAAGGCGACGCCGTCATTCTCGACCAATCGGCGCGTCGCCTCGACCGTTTTCGGCGGTGAGAATCCGTCGTCAAGCGAGAGCATGTTGAGCTTGCGCCCGTTGACGCCGCCCTTCTCGTTGACCAGATCGAAATAGACGGCGAAGACCTTGCCCGTGACGCTGAGCGCCGACGCCGGGCCGCTATACGGCATGATGTTGCCGAACTTGATCTCGGTGTCTGATATCCCGGGTTGCTGGGCGGAAGCCGTCGTCGCTGCAAGCGACAGCAGTGCTGTCAGGAAGAAAGCCGAGGCAGAATTGCGCGATCGGATCATGCTGTATCCTTCCCAACGACGGCCCGATGATATGTTATTGGTCTTGAACCAAGGCTAGGTCATGCGAAAGGAACTGGTCTTGCGTTGAGCTGCTGGACACCGCATGCGCGTTGGCGCGACACGACCTACAAGATCATGCCAGCCGCTCAACGCAAGTTTGCGCAGGCCAACCGGGGCATCGTCATCGTGGCGGAGGAAAGGCATGCTGGAGCGCAGAATGGTGCAAAGCCCGTTCTATACGGCGGATCACGAGGCGTTCCGCGACGTGATGCGCCGATTCGTGGCGCGAGAGATCGAACCCTTCGCCCATGAATGGGATGAAGCCGGCGAGTTTCCGCGCGAGCTCTACCGCAAGGCGTCCGAAATCGGGCTGCTGGGGCTCGGCTTTCCCGAGGAATATGGCGGCGTGGCCGCCGACCAGTTCATGAAGATCGTGGCGTCGCAGGAATTGGCGCGCGCCGGCGCCGGCGGGGTCAGCTCGAGCCTGATGAGCCACACCATCGGCTCGCCGCCGATCGCGCGCGCCGCGCGGCCCGAGGTCAAGGCGAGGGTGTTGCCGCAGGTACTGTCGGGTGAGAAGATTTCGGCGCTTGCGATCACCGAGCCGAGCGGCGGCTCCGACGTCGCCAATCTGCGCACCAAGGCACGGCGCGACGGTGACCATTATGTCGTCAGCGGCGAGAAGACTTTTATCACGTCGGGCATGCGGGCCGACTATCTGACGGTCGCGGTACGCACCGGCGGCGAGGGACCGGGCGGCGTCAGCCTGCTCTTGATCGAGGGCGATACGCCGGGCCTGTCGCGGACGAAACTGAAGAAGATGGGCTGGTGGGCCTCCGACACCGCCACGCTGCATTTCGACGAGTGCCGCGTTCCCATCGAGAACCTGGTCGGCGAGGAAGGCCAGGGCTTCAAGCTCATAATGCACAATTTCAACAGCGAGCGCATGGGCATGGCGGCGAGCTGCACGGCCTACGCTCGTGTCTGCGTCGAGGAGGCGATGGCGTATGCCAAGGAGCGCAAGACCTTCGGCAAGCCGATTGCGCAGCACCAGGTGATCCGTCACAAGATCGTCGATATGGCGCAGAAGGTCGCGGCCTCGCAGGCGATGCTGGAAATGCTGGCGTGGCGGCTCGGGCAGGGCGAGAGCCCGGTTGCCGAAATCTGCATGATGAAGAACCAGGCCACGCAAACCATGGCGTTCTGCGCCTCCGAAGCGGTGCAGATCTTCGGCGGCGCCGGCTTCATGCGCGGCGTCAAGGTCGAGCGCATCTATCGCGAGGTCAAGGTCAACGCCATCGGCGGCGGCACCGAGGAGATCATGAAGGATCTCGCGTCCAGACAGATGGGGTTGTGAGCGCTGTCGTTCCGGGGCGCGCGCAGCGCGAACCCGGAACCCAGAAGTCGAATGAACGGATCGAGATTCTCAGGTGCGCAATTGCGCACCATAGTTCGATGTTGCGCATCGCCCCGGAATGACAAGGGACAAACATGCTCTTCACCGCCGATCACGACGAACCCCGCCGTATCCTGCAAAAATTCATCGCGGCCGAAATAAATCCGTTCGTCGATGAATGGGAGAAGAACGACATTTTCCCGGCGCATGAACTGTTCAAGAAGCTTGGCGACCTCGGCTTTCTCGGCCTCAACAAGCCCACCGAGTTCGGCGGTCAAGGACTAGATTATTCGTACGCGCTGATGATGGCTGAAGAGCTCGGCGCCATCAAATGCGGCGGCGTGCCGATGGCGATCGGGGTGCAGACCGATATGGCGACGCCGGCGCTGGCGCGGTTCGGTTCTGATGAGGTGCGCCGCGAGTTTTTGGCTCCCGCGATTGCCGGCGATGCGGTGGCCTGCGTCGGCGTCTCGGAGCCGGGCGCCGGTTCCGACGTCGCCTCGATCAAGACTCAGGCGCGTTCCGATGGCGACGACTACGTCATCAACGGCGGCAAGATGTGGATCACTAACGGCGTGCAGGCCGACTGGATCTGTCTGCTCGCCAATACCAGCGATGATCAAGTCCATCGCAACAAGTCGCTGATCTGCGTACCCATGAAGACAAAGGGCGTCCAGATCGCGCGCAAGCTCGACAAGATGGGCATGCGCTCGTCCGACACCGCGCAGATCTTCTTCGACAATGTCCGGGTGCCCAAGCGCAACCGGATCGGCGAGGAAGGGAAGGGCTTTACCTACCAGATGGTGCAGTTCCAGGAGGAGCGGCTGTGGGGCGCGGCCGCCTGCCTCAAGGCGCATGAGTTCATCATATCAGAGACCATCGAATATACCCGCAACCGCAAGGCGTTCGGGAAATCGATCCTCGACAACCAGACCGTTCATTTCAAGCTGGCGGAGATGCAGACCGAGGTCGAGCTGTTGCGTGCGCTGGTCTACCGCGCTGCCGAGGCACTGATTGCGGGCGAGGACGTGACGCGGCTTGCCACCATGGCGAAATTAAAGGCCGGCCGTTTGGGCCGTGAACTCACCGATGCCTGCCTGCAATTCTGGGGCGGCATGGGGTTCATGAACGAGACGCCGGTCAGCAGGGCCTATCGCGACAGCCGCCTGACCTCGATCGGCGGCGGCGCCGACGAGGTGATGCTGACGGTGCTGTGCAAGATGATGGGCACGCTGCCCAAAAGCTAATAAGAACAAATCGGAAAAGTAACGATGAGGAACGGTTGATGATCACGCTCTATCACTGCGACGGCGCGCGCTCGTTCCGCCCGCTCTGGATGCTGGAAGAGATGGGCTTGCCCTACGAGTTGAAGATGCTGCCGTTCCCGCCGCGGGTGTTTGCCAAGGAATATCTCGCGATCAATCCGCTCGGCACGATTCCTTTCATGATCGACGGCGAGACCAAAATGACGGAGTCGTCGGGCATCTGTTATTACCTCGGCACCAAGTACGGACCGACCCCGCTGGTGGTCGGGATGGACGACCCGGCCTATGGCGCCTTCCTGAACTGGATGTATTTCAGCGACGCCACGCTGACTTTTCCCCAAACGCTGGTGCTGAGATACAGCCAGCTTGAGCCGGAGGAGCGGCGGAACCCGCAAGTTGCCGGCGATTACGCGAAATGGTTCCTAGGCCGGCTGCGCGCGGTCGAGGCTGCGACCGCGAATGCGGAATTTCTGTGCGCCGGGCGCTTCACCGCGGCCGATATTGTCAACGGCTACGCGTTGCGGCTCGCCGGCAATATCGGCCTTGCCAGGGATTTCGGCCCCAATGTCGCGGCCTATTGGGTCCGGTTGCAGGAACGCGACGGGTACAAGCGGGCCGTTGCGGCGGAACGCAAGGCTGGCATCGAGCAAAACGTGGCGCCGCGGATACAAGCCTAACTGGTGTGTCATTCCGGGGCGATGCGAAGCATCGAACCCGGAATCTCGAGATTCCGGGTCTGGTCCTTCGGACTATCCCGGAATGACGGATTCGGCCGTAGTCAGTCCTCAAATTTCCGCTATGGTTGATCCCGTCGCAGCGGCCAGAGAGCCGCGCGAGGAGGACGAGCCATGGACGATACTAGTCACAAATCCGGCCATCTGATGCTGATCACGCCGGAGCGCGTGTTCTATGCCGGCCTGCTGGGGCGGCCGCGGCAACGCTGCTCGGGCGGGTTCAACATCTATGTCGCGATCGAGGGCCGTCTCTGGCTCACCACTGCCGATGGCTGCGAAACCCATGCCGACATGGTCGCTCTGCTGCCGAACATCAGGCACACCATCGCCAGTGATCATCGCTCCGTGCTCAGCGTCGTGATCGAACCCGAGAGCGTTCGGCCGGGCGCACTTGAAGACCTCGCCACGCGCCTCTCGGGACCTGAGGGCACGGCTTTCGCCAGCCGCATTCGTGCTGCTTATCACGAATTGCGGGAGCATCATGCGGGCAGTGATTTCTCCAGCACCGAGTTCGATCGCCTGTGCCTTGGCGAGCCCCTGCCACAGCGCGAACTCGATCCGCGCGTGGTACGCGCGATCGCGCAGATCGGAAAATTCTCCGGTGAGCCGGTGACGGCAGCAAGCTGCGCCGCGGAGGCCGGATTGTCTCCATCGCGCTTCCTGCATCTGTTCAAGGAAGAGACCGGAATCTCGTTCCGCTCGTTCCGCGCCTGGAAGCGCGCGCGGCATCTGCTGCATTTCGCCAACCAGGACATCAACCTTGCGCATCTCGCGCAGGATATCGGCTATCCCGACTCCACGCATTTCAGCCACTCGATCCGCCGCTTCTATGGCTTGAAGCCGCGCGCGATCTTTTCAGGTTCGCGCGATCTGGCGATCTATAGCCACCGCCATGCGAGCGCCGGGTAGCGGCTGGACGCAAGAAGCCGGCTGATGCGGCACGCATGATCGCACTGGATATCTTCGCGATCCCTCGCATTCCGCTTTTCGAAGGCTGATCCATGGGCGACAAGGCCGTCATTACCTGCGCGCTAAACGGCGTGTTGACCGATCCGAAGCAGCACAACGTGCCGGTGACGCCGGAGCAGATGGCGCGTGAGGCCAGGGCCGCGTTCAATGCCGGCGCGAGCATCATGCATGTCCATCTGCGCCAGCAGGAGCCGAACAAGGGGCATTTGCCGTCCTGGGACGTCAATGTCTCCAAAGAGATTCAGCAGGCGATCCGCGAGGCCTGTCCCGGCGTCATCATCAATCACACCACGGGCACCTCGGGCCCGAAATATCAGGGGGCGCTCGACTGCGTGCGCGAGACGAGGCCCGAGATCGCGGCCTGCAACGCCGGCTCGCTGAATTATCTCAAGGTGAAGTCCGACAACACCTGGGCGTGGCCACCGATGATGTTCGATAACGCGGTCGAGAAGGTGCAGGACTATCTCGACGTCATGAAGGAAGCGGGCACGATTCCGGAGTTCGAATGTTTCGACGTCGGCATCGTGCGCTGCGTCGGCATGTACGTGCAAACCGGCATGTACACCGGGCCGCTCGAATATAATTTCGTGATGGGCGTTGCCTCCGGCATGCCGGCCGATCCCGAATTGCTGCCGATCCTGTTGAAGCTGATGCGGCCGAAATCGCATTGGCAGGTCACAGCGATCGGCCGCGCCGAAATCTGGCCGCTGCACCAGCGCTGCGCCGATCTCGGCGGGCACCTGCGCACTGGGCTGGAGGATACTTTTTATCTCGCCGACGGCACCAAGGTGATTTCGAACGGGCAACTGATCGAAGCCATCGCCGCCTGCGCGCGGCGCGCGGGACGCGAGGTCGCGAGCCCCGCGGAGGCCCGGCAGATTTTTGGGACAAGGCATTGAGTGCCGTCATTGCGAGCGAAGCGAAGCAATCCATCCCGCCGTCCGGCAAAGTATGGATTGCTTGGTCGCTTCGCTCCCTTGCGCAAACGCTTCGCGTTTGTCGCAGGCAATGACGGGGCGGAGAGTTCATGGCTGTAATTGAATCCACCATCTCCCACTCCAGCACCGCTTACAAAGCCAACCGTGACGGCATGCTGGCGCTGATCACACGGATGCGGGCGCTGGAAGATCGCACGCGTGCCGCATCGGCCGCGGCCAAGGATCGCTTCCACAAGCGAGGTCAATTGCTGCCGCGCGAGCGGGTGGCGCTGGTGCTCGACCCCGGCTCGCCTTTCATCGAGCTTTCCACGCTCGCCGGCTACATGTTCGACGTGCCGGATGCCGAGAAGAGCGTGCCCGGCGGCGGCGTGATCGCCGGCATCGGCTTCGTCGCCGGCATCCGCTGCATGGTCAGCGCCAACGATTCCGGCATCGACGCCGGCGCGCTGCAACCGTACGGCCTCGACAAGACGCTGCGGGTGCAGGAACTGGCACTGGAAAACAAGCTGCCTTACGTGCAACTGGTCGAAAGCGCCGGCGCCAATCTGCTGCGCTACCGCGTCGAAGACTTTATCCGCGGCGGCAACATTTTTCGCAATCTCGCGCGGTTGTCGGCCGCTGGCCTGCCCGTCGTCACCGTGACGCATGGATCGTCAACGGCGGGCGGCGCCTACCAGACCGGACTATCCGACTACATCGTCATGGTTCGCGGCCGCACCCGCGCGTTCCTCGCTGGGCCGCCGCTGCTGAAGGCCGCAACGGGAGAGATCGCGACGGAGGAGGAACTCGGTGGAGCCGAGATGCACACCTCCATCTCTGGCCTGGGCGACTATCTGGCCGAAGACGATCGCGATGCGCTCCGCATCGCACGCGACATCATGGCCAACTTGCAATGGGACCGGCCGAAGCCGGTGGCCGCGTCCTTCAAGCCACCACGCTATGATGCGGAGGAACTGCTCGGCATCATGCCGATGGACCACAAGCGTCCCGTCGATATGCGCCAGGCCATCGCGCGCTTTGTCGACGATTCCGATTTCACCGAGTTCGGCGCGAATTACGGCCCGGCGACGGTCTGTGGCCACGCCCGCATCGAAGGACAGGCGATCGGGATCATCACCAACAACGGCCCGCTCGACGTGCCCGGCGCCAATAAGGCGACGCATTTCATCCAGACCTGCTGCCAGTCGCGCACGCCGCTGCTCTACATGAACAACACCACCGGCTACATGGTAGGCCGAGCTTACGAGGAAGCCGGCATGATCAAGCACGGCTCCAAGATGATCCAGGCGGTGACCTCGGCGACCGTGCCGCAGATTACGATCTACTGCGGCGCTTCCTTCGGCGCCGGCAATTACGGCATGTGCGGGCGCGGCTTCCATCCGCGCTTCTGCTTCTCCTGGCCCAATGCCAAGACCGCCGTGATGGGCGGCGAGCAGGCCGCCGAGACCATGGCAATCGTGACCGAGGCGGCCGCCGCGCGGCGGGGCAAGCCGATCGAGAAGGAAAAGCTGGAGGCGATGAAGGCGCAGATCACAGGCGTGTTCGACGGCCAGATGGACGTGTTCTCGACCAGTGCGCGCGTGCTCGATGACGGCGTGATCGATCCCCGCGATACCCGCAGCGTACTTTCTGAGGTGCTGGCGATCTGCCGCGAGGCCGAAGCCCGCACGCCGCAGCGCATGCAATTCTCGGTCGCCCGGCCATGAGCGGGATCGAGATGAAGCGAACGCCATTTTTCAAGATTCTCGTCGCCAATCGCGGCGAGATCGCGCTGCGGATCAAGCGCACCGCGCGCCGCCTGGGCTATGGCGTCGTCGCGGTCTATTCCGATGCCGATCGTGATGCGCTGCACGTACGCGAGGCGGACCAGGCCGTGCGGATCGGCGAGGCGCTGCCGGCGCAATCCTACCTGCGGATCGATGCGATCATCGCCGCCGCCAAAGCCAGCGGGGCCGGCGCCGTGCATCCGGGCTACGGTTTCCTCGCCGAGAACGAGGATTTTGCGCAGGCCTGCCGCGATGCCGGACTGGTCTTCATCGGGCCGTCGCCGGAGGCGATCCGGGCGATGGGCAACAAGGCCGGCGCCAAGGACATCATGCGGGAGGCTGGCGTGCCTGTCGTGCCCGGCTATCAGGGCACGGACCAGAGCGACGCAGTGATGCTGGCAGAGGCCAGGAAGATCGGCTTCCCCGTGATGATCAAGGCGGTTGCGGGCGGTGGCGGTCGCGGCATGCGTCTTGTCGAAGACGCCGCGGCATTTCCGGATGCGCTGCACAGCGCAAGGTCGGAGGCGCAGGGCGCGTTCGGTGATCCCACGGTGATCCTGGAGCGCGCCATCATCGATCCCCGCCACATCGAAATCCAGGTGTTCGGCGATCGCTACGGCAATGCCATTCATCTCGGCGAGCGCGATTGCTCGGTGCAACGCCGACACCAGAAGCTGATCGAGGAGGCGCCGTCGCCGAAGGTGACGCCGGAATTGCGGGCGCGCATGGGCGCCGTCGCGGTCGCTGCCGTCAAATCGATCGGTTATGAGGGCGCGGGTACGCTGGAGTTCCTGCTCGATCCGTCCGGCGAGTTCTATTTCATGGAAATGAACACGCGCCTGCAGGTCGAGCATCCCGTCACCGAAGCGATTACCGGGCTCGATCTGGTCGAACTGCAGTTGCGCATTGCCGCCGGCCAGCCGCTCGGGCTCAAGCAGGAAGACGTCAGATTCTCCGGCCACGCTATCGAGGTGCGGCTGTGCTCGGAGGACGCGGATCATGACTTCATGCCGCAATCGGGCCGAATGGCGCTGTGGCAGATGCCCGACGGCATCCGCGTCGAGCACGCGCTGCGATCGGGCTCGGAGATTCCGCCGTTCTACGATTCGATGGTCGCCAAGATCATCAGCCACGGTGCCGACCGCAACGAGGCCCGCGGCCGGTTGATCTGTGGGCTGGAGCAACTGGCAGCGTTTGGGGTGACTACCAATCAGGAGTTTCTGATCTCCTGCCTGCGCCATCCTGCCTTTGCGAAGGGCGAAGCGACCACGGCCTTCATCGGCAATCACCGCGACGAATTGCTGGCGTCGCGTGCGAACGACGAGACGGGCGCTACGTTGGCGGCATTGTTGCTTTACGTCACCAACTCGCATGCGCCGCCCTGGCGCAGCGGACGCAGTCTGGCGACGACGTTCCCGCTGACGATGCGGATCGACCTTGGCCACGGTGCGTTCGAGGTTGATATCGTTCGGAACCGCGACGGAAGTTATGTCGCCGGCCTCGATGGCAACGAGCGGCGTTTCGAGATCGACGAGCTTGGCGCCGACACGATCCGCTTTCGCACCGACGGCTTGATGGAGTCAGCGAGATTTCTGCGCGACGGCGGTCGTCTGTACATCCTGCATCGCGGAGCCTCGATTGCCGCCCGCGATCTGACGCTGGCCGCACCGGCCTCCGCTGCGGCGGCGGACGGCGACGGCAAGGTGCGCGCGACAATGAACGGCCGCGTGGTGGCGGTGCTGGTCAAGCCGGGCGAAGAGGTCGCGGTCGGCCAGCCCGTGATGACGTTGGAAGCGATGAAGATGGAGCATGTGCACACGGCTGGCGTTGCGGGCACGGTGTCGGCGATCGATGTGGCCGAAGGCGAGCAGGTGACGACCGGCAGGATCGTCGTCGAGATTGCGGCGGGCTGACCACCTCCACCGTCATTGTGAGGAGCGCAGCGACGAAGCAATCCATACTTCCTTGGTGCATGGATTGCTTCGCTTCACTCGCAATGACGGATGTTATTCCGGTCGCCCCGTCCCATCATTCAGCCAGCACGCAACCTGATGTCCTTCGCCGGCTTCCACCAGCGCCGGCCGCTTCACCTTGCAGCGTTCCATGACATAGCGGCAGCGGGTGTGGAAGGCGCATCCCGAGGGTGGGTTGATCGGGCTCGGGACGTCGCCGTCGACCATGGGCGCAAGACGCTTTGCCTTGGGATCAGCGACCGGGACCGACGCCAGCAGCGCTTGCGTATACGGATGCCGCGGGTTGGCGAACAGCTCGGACTTATCCGCGATCTCGACAATGCGCCCGAGATACATCACGGCGACGCGATGGCTGATATGGGCGACGACGGCGAGATCGTGGGCGATGAACAGATAGGAAAAATCGTTCTTGCGCTGCAGGTCGATCAACAGGTTGATCACCTGGGCCTGGATCGAGACGTCGAGCGCCGAGACCGGCTCGTCGCATACGATCAGGCTCGGCCCGAGCGACAGCGCGCGGGCAATGCAGATGCGCTGCCGCTGGCCGCCGGAGAATTGGTGCGGGTAGTTCTTCATCTGATCAGGCCGCAATCCCACCTGCGCGAACAGTTCCGCGACGCGTTCCTGCTGCGCACGCCCTGTGGCGAGGCCATGAACGGCGAGCGGCTCGCCGACGATGTCGCCCGCGGTCATGCGCGGATTGAGCGAGGCGAACGGATCCTGGAACACGATCTGCATCGAGCGACGGTGCGGGCGCATCTCGGCCTTGCTGAGACCGGTAATGTCGGTGCCGTTCAGCTTGATGGCGCCGCTGGACGGCTCCACCAGCCGCAGCACGCTGCGGGCCACCGTCGATTTGCCGCAGCCGGATTCGCCGACCAGCCCGAGCGTCTCGCCTTTGGCGACCGAGAAGCTGACGCCATCAACCGCATGCACGGTGCCGACGCGCCGGCGCAGGACGCCGCCGCGCACCGCGTAGTGCTTGACGAGGTCGGTCACTTCCAGCAAGGGACGTTGGTCGGTCATGGCGCGCCTACCAATTCGGTTGCGCGCCAGCACGCCGCGAGATGATTGGCATCGACTTCCTGCAGCGGTGGATATTCGGCGCGGCATCGATCCACGGCAAGGCGGCAGCGCGGCGCAAAGGCGCAGCCCGGCGGCAGGTTCGTGAGCGACGGCACCATGCCGGGAATCTCGTTCAGCCGCGCATCGGTCTTGGCGCCGAACGAAATCACCGCCGGCATCGAAGCCATCAGCCCTCGCGTGTAGGGATGCTTTGGATTCTCGAACAGGTCCTCTACCGTCGCTTCCTCGACCTTCTTGCCGGCATACATCACGATGACGCGTTGCGCGGTCTGCGCGACGACGCCGAGATCGTGCGTGATCAGGATCAAGCCGGTGCCGAGCCTCTTTTGTAGATCGAGGATCAGCGCCAGAATCTGCGCCTGGATCGTCACGTCAAGCGCGGTGGTCGGCTCGTCCGCGATCAGCAGCGCCGGCCGGCAAGCCAATGCCATCGCGATCATCGCGCGCTGCCGCATGCCGCCGGAGAGCTGGTGCGGATATTCGTGCGCGCGGCGTTCCGGCTCGGGGATCCGGACCAGGCGCAGCATCTCGACCGCCTTGGCCCATGCTTCCTTTGACGTCATCTCCTGGTGCAGGTGAAGCACTTCCGTGATCTGGTCGCCGATTCGCATTACCGGATTGAGCGAGGTCATCGGCTCCTGAAAAATCATCGAGATCCGGTTGCCGCGGATGTCGCGCATCTTGGCCTCAGAGAGGCCGAGCAGATCGGTGCCTTCCAGCGTCACCGAGCCGCCGACCACCCGGCCCGGCGGGTCCGGCACCAGCCGCATCACCGACAGCGCGGTCACGCTCTTGCCGCAGCCGGACTCGCCGACGATTGCCAGCGTCTCGCCGCGGCGCACGGTGAACGATACGTCGTCGACCGCGCGGAACAGCCCGGAATTGGTGAAGAACACCGTCTGCAGGTTCTTCACGTCGAGAATAGTGTCGTCCTTGCGCGCCTCGCTCATCAGCCGCGCTGCCTCGGATCGAGGATGTCACGGAGCGCGTCGCCGAACAGATTGGTGCCGAATACGGCAAGGGAGATGGCGACGCCCGGGAAAATCACCAGCCAGGGCGCAGTGCGAACATATTCGGCCGCAGACTCCGACAGCATGCGTCCCCAAGACGGATAGGGCTCGGGAATGCCGAGGCCGAGGAACGACAGCGAGGCTTCGGTGAGGATGGTGGAACCGAGCTGCGCGGTCGCCAGCACGATCAAAGGCGCGAGCGTGTTCGGCAGCACGTGGCGGAGCGCGATGCGGGTCTCGCTCATGCCGATCGATTTTGCGGCCTCGACAAAGGGCTGCTCGCGCAGCGCCAGCGTATTGGCGCGGATCACGCGGGCGACCGTCGGGATCAACGGGATCGCAATCGCGATGATCACGTTCGGCAGCGAGGGGCCGAGCGCCGCGGTCATCACCAACGCCAGCACTAACAAGGGGAGCGCCTGCAGGATGTCGGTGACGCGCTGGAACAGCAGATCGACCCAGCCGGACAGATAGCCCGATACGAGGCCGACGATGACGCCGATCGTCGATCCCAGCGCAGTGGCGCCGATACCGACGGCGAGCGAGATGCGCGCGCCGTGAATGATCCGGCTCCAGACGTCACGGCCGAATGAATCGGTTCCCATCCAGTGCGCCCCGCTTGGCGCCGCCAGCCGCTGCGCCGAATCGACACTGAGCGGGTCGTAGCGGGCGATCAGGTCGGCCGAGATCGCCATCCAGACGAACATCACCATGATGATGAGGCCGATCGTGCCGAGCAGATAACGTTGCGCCAGGAACACCAGCCGGCGCCAGCCATGCGTAGAATGGGCGCCGGCCCGCCTCAACTCGCTTTCGAAGTTAATCGTGGTCACGCGGCTAATCCCCATACCGGATGCGCGGATCGATCGCGGCGTAAAGCATGTCGACGGTGAAGTTCGCGACCACTACGACCACGGCGATCAGCATCACGAGATTCTGCACGATCGGATAATCGCGCCAGCGGAGCGCCTCGACTAGGAAGCGGGCTACGCCTGGAATATTGAACACGGTTTCGGTGACGATCAGCCCGCCGATCAGGAACGCCGCCTCGATGCCGATCACTGTGATAACAGGCAGAATCGCGTTCTTCAGCGCGTGGCGATAATTGACCGAAGCCTCGGACGCGCCCTTGGCGCGCGCGGTGCGGATGTAGTCCTGCCGCAGAATTTCGAGCATCGAGGAGCGCGTGATGCGCATGGTCAGCGCGGCGCTGCGAAAACCGACCGCCATCGCCGGCACGGCATAGATCGCGAACGCCTCCGTCCAGGTTGCTGGGTTCGGGTTGTAGATCGGCATGTGGCCGAACAGCGAAACCGAGGCCATCAGGATAAGCAGCCCGAGCCAGAAGGAAGGCAGCGACAGGCCGCTCAGGCTGACGACACGAAGGGTGTAATCCAGCCGCGAGCCCTGGTGGACTGCGCTGAGAACGCCTAAGGGAATGCCGATCGAGGCGGAGAACAACAGCGCCAGCGCCGCGAGCTTGGCGGTGATCGGAATGCGCGGCAGGATCTCCTGCAGCGCCGGCTTCTCGGACACATACGAGTAGCCGAGATCGCCCTGCAGCAGCCCGCCGATCCAGTTCAGATATTGCTGATAGATCGGCAGGTCGAGGCCCAGTTCCTTTTCCAGGTTGGCCTTGTCGGTCGGATCGACGAAGCCGGCGGCGTCGAACAGGATATCGACGATGTTGCCGGGGACGACGCGCAGCAGCACGAAGATGATGATCGAGATCCCGACCAGGGTCACGAGCATCAAGGCGAGGCGTCGCACGATGTAAGCAAACACCCGGCTACTCTCCCTGACGCATCGGCTTCTCTCGGCCGGACGTTACTTGTCCATCCAGACGTCTTCGTAACGGTAGCCGTTGTAGGAGCTGTTCACCATGATGGTGATGCCCTTGACATAAGGCTGCCAGCACGAGCCCTGGCGGGCGTGCAAGATGATCGGCCGCGCCACGTCTTCCTGCAGCTTCTTGTCGATCTCCCATACCAACTTCTTGCGCTTGGCGACATCCTTCTCCATCGACTGCTCGTCGAACAGCTTCTCGATTTCCCTGTTACAGTAGTTGGTATAGTTGCGCTCCGAGCCGCAAGAATAGTTTTCGTAGAATGACTGGTCGGGATCGTCGACCGCATTGCCGGTGAGGTTGAGGCCGAGCGAGTAATCCTTGCGGGCGACCTTCGGGAACCATTGTGCGGTATCGACGACGTCGAGATCGCCGTCGATATAGATGCTCTTCATCTGGTCGATCAGGATGACGGCGGGATCGCGGTAGATCGGGATGTTGCGCGTGGCGACCTTGACGGCGAGGCGCTTGTCCGGTCCATAGCCCGCCTTCTGCATCAGCTTGCGCGCCTCTTCCCGATTGGCGTTGACGTCGGGACCGTAACCCGGAATCGATTCCAGCATTTCCTTCGGCATCGCCCACAAGCCGCCCGGTGCGGGGAGCATGGTGCCGCCGATGTCGGCCTGTCCCTCGTACAGTATCGAGACGAAGGCCTTGCGGTCGAGCACCAGTGCCAGCGCGCGGCGAATGTCGATATTGTCGAACGGCGGGGCGGACGCGTTGACGATGATGTTGGTCGAGACGTTGACCGGCTCGACCACGCACACTGCGTTCGGTGCCTGCGACTTGACCTCCTTCAAGAGCGGGATTGACACCTCGGTCGGGAAAGTCATGTCGAATTTCCCGGAGACAAATCCGAGAATGGCCGTCGAACGGTTCGTGATGATGGTGAACTCGATGCCGTCGAGGTGCGGCAGGCCCTTCTTGAAGTAGTCGGGATTCTTCGTGAGCTTGATCGATTCGTTGGCCTTGAACTCGACGAATTTGAACGGGCCGGTGCCGACCGGCTTGGTACGCATGTCGGCCGGCGAGACGTGGCAGGGGTAGACGGGGGTGTAGCCAGAGGCGAGCAGCGAAATCAGCGCCGGTTGCGGCCTCTTCAGGCTGAACGATGCCTCGAAATCGCCGTTTGTCGTCACGTCCTCGACCTGGTTGTACCAGGACTTTCGCGGGTTCTGGCGAAACTTCTGTTGCGACTTGCCCATCAGCATGTCGAAGGTGCACTTGACGTCGGCTGAGGTGAACGGCTTGCCGTCATGCCATTTGACGCCCTGCCTCAATTTGAAAGTGAGTTTCTTGCCGTCGTTGCTCCAGGCCCAGCTCTCCGCCAGATCCGGGACGATGGAATCTGCGCTGTTCTGCGCGACGTCTTGCTTGAACATGACGAGGTTGTTGAAGACCGGCATGAAGGGAACGTTGATCGAGAAGGTCGCGCCTTCGTGGATCGAGGCGCTGCCGGGGCTGTCGCGATGATAGACCCTGAGGATGCCGCCCTGTTTCGGCTCGCCGGCCGATGCAACATCATAAGCCGGCAGCAACAACAACGCTGCGGCGGCAAGCGCATGGACGCTCCGCATGATCCCCTCCCACATTTGCTCGGTCTCGAAACGGCCGATTGCACCAGACGATAGCATGACCGCGCGTCCGGGCAACCAGCCAAGCTGACGTACGAATTGGTAATTCGGCCTAACAGAAATCCGCGCGGCGGAACATGCGCGCCAACTCGGCTGTTGCCTGCGAAAGAGCCAGGTTCGTTGCCGAGCAGCCGCTAGTTTGCGGTTCGCGCTAAGATGTCTCACCCGATGATGCACCGCACCACTGCGCAGCGCGACGTTTGTGTCCATCACCATCTCACATCGTGGCATGCTCAGACGATCCGCGAGGTCTTGTTGCCCCAATAGCGATCGCGCAACAGGCGCTTGTAGAGCTTGCCGGTCGGCAGCCGCGGCAGTTCGGCCTCGAAGTCGATCGAGCGTGGCACTTTCTGGCGCGACAGCGACTGGCTGCAGAAGGCGATCAGTTCGTCGGCCAATTCCTGTCCCGGCAAAACGCCCGGCATCGGCTGCACCACGGCTTTTACCTCCTCGCCGAGATCGGGATTCGGCACCCCGAACACCGCGGCGTCGGCGATCTTGGGGTGGGTGATCAAGAGGTTCTCGCATTCCTGCGGGTAGATGTTGACGCCGCCGGAGATGATCATGAAGGTCGCGCGATCGGTCAGATAGAGATAGCCGTCATTGTCGACATAGCCGACGTCGCCGACCGTGCTCATGCTGCCGTCAGGAGAGCGCGCCTCCTTGGTTTTGACGGGATCGTTGAAATATTCAAACGGGGTCGCGGTCTTGAACCACACCGTGCCGGGTGTGCCGACCGGGCAGGGTTGCATGTTCTCGTCGAGGATATGGAGGTCGCCGAGCAGCACCCGGCCCACGGTGCCGCGATGGGCCAGCCATTCCTCGGTGTTGCAGGCGGTGAAGCCGAGCCCTTCGGTGGCGCCATAATATTCATGGATGATCGGCCCCCACCATTTGATGATGTCGTCCTTCACTGCAGCCGGGCATGGCGCGGCGGCATGGATCGCGATTTCCAGCGATGAGAGATCGTAACGCTTGCGGACATCCTCTGGCAGCTTCAGCATGCGCGAGAACATCGTGGGCACGAGTTGGGTGTGGGTGACGCCCCACCTTTGAACCAGCTCCAGATATTTTTCCGGATCAAAACTTTCCATGATGATGACGGTGCCGCCGGCGCGGATCGTCAGGTTGACGGCGGCCTGCGGCGCCGAATGGTAGAGCGGCGCGGGCGAAAGGTAGATCATGCCCTCGCGGTAGTGCCAGACGCCGTGCAGAAAATCGAAGATCGGCAGATTCTGGATTGGCGGTTGCTCCGGCAGCGGCCGCAAAATGCCCTTCGGCCGGCCGGTGGTGCCCGACGAATAGAGCATGGCGGTGCCGATGCATTCGTCCGCGATCGGCGTGTTCGGCAGATCTGCCGTCGCCTGCTCAAGCCCGACGATACGGTCGCTCTCGCCGTCGCCGTCTGCGACAATGCATAATACGACCTTGGGGCATTCCTTCAGCGCCTCGCGTGCGACGTCGAGCTTTGCCTTTGATGTGATGAGAATGCGCGACTGGCTGTTGGTGAGGATGTAAGCGAGCTCGCCCGCGGTCAGGTAGGAGTTGACGCAGGTATAGTATAGCCCGCTGCGTTCGCCGGCGCCGCCGGCCTCGAGGTAGCGGCTGTTGTTCTCCATGAAGATCGAATAGTGGTCGAGCCGCTTCAATCCGTATTTGCGGAACAGATGCGCCAGCCGGTTGGTGCGGACTTCTAGCTCCCGATAGGTGACGGCCTCGCCAGTGGAAGCCATGATGAACGCGGGTTGAAGTGGACGAAGACGGGCATGTGTACCGGTGTACATGTTGGCTTTGGTCTCCCTACGCGGCCATATCCAGAATCTCACGCACCTGCGCCGGCCCCTCGATCCTGCGCGGATTGCGCGGCACCCAGGGCGTCGCCATCGCTTGTTGCGCGATGCGATCGAACTGCTCCGGGCCGACGCCGACCTCGCGCAGGCTGCAGGGCATACCGAGGCCGCGAATGAAGCGATCGAGCAGGTCGCCGGCGTCATCGTTTGGGCGCCCCATCGCAGCCGCGACCAGCGCCTGCCGCTCGGCATTCGCTGACTTGTTCCAGCGCATCACCGACGGCAGCATCACGCAGGAGGTGTAGCCGTGCGGGACGCCGAACTCCGCGCCGAGCACGTAACCGATGCCGTGGCTGGCGCCCATCGGTACGCCGGAAGCGAGCGGTCCGGTCGAAAGCCAGGTTCCGATCTGGCAATCCATCCGCGCGTCGAGGTCTTTGGCGTCGGCCTTCACCCGCGGCAAGGCCTGCGCCAGCATCGACAGGCCCTTCAGCGCCTGCGCGTCGGCATAAGGATGAGCCTCGCGCGAGCAGATGCCTTCGACGCAATGGTCGACGGCGCGGATACCGGTCGACAGCCACAGCCATTCGGGGGTGTGTACGCTGAGCCAGGGATCGAGAATCACGGCGCGCGGCATTATCAGCGGATGGCGCAGCGCTTCCTTGACCTTCGTCTTCTCGTTGGTGACGCCTGCCGTGGAGGAGAACTCGCCGCCGGCGATCGTCGTCGGGACGCTGATCTGGCGCACGGTTGGTGCCGCAAGTTGCGGCGAGCCGCCGCGACTGGCCTTGATCCGGTCGATGTCATCTGCGCTGCGGATGTCATTGGCAAGGCAAAGCTGCACTGCCTTGGCGCCGTCGGTGATCGAGCCGCCGCCGATCGTGACAATGAGATCGGCATCCGCAGCGCGAGCCTGTTTGCTGGCGGCAATGACGGCTGAGCGCGGCGTGTGCGGCGGCATAGCATCGAACGTGCCGACGCAGCGCGGTCCCAGCGCACGGCGGATAGTGTCGATCACATCGGTTTCGCGGTTGAGCGTGCCGCTGACCATCAGGAAGGCGCGCCTGGTGCCGAGCCGATCCAGCTGCGCAACGAGCGCCTCGGACGCCGGCCGTCCGAACACGACCTCGTCCATGGCGCCGAATACGACACGCCCTCTGTGCACGCTTGTCCTCCCCGGACATTTTCTGGCCCTCTTGGCGGGCCTTGCCGCAAGGTTAGCCGAGGAAATCGGCGACGTCATGCCCCAAGATGCTGCTCCGATCATTTGCCTTCGTTGGTCATTGCTGTGCATGTTCACTAATTCGCTGATTGGATCGCTCCACTGGAGGACGATCCAATGCGCGATAACAGCTACGACCGGACGATTGAACGCAACTATCTGCA
>NZ_JADPKF010000039.1:0-65458 GCF_023073815.1 Bradyrhizobium sp. 157 | reverse complement strand
CCAAGGTACTGCGCGAGTCCGGCATCGAGGTGCGGATTGTCGACCCCAAACGGGTCCGCAGCTTCGCGCAGTCGGCCGGACGCCTGGCCAAGAACGATGCGATCGATGCGGAGATGATCGCCTGGTTTGCCGAGATATTCAGCGAGGCGCCGGGCCAGACGCACGATGCCGCGCACGAGAAGTTGCTGGCGCTCGCGAAGGCGCGCATCAGCCTGGTTGATCTCAAAGCACGTTTGCAAAGCCAGAACGAGCATGCTGCGCCAAGACTTGTTCAGAAGGCACGCGAGCGCCTCTTGAAGAATCTGGTCTGCGAGATCGCCAAGCTCGAGGCTGCAATCTCAGCCCAGATCAAGGCCACGCCACACCTTGCTGAGCGTGCCGAGATCATCGAGAGCGTGCCGGGCTTGGCCGAAACGACCTCCGCAAACCTCGTTGCAGGAATGCCGGAACTCGGACAGGTGAGCGACGAGATTGCCGTGGCCTTGATCGGCGCCGCCCCTTACGACGATGATAGCGGAAACCGGCGCGGCGAGCGCCACATCAAGGGTGGCCGCCGCTGGGTTCGCAATGCCCTTTATATGGCCTGTGTCGGTGCAGCCACGCTGAACAATCCGGTGCTCAAGGCCCACTATGGCCGCCTGATTGCCAACGGAAAGAAGCCGAAGGTTGCGATCATTGCCTGCATGCGCAAGCTGATCGTCATTCTCAACACGATGGTCGCACGACGACAGAAGTGGGATCCCAGCCGCTACGCGCTCAACTCAGCGAGCGCCTGACCGCTCGGTCCCCGACCGAGCGCATGCCCAGCCAACAGACCGGCGAGCGGACGGGGTCAAGGCCGTCAGCCGCCGCAGGCGGTGGCGCGCGCCGCGCCAGCCTTGAGGCCGGCCGATCAACGGTCCACTTCGACACAGTTGCTCTGATAGGAGAGGGCGGGAGGTCAGTAGCAAAACTCGGGCAGATGATGCCGCGAGATCGTGAAGTCATACTCAGTTGTCATCGCCCGGCTTGACCAGGCGACCCAGTATTCCAGAGACGCCAGTGATTGAACCGAAAAGCCGCGGCGTACTGGATCCCCGCCTTCGCGGGGATGACGATGATATGCGCGTCGCTACCTCCGCGTCATTGCGAGCGGCAGCGAAGCAATCCAGGTCTCCACTTGCGGCGCTATGGATTGCTTCGCTTTGCTCGCAATGACGTGGAGAGAGCCGTGCTACGAGAATCTAGCGCGTGCCGCGTCCAGCTCACAAGTCTTGCCGGGTCAGTCTCCCGTGCGGCACCACGGGCCGGGTGGACGCTTTCTTCGCCGGCGTCTCGCCGCCGGTCAGTGCCATCACCGAGACCGCAACCACGCGGTCGACGATGGCGTCGACGTCGTTGAGGTCGCATTGTCCTTCCGACAATCTGGACAGCCGCTCTTTTTCCCGGATGGTGTGATGCGACATCGCCAGCGCGAAATGCAGTCCCCAATAGAGCTCGGCGTCGTCGCGGCCGGGCAGCGAACGGCGCATCGCTGCGATGAATTTCCGCAGATGATCGACTTCGCGGTTCTTGATGCGGCGGATCGGCGGCACCGATTCAATGGACGCGCGGATCATGAAGCGGGCCGCCGTCGAGCCCTCGCGGTCAGGACCGAGGCAGCCGCGCAGAGTGGGGCCCACCAGCGCGTGCAAAATGGCGTCGATCGGGGCGCGGCCGCCGCCTCTTTCCTCGGCAAGCTTCAATTCGTTGAGCCGCTCGCGGTTGGTGGCAAGGCTCCGGGTGACGAACAGCTCCGCGATCAATTCGTCCTTGGAACCGAAATGATAGTTCACCGCGGCGAGATTGACGTTGGCTTCCGCGACGATGTCGCGCAGCGTCACGTCGCCAAAGCCGCGGTCGGCGTAAAGCTTTTCGGCGGCGGCAAGGATGGCAGACCGGGTCCGATCGCTCGACATGGCTACAGCCTCTTTCCGTCATTCCGGGCGCGACGAAGGCGCGAACCCGGAAATCTCGCGCCACAATCTCCAGATTCCGGGTTCGACGCTGGCGGGTCGCCCCGGAATGACCAGCGGGGAGGGAGTTGCAATTCAAACAGTTGTATGAAACTATCGTTTGAAGGGCTGGAAATGTCAACAACGTTTGCGAACGTGTCGCATCTCCAGCCGACCGGACTGTCAGGTCCGCAAAACGGCTTGCCGGCCGTGAGTGACGGGCAGACAGTGCGGCCAAACGATTTCAGAAGCCGAGAGCCGAGGAGCGTCCCATGAATTTCGACATGTCAGAGAAGCAGAAGGACTGGCTGAACCGCGTCCGCGCGTTCATGAACACGCATGTGCGTCCCGCAGTGCCGATCTACAAGCAGCAGGACGCCGCGGGCGAGCGCTGGAAGGTGATCCCGATTCTGGAAGATCTGAAGAAGAAGGCGCATGCTGAAGGCCTCTGGAACATGTTCATGCCGCCGTCCTCGCATGAGGACGATGAATTCCGTGGCGCAGGATTGACCAATCTGGAATACGCGCCGCTCTCCGAAGAAATGGGCCGCATCAGTTGGGCTTCTGAAGTGTTCAACTGCTCCGCGCCGGATACCGGCAATATGGAAGTGTTCATGCGCTACGCCACCAAGGAGCAGAAGCGCAAATGGCTGCGTCCGTTGATGGACGGCGAGATCCGCTCCGCTTTCCTGATGACCGAGCCGGCGGTGGCATCCTCCGACGCCACCAACATCGAAACCCGTATCGAGAAGGATGGCGATCATTACGTGATCAACGGCCGCAAATGGTGGTCGTCCGGCGTCGGCGATCCCCGCTGCAAGGTGGCGATCCTGATGGGCAAGACTGATCCGAACGCGGCGCGTCACCAGCAGCAGTCGCAGATCATCGTTCCGCTCGACACGCCCGGCATCAAAGTGGAAAAAATGTTGCCGGTGTTCGGCTTCGACGATGCGCCTCATGGCCATGCGCAGGTGCTGCTCGAGAACGTACGCGTTCCCAGGGAGAATATCCTGCTTGGCGAGGGCAGGGGCTTTGAAATCGCGCAGGGCCGTCTCGGTCCCGGCCGCATCCATCACTGCATGCGCACCATCGGCAAAGCCGAGGAGGCGCTGGAGAAGATGGTGCGCCGGCTGTCGTCGCGCACGGCGTTCGGCAAGAAGATCATCGAGCATTCGGTCTGGGAGCAGCGCATCGCCGAAGCCCGCATCGATATCGAGATGAACCGCCTGCTGTGCCTCAAAGCCGCCGACATGATGGACAAGGTCGGCAACAAGACCGCGCAACTCGAGATCGCCATGATCAAGGTGGCGGCGCCGAACATGGCGCTGAAGATCATCGACAACGCGATCCAGGCGTTCGGTGGCGGCGGCGTCTCCGATGACGCCGGACTGGCAGTGGACTACGCGCATGTTCGCACGCTGCGGCTGGCCGACGGCCCGGACGAGGTCCATAACCGCGCCATTGCCAGACTTGAACTTCGGAAGTATGCAAACACTACGAACTAACGGGAGGCCATGAATGGCGCTCCCCAACGTCTAAGAAGAATTGAGGGAGCGTCATCGTGGCGGACGGCGTCAGGAAAGACGAAGAGTTCTCGGGCACCAAGGAAGTCGAGGAGCGCCATCGCATCAACGAGGCGAGCCTCGACGGCTGGATGCGCGAGCATGTCGAGAGCTACCAGGGGCCGCTAAAGGTCCTGCAGTTCAAGGGCGGCCAGTCCAACCCGACCTACAAGCTCGAAACGCCGGCCCGATCCTACGTGATGCGCCGAAAACCGTTCGGCAAATTGCTGCCGTCGGCGCATGCGGTGGATCGCGAGTTCCGCGTTATTGCGGCGCTCGGCAAGCAGGGCTTTCCGGTCGCAAAAGCCTATGCACTGTGCACCGACGACGCCGTGATCGGCGCCGCCTTCTACATCATGTCGATGGAAGATGGCCGGGTGTTCTGGGATCCAACGCTGCCGAGCCAGACGCCGGACAACCGGCGCAAGATCTTCACCAGCAAGATCGAGACGCTGGCGAAGCTCCACGTCTTCAATCCGGAGCAGATAGGACTGGGCGATTTCGGCAAGCCGGGCAATTATTTCGCGCGCCAGATCGACCGCTGGACCAAGCAATACCGCGCCTCGGAAACCCAGCACATTCCGGAATTCGAGAAGGTGGCCGAATGGCTGCCGCGCACGGTTCCGGAGCAGAAGCGCGTCTCGATCGTCCATGGCGACTACCGCCTCGACAATATGATTTTCCACGCGACGGAACCGCGGGTGCAGGCGGTGCTGGACTGGGAGTTGTCGACGCTCGGCGATCCGATGGCCGACTTCACCTATCTGTTGATGCAGTGGACCATGCCGGGCTTGGAAAATGCCGATCTCAAGGCGCTGAACATTCCAAGCGTGGAGGAGGCGGCGCAGATCTACTGCAACGTCACCGGCATGGAAGTGCCCGACCTCAACTGGTACTTCGCCTACAACATGTTCCGCCTTGCCGGCATCACGCAAGGTATCGCCGGACGGATCCGCGACGGCACCGCGGCCAACGCCAAGGCGCTGGAGTCGGCGGCGCGCACCGTGCCGCTGTCGAAGTCCTCCTGGGAATACGCTCAGAAGGCTGGCGCGACTTAATCAGCGCGACTAATCGACTTGGCACTCTCACCGAATATCCGCGGCAGCCTGCTCATGGCGGTGTCCATGGCGGCGTTCACCATGAACGACTCCATCACCAAAGCGGTGTCGTCAGAGATGAACTTCGGCCAGGTGATGCTGGTGCGCGGGCTGTTTGCGATCGTGCTGGTCGCGGCGTTCGCGTACCATCAGGGCGCGCTGCGTCCGCTGGACACGCTGATGCTCAAACCGGTGGCGCTCAGGGTGGTCGGCGAGATCGGCGGCACGATCTCGTTCATGGCGGCGCTCGTGCATCTGCCGCTCGCCAACACCTCGGCGATCTTCCAGGCGCTGCCGCTCGCGATCACGCTGGGCGCCGCGGTGATATTCGGCGAGCCGGTCGGCTGGCGCCGCTGGTCGGCGATTGTCGCAGGCTTTATCGGCGTGCTCATCATCGTGCGACCGGGGCTGGCGGGCTTCAACCAGTTCGCGCTGTTCGCGCTGGTGTCGGTGGCGTTCTGCGCGCTGCGCGATCTCGCGACCCGACGCATACCCACAAAGATCCCGTCGCTGTTCATCACCTTGCTGACCACGGTGACGGTGACCACGGCCGGCGGCGCCATCCTCGTTCCACTCGGCGGCTGGACGCCGCCGTCCACGGGCGCGCTCGGCCTGCTGACGCTGGCCGCGGTGCTGCTGCTGATCGGCTATCAGTGCATCATTTCAGCGCTGCGCTCCGGCGATATCTCCGCGGTGGCGCCGTTCCGCTATTCTGCGCTGCCGTGGGCGATGCTGCTCGGCTATGTCGCCTTCGGCGACGTGCCCGACGCGATGATGGTGCTGGGCGCCTCGATCATCGTGCTGTCAGGCCTCTATGCCTTCTACCGCGAGCGCATCCGCCACCGCACGCTGGCGGCGGAATCATCCGGCCTGCCGCCGGATGGGTTGTGATCGCATCGACGCTGCCCATATCTCCGAAGCTGATTGGAGATGTTCATGATCCAGCAACTGCGCATCTACGAGATATTCGAGAAGAACAAGTCCGCCTTCCACGCCCGCTTTCGCGATCACGCCGCGCGCATCATGCAAAGCAGATACGGTTTCAGGATCGTTGCGATGTGGGAAACCAAATTTAGCGACAGGACCGAGTTTGCCTATCTCCTGGAGTGGCCGGACGAGGCAGCCAAGACCGCCGCGTGGTCAGCCTTCATGGCCGATGCCGAATGGTCCGACATCAAGCGCCTGACACATGCGGAACACGGTTTGATGGTGGGCCAGATCGAGGACCGGTTGCTTGTGCCAACGGACTATTCGCCGGCCAAAGGCAGGAGCCTTCTTGCGATCTCCGCATAGATCATTCTCGTGTCCCGGATGCGGTGCGGCACCATCAGCGCGTTTACGCGCGTCTTCGACGCGCTATGGTGACGCGCCGCAGAGCCGGGACCCATTGGCTGCACGGAACACGAAGTGTTTGGGTCCCGGCTCTGCGGAGCAGCGTTACACGCTGCACCGCGTCCGGGACACGCGAATCTCGCTAGATCGGCTGGCCCGTATAAGGCATCGACGCGGTAAGGCCGCCGTCGACCGGGATCGCCTGGCCGTTGACGTAGGAAGCATCGTCGCTGGCGAGGAACAGGCCCATCGCCGCGAGTTCGTGCGGCTGGCCGGCCCGCTTCAGGGGATTGAGCTGGCCGATCTTGTCCTGGGTGCCGCGCTCCTTGGCGCGGTCGAATACCGGCTTGGTCATGCCGGTCTCGATCAGGCCCGGGCAGATCGCATTGATGCGCACGCCGGTACCGGACAGCGAATAGGCCGTGGTCTGCACCAGGCTGATGACGCCGGCCTTGCTGGCGCCATAGGGATGTCCGCTGGCGCCGGCCTTGAGGCCTGCGACGGAGGCGGTGCATACGATCGAGCCGGATTTTTGCCGGATCATGTGTGGCATCGAGTGTTTGATCGCGAGGAACGGCCCGATCAGATTGATGCGCAAGACTTCCTGCCAGTGCTCGACGGTCTGCTCGGCCAGCGGCACCAGCCCGCCGCTGACGCCGGCATTGGCCCAGATCGCGTCGAGCCTGCCGTATTTCGAAACCGCCTTGTCGATGAAGGCCATCACATCGGCTTCCGATCCGGCATCCGCCATCACAGCCTCGACCGTACCACCGGCATCGCTGACGAGCTTGGCGGTCTCCTTCACGCCCTCAGCGCGGTCGACGATGACGAGCTTCGCGCCTTCCCTGGAGAACAGCACCGATGCCGCGCGCCCGATGCCGCTGCCAGCACCTGTGATGATGACGGATTTGCCTTCGAGGCGGCCCATGAGCTTCTCCCTTACAGTGTTATGCGCGCCGGCGTCTGCCGCCTTGCGGAATTCAAACAAGATTTCAAACGTCAGAGTGACTTGAGACGATGCGTGCTCTGACGTACAGCGACAGCGAACAGTATTGAAGGGTCTTGGCGATGTCCTATGCAGACAAACCGCGACTGGCTACGACGCGATGGTGGTGGGTGCGTCATGCGCCGGTGCGCGAAGATAACGGCTGCATTTACGGGCAGGAGGATCTCGGCTGCGACTGCAGCGATCGCATCGTGTTCGAGGCGGTCGGAAAGATCCTGCCGCGCAACGCGGTCTGGTATGCAAGCAATCTGAAGCGCACGCATCAGACTGCGCACGCGATCTGGGCCGCCGGATTTCCCAAGCCGATGGAGATGCCGCACGTGCACGCATTCGCCGAGCAGCATCTCGGCCAATGGCAAGGCATGAATCGCGCGGCATTCATCGCAAGCCGGCCGATCGGTAGCCATTGGTTTGGCGCCTTCGACGAGCCTGCGCCCGGCGGCGAGAGTTTCCTCGATCTCTACAATCGAGTCTGCGCCGCCATTGAGCGCATCAATCTCGAACAAGCGGGCAAGGACGTGATCGTCGTGGCGCATGGCGGCACGATCAGGGCCGCCGTCGCCCTTGCGCTCGGCGGCTTGCCGGAAAAAGGCCTGGTCTTCGACATCGACAATTGTTCGGTCACGCGGCTCGACCATCTCGCAAGCGAGGGCCACAGCGGTTGGCGGCTGCAGATGGTCAACCAGCAGCCGTGGATCGCCGATGCCTCGCACGACGCGATGCATCAGCCGTCCGGGCCGGAGGTCGAGCCGCCGTCGACCAAGCTCGCTTGAGCCTCAAGTTGTCGAGGACCGCAAAGGCTGCTTAGTTCTAATTCAAGACGAAACCGGCAATCGCGCTGGGCCATCATTGGGAGAGAGACATGAGCTTGTTCGATATGACCGGGAAAGTCGCCGTCATCACCGGCTCCACGCGTGGCATCGGCCGCGCCATCGCCGAGCGGATGGCCGAGCACGGCGCGAAAGTCGTGATCTCGTCGCGCAAGCAAGATGTTTGCGATCAGGTCACCAAGGAAATCAACGACAAGTTCGGCAAGGGGACGGCGGTAGCGATCGCCGCGAATATTTCCAGCAAGGAAAACCTGCAGAACCTCGTCGACGAGTCCAACCGCGCTTTCGGCAAGATCGACGTGCTGGTCTGCAACGCAGCGTCCAATCCCTACTACGGCCCGCTCGGCGGCATCTCCGATGAACAGTTCCGCAAGATCCTGGACAACAACATCGTCGCCAACAATTGGCTGATCAACATGGTGGTGCCGCAGATGATCGAGCGCAAGGACGGCTCGATCATCATTGTGTCCTCGATCGGCGGATTGAAGGGCTCGACCGTGCTCGGCGCATACGCGATCTCGAAGGCGGCCGACATGCAACTCGCGCGCAACCTCGCCTGCGAATATGGCAAGCACAATATCCGCGTAAATTGCATCGCGCCCGGCCTGATCAAGACCGATTTCGCCAAGGCGCTGTGGGACAATCCGGAGACGCTGAAGGCCTCCACCGCGCGCTCGCCGCTCTTGCGCATCGGCGTGCCGGACGAGATCGCCGGCGCCGCGGTGCTGATGGGATCGAAGGCGGGGGACTTCATGACCGGCCAGACCATCGTGATCGACGGCGGTGCTACGATCAGTTGAGGATTGGCCCGTGTCCCGGACGCGGTGCAGCCTAGGCGATGCAAAGCATCGTCCGGAAACGCCGCTCCGCAGAGCCGGGACCCATGTGGACGGCGGCGAAGATGTGGGCCCCGGCTCAGCGACGCATCACTTCGTGCTGCGTCGCGTCCGGGGCACGAGAAATCACTCCACCGCCGCGTAGACCAAATCGCGCAGCAGGTTGCGGATGTATTCGCGCTGGCCGGGGCCCTGCATCATGAAGACCGTGAACAGCTCTTCCGCGGGATCGATGAAGAAGAACGTCCCGGCCATGCCGCTCCAGAAGAACTGGCCGAGCGAGCCCGGGAACGGCGCGATGCCTTGGTGAGTGCGGACCGCGAAGCCGAGTCCAAAACCGTGACCGGGCGGCATCAGCGGCGAGTCGACCTTCACGTTGGGCGAGAGGTGATCTGAAGCCATGAGCTCCAGCGTCTTGCGGCCGATAATCCGATTGCCGTCGAGCGTGCCGCCGTTGAGCAGCATCTGGCAGAACCGCGCATAGTCCATGGTGGTCGAGACCAGCCCGCCGCCGCCGGATTCCATCGCGGGCTTCTCCAGCATGTTGAAGAGCTGCACCTTGTCGCCGTTCCACGGATCGGTCGGGAACGGTTCGGCGAGGCGGCCGGCGTTCGCTTCCGAGGTATGGAAGGCGGTCTCGGCCATCTGCAGCGGCGCCAGGATTCGCTCGGTCAGGAACGCGCCGAGCGACTTGCCGGAGACGACTTCGATGATGCGGCCGAGCACATCGGTCGAGCGGCTGTAGTTCCATTCTGCGCCGGGCTGGCAGATCAGCGGCATGCCGGCGATCATGGTGGCGTGCTCGGCGTTGGTGATCTTGCGGCTGCGCAGCCGTGACTGCTGATAGAGCTGCTGGACGAGGCCGTTACCGGTGTGGTCGTAGGTCAGGCCCGACGTATGCCGCAGCAGGTCCTGAACCGTCATCGGCCGCTTCACCGGCACCAGCTCGAGCTTGCCGTTGTTCTCGCAGCCGACCTTCTGGTCGGCAAACTCCGGAATGAACTTGGCGACGGGGTCGCCCAGAATGAAGTGGCCGTCCTCGACCAGCATCATGATTCCGACCGAGACGATCGGCTTGGTCATCGAGAAGATGCGGAAGATGCTGTCATGTGCCATCGGCGTGGCTGCTGCCGGGCTCTGCCGGCCGACGGCATCGAACCAGCCGACTTGGCCGCGCCGGGCCACCATGACGGTGGCGCCGGGCAAGGTTCCCTTGTCGGCCTCGCGCTTGAAGGCGTCCGACATCCCCTGCAGGCGGACGCTCGAGAGGCCGATGGTTTCCGGCTTGGCGTCGGGGAGAGAAGGGGTCTGGGGGGCGGTTGTCTGGCGGGCGGTCTGCGCGTTCATGGTCTCTCCCGTTGCGCTTATTGTTGTGGTGACCAAGTCTGGCGCAGAAGGTGCGCTTTGGATAGGGCGGTAAGCCGCTTCGCCCTTGCAATCGGGGCATGCCCTATGCTTGAAACGGCACGAACCGACGCACGCGCCGGTTCCCTGCAGGAGTGTAGCTCAATTGGTAGAGCACCGGTCTCCAAAACCGGGGGTCGCAGGTTCGAGCCCTGCCACTCCTGCCAGCCAAATCAAATACTTAGATTGATCTTCGGCGACGGCCGGCGAGCCCTTTCAGGCTTCCGACGAACTCGCGCTTCATTCAACGACGACCGGCCTATTCTGCCACGCCGGCTCTCTCGCGCATCTTGTCGATCAGCTTCGACGCTTCCGCCTTCGTGAGGTTCTCATTGAATGCGTCGGGGCAATGCGCCTGCTCGCACAGTGTCTTCAGGTAAGATGCCTGAGCCCCAGTCATCGGCTCATCGCCGGAGACCCAGTCGTCAGGGTCCTTTTCTGTGTTCGAATCGATGTGCGTCTTGGAAGTCATTTGCCGTCCTCCTCAGTCCAAGAATGCATTTGTTCATGTATTGTTCCGCGAGTGCGTTCGAGGGGAGCATCGGTGCAACTCCAACGAACTACCGCCGCTTCAGCAACGATGCCATTGCTTGCGCTGCAATCGGAGAGAGCGAGGGAAGACCCGAGGGAAGACCAATGGGACCCCTGTGGCGGGATAGTGAAGGCCGTTTCTGGCTTCCTCGCGCGCTCAAGCGATCCAATGTCCGGGGACGACCGCGACAATTCTCGGGGTCGTCACCGTCCTGATCCTGATAACGGCATTGCGGGTTTCGGCGAATGCGCACTGCACTGAATGCGACGTTCAAGGCCAAGCCGGTTGAACAGCGCGTCTCCTCCTAGATCAGGCCTCGTGTCGCCAGCCTCGGCTCGTGGCCGCCCTCGGCTTATGTTGATCGTTTCGTTGGCCGCCAGCGCCGCGCTATCGGCCCTGGAACAGTGGTCTGCTGACAAGGTCGTCCGAAGTGCTCTCAACACGGTGGTGCCGATAGCGATATTCACGCTGTTGTTCGCAGCGATCTACCGGGTACTGCCCGATACGAACATCTACTGGTGCCATCTCGTCCTGAGCGCATTTGTCACAGCCGTGTTGTTCACTATCGGCAAGTCGGTGATCGGCTTTAGCCCGGTCGCGCAGCGCCGAGTTCGGCCTATGCGCGGCGGGGTGCGCTGATCGTCCTCATGTTCTGGGCCTATTACTCATCGCAGGTTTTCCTGTGCGGTGCTGAACTGACGAAGGCGATCGATGACGAGCGTCATTCGGCCAGGCGCAGCGAGCGCGAGGAACAATTCAATAGCGCGTGAGTTCGTCCCAAAACCAACACGAACCCAATAGGGCGGTGACGACATGGCACGATCCGTAGAGGAGCTACGACGGGACTCCGAGATAAGCCGCGCCCAGCTTGCGGCGACCGTCGATCGGTTGAGGGAACAGATCACCGACACTGCAGAAGACATCCGCTACAAGGTTTCGCCGGATGGCATCAAGGCGGAGGTTTCCGGCTTCATCAGTCACAAGACCCAGACTTGGCTTGGCGCGGTCAGGCAGCAAGCCATGGAAAACCCGATGCAGGCGATTGCCGCGGGCACCGCAATTGCAGTGCCCGCGCTGCGGCTGGCCCGCGGTTTTCCGCTCCCGCTGTTAATGATCGGCGCGGGCCTTGCCCTGAGCTCCAGGACGGTGCGTGACCGCGCTGCGGAATCAGTGGCACCGGCCATCGAAAGAGCCAAGGAGGCGATCGATGAGACCACCGCACGCGCGCAGTCACTCGGCGATAGCCTGCGTCAGGCGGTATCCTCCACCCAGAGCGAGGCAGCCGCTAGGGCCGGCGACGCACAGGAGGCCGCGGGCGAGATGGCGAGCGAGACGAGGAATCGGGCCGCCGAGACCGCCGACGCCGTCAGCGGCAAGGTCAGGGCCGGCATGGATGCCGCTTCTGAAATGGCAAATGACACCATGGAAATGGCGAAAGAAAAGATGGAGCGCGCTCGCTCCTCCGCCACCCGGGCAGCGACCGCGGCACCCGCAGCGGCAAGCAAGGTGATCCGCGACAACGCTGCATTGATCGGCGGCCTGGGAGTGGCGATTGGTGCGATCCTTGCTGCTTCGCTTCCAAGTACCAGGGCCGAGGCCGGCGTATTGGGTAAAGCGAGCGACAGCGTTAAACGCGCCGCAGGCACGGCAGCTCAATCCGGATTTGATGCCGCCAAAGACGCCGCTATGTCGGCTGCGGACGCCGCGGCGAAAAGCGTTTCCGACGCCGACCTCGGCAAGCACGCCAGTCGGATCACGGAAGGCGTGACCGAGAGGCTCCAAGAAGTGGCCGACGACGTCGTGACGACGGCATTTGATCCTTCCCGTAACCCGCATAGCTGAAAAAGAGACCGCCATGAGCGATTTGGATCTCAACACCCGTAACACCAATTCCTCTCAGAACCAGAATACGACGACGTCGTCCCAGGACTTGAAGGACCAGGCTACCGAAGCCGGCGCAGAGATGAAGCAGCGCGCCGGCGACGCGCTGAAGGCGTCGACGGATATGGCACGCGAAAAATTCAAGGAAGCGGCGGATGTCGCCAAGGACGTGGCGTCAGGAACTGCCGATCGTCTGCAGGAGCAGGCTGGCGAACAACAGCGCACGGGCGCGGATTTCATCGGCCGGCTTGCCGGCGATATCAGGAATGCGGCGCGCGCGTTCGAGAATGACGCACCGTTTGCTGCCCGCAGCATCAATTCCGCGGCTGAATATGTTGACGAGGCCGCCGACAAGATCCGCAACGGAAGTCTCCGCGATCTCGTCGATGGCGCGACCGATTTTGCGAGACGGCAGCCTGCGGCTTTTCTCGGTCTCTCGGTGCTTGCCGGTTTCGCCGCGGTCCGCTTCCTGAAGGCATCCGGCAGTCAGAGCTCTTCACCGCAAAGCTCTTCCTCATCGTACTCGCCTTCATCGTACACGCCATCACCCTCCACCTCGTCCTCCTACAAAGCGGAGGCATCATGAGCACTAAAACGGATATTCGGACGATCTCCAGCCTGCTGGGCGATGCACTTTCGCAATTCGCCAAGCTGTTTCAAAACGAAGTCGATCTCGCCAAGGCTGAGCTTGGCGAAAAGGTTCAGCAAATCGGTGTCGCCGTTGGTCTCGTCGCGGCTGGCGCCATTCTCGTCGTTCCAGCGATTGTCATGGCCCTGTTCGCCCTTTCCGCGGCCTTGATCGCGGGAGGATGGTCGCAGCCCGTCTCGTATCTGATCTCCGCGATCGTGGCCGCGGTGGTTGCAGCGATCCTGCTTGCGATCGGCATGAACCGGCTGGACGCGCGGAAACTGGCGCCACGTGAAACGCTGCGGCAGCTCGAAAAGGACAAGGATACCGTGAAGGGAATGGTGCGATGAGCGGAACACAAGGGAGTTTCATAGATGGCCTGACGGCTGCTGCCCGCGACAATCCGCTTGCTGCGGCTCTGATCGGAGGCGGTGCGCTTTGGCTACTTATCGGCAATGACAAGTTGAAGAACGCGGCGAACTCGGTCAGGGCCGCTGCCGCGCCGCTTGCCGATACGGCTGCGCGCGGTTCACGGGCCGCCGCCTCGAAATTCGAGAATAGCTATGAGTCCATCCGGGATCGAACCTCCCGAATGCAGGACGAAGCGTCGCGGGGCGTCAATGAGACGGTGCGCAACGCCAGAAGCGGGGCTTCCGATGCGATGTCGGATGCGGCGGATACGATCAGCGATCGGTTCGAGGAAGGCGTCTCCGGTGCGCGGGAAATGTGGGACCGGCTGGGCAGGGCCCTGCCACGGAGGGAAACGCTGGCTCAGGCGCAATCCTCGCTTTCCGAGCTCCTCGAACGACAACCGCTGGTCCTCGGTGCCGTCGGTCTGGCGATCGGTGCCACGGTGGCCGGGGCGTTGGCGAAGTCCCATCTCGAAGATGAGTGGGTCGGCGAGCTCAGCGACAGTTTGAAGGCGGACGTGAACGCCCGCGCCGGCGCCGTGTCTCAAAGCGTCAGAGAGGCCTCCGACACGCTCCAAGCGGAACTCGGGGACGCCGGCGCCGAATTATCCGATCGGGTGCAACAGGCGGGCCGGGATGCAATGGATGCGGCCCGACAGAAAGTAGGGTCCTAGGCAGCGAGCGTCGGCGGGGAAAAATTGCTGTTAGGTCAATTAGTTGGACCAATTTTCTAGCGCTGTCGCGAAGCTAGCCGAAGAATGCGGTGAGGACTGCCATGTCCGACGTGGCGGGCGTGTCGCCGCGCAGGTCGGCATCGATGACCCGTCGGCAGGCATCGACGGTAACGGTGTCGCCGAGATCGTTTGCCGCGTCGAGAATGGTCCACGCGGTCTCGCCCGAAGGTCTTTCGCAGTCTTGGCCCAACAGTGCCATGGTCGTGTCACTCCCCAGGGGAGCAAACAGGATATCCAAGAGCTTTTAAAATCAGGGTCGTGGCCTTGTGTGCATTTGAGCCGACCCGGTACCGGCGGTTAACCAATGGCTCCGCCCCGTTTCAGTCTGCCGACAGGGGCCGCGGCACCCCGTACCTTGACCTTTTGCCCGGCCGGCAGTAGATAGCCGCCACCTGCTGCCGGCCCGTTAGATGCGGATATCCGGCGCGGCCTTGAATTCCCCCGAACAATCGAGCCCGCTTGGCGGCTCACCTTCGAGAGAGGGCTGGGCACTAGAGGGCTGTTCGGATTCGCTTTAAATCACAATGGTCTCACGAAGGACGCGGTAACCAACGATGGCTTTCAGCCCGTTCAAATTCCTGCAGGAAGTGCGCTCGGAGACCGCCAAGGTCACCTGGCCGACCCGCCGCGAGACGACGATCACCACGATCATGGTGTTCGTGATGGTTGCCTTGGCTTCGATCTTTTTCTTCATATCGGATTTGATCATCCGCTACGTCGTCACCTTCCTGCTGGGCGTCCAATGATGAGCACCGGAACCCTTACGATGGACAAGCGCTGGTATATCGTTCACGCCTACTCGAATTTCGAGAAGAAGGTGGCGGAATCGATCCGGGAGCAGGCGAAGCAGCGCGGCCTCGAGGAACTGTTCGACCAGGTGCTGGTGCCGACTGAAAAGGTCACCGAGGTGCGCCGCGGCCGCAAGATCGACGCCGAGCGCAAGTTCTTCCCGGGCTACGTGCTGGTGAAGATGAAACTGACCGACGAGGCGTTCCATCTCATCAAGAACACGCCGAAGGTGACGGGCTTCCTCGGCGCCGAAAACAAGCCGATGCCGATCTCCGAGTCCGAGGCGATGCGGATCCTGCACCAGGTGCAGGAAGGCGTCGAACGGCCGAAGGCGTCGGTGTCGTTCGAAATCGGCGAGAACGTCCGCGTGGCCGATGGCCCGTTCGCGTCGTTCTCCGGCGTGGTTGAAGAAATTGACGAGGCGCGTTCGCGCGTGAAGGTCGCTGTGTCGATCTTCGGCCGCGCCACGCCGGTCGAACTGGAATTCGGTCAGGTCGAGAAGGTCTGATCGATGCTGTCATTGCCGTGCTAAAGCGCGAAGCGCGTCTTCGCACTGGATCACCCGGCAATCCATCTTGCTTGAGAAGCTCTTCTCGAAGAGGGAAGGATGCCCGGGTCAAGCCCGGGCATGACAAGAGTGGAGGCGGCGACGCCTTTGGAATGCCGTGGAAGGGGACTGACGGTCGCCAGCCGTCATGCGAACCGTACCACGGTCCTGTGAAGCTTCCGGATTGTCCGGAGCAACATGAGGAGCAATAAATGGCAAAGAAAGTGACCGGATACCTGAAGCTTCAGGTCCCGGCCGGTGCGGCAAATCCGTCGCCCCCGATCGGTCCCGCGCTTGGTCAGCGCGGCCTCAACATCATGGAATTCTGCAAGGCGTTCAACGCGCAGACGCAGAAGGAAGAAAAGAACACCCCGATCCCGGTGATCATCACCATCTATGCGGACCGTTCCTTCACCTTCGAGATGAAGACGCCGCCGATGTCCTACTTCCTCAAGCAGGCTGCCAAGATCCAGTCCGGCTCGAAAACTCCGGGCCGCGACAAGGCGGGCCAGGTGACACGCGCGCAGGTGCGCGAGATCGCCGAGAAGAAGATGAAGGATCTCAATTGCGATTCCGTCGAATCGGCCATGAAGATGGTCGAGGGCTCCGCCCGTTCGATGGGTCTGGAAGTTGCGGGGTAACGGACCATGGCAATCGGAAAACGTTTGAAGAAGGTCCGTGAGGGCATCGACCGCGAGAAGCTCTATCCGCTCGCGGATGCCATCAAGATGGTCAAGGAACGCGCCACGTCGAAGTTCGACGAGACGATCGAGATCGCGATCAATCTCGGCGTCGACCCGCGCCACGCCGACCAGATGGTTCGCGGCGTCGTCAACCTGCCGAACGGCACCGGCCGCACGCTGCGCGTCGGCGTGTTCGCCCGTGGCGCCAAAGCGGACGAAGCCAAGGCTGCCGGTGCTGACGTCGTCGGCGCCGAAGACCTGGTCGAGAAGGTCCAGGGCGGCACGATCGACTTCGACCGTTGTATCGCAACCCCCGACATGATGCCGCTGGTTGGCCGCCTCGGTAAGGTGCTCGGCCCGCGCGGCATGATGCCGAACCCGAAGATCGGCACCGTGACGATGGACGTCACGTCAGCCGTGAAGGGCGCCAAGGGCGGCTCGGTCGAATTCCGCGTCGAAAAGGCCGGCATCGTGCAGGCCGGTGTCGGCAAGGCGTCGTTCTCCGAGGAAAAGCTGGTGCAGAACGTGAAAGCGCTGGCGGATGCGGTGGCAAAAGCAAAGCCGGCCGGCGCCAAGGGCACCTACATCCAGCGCGTGGCGGTCTCCTCCACCATGGGCCCGGGCGTCAAGGTCGAGCCGGGCACACTGCTCGGCTAGTCCGTGGCGGTCTGAGTGAATTGCAGGGGCGGAATCGGGTGACCGATTCCGCCCTTTGCGTTTGAAGTCGCGTTTTCGTAGTCGTTGCGTCGCCGGACTTGGCAAGAAGGAAAAAGAATGCCCGAGAAAGTCCTGATCTATTCGCGTTTTCCCAAAGCCCAGATGGAACGTTTTGGCGAGCGCTTCGAGTTGTTGAACGCCGCGGGCAAGGCGCCCAACGAGGTGTTCTCGGCCGATCAGCTCGCCGACATTCGCGCGCTGATCACGGCGGGCGGGACGCCGCTTCGCAGCGAGGCGATGGACATGATGCCGAAACTGGGCGCGATCATCTGCTACGGCACCGGCTATGACGGCGTCGACCTCGACGCTGCGGCGAAGCGCAACATCGCCGTCGGCCACAGCCCCGGCGCCAATGCGGCGTCAGTCGCCGATATCGCGGTCACGCTGATGTTGGCGGCCACGCGGCGGCTGCTCGTGGCTGACGACTATGTGCGCGGCGGGAGTTGGGCGGCCGCAAAACCGTCGCCGATGATGCGCCCGCAAGCCGGGATGCTCGGCCGCAAGATCGGCGTCTACGGCATGGGCGAGATCGGCCGCAAGATTGCCTCGCGGGCTGCCGCGTTCGAGACCGAGGTCGGGTATTTTAGCCGCCGCCCGCACGATGTGCCGTATCGGTATTTTCCGAGCCTGGATGCGCTGGCCGAATGGTGCAGTGTCCTGATGATCGCGGTGCGGGCAGGGGCGGATACCCATCACGTTGTCGATGCCAATATTCTGCGCAAGCTCGGCAAGGATGGTTACGTCGTCAATATTTCGCGCGGCTCGGTGATCGACCAGCCTGCGCTGATTGCGGCGCTGACCGATCAGACCATCGCCGGCGCGGGCCTCGACGTCTACGAGAAGGAGCCGCATGCGCCGGACGCCCTGACCGCACTTCCCAACGTGGTGCTCTCTCCGCACATCGGCGGTCATACGCTGGAATCGCATGTGGCGATGCAGAACTGCGTACTCGCTAATCTCGACGCGTTCTTCGCCGGCAAGCCGCTGCCGTACAAGGTGGCGTAGTTCACACCAGCCGGCTGGTTCAGCCGTTCATGATCACGGCGCGGGTTCGGCGCGCGGCATCATGCTCGCCGACGAGCGCAGCAGGGTCGGTCGCCAACACAGCTTCCGGTAAGGGCAGCGGCTCCAGGCCTGCGAAGCGGCGATAGGCGGCGCCCATGATGGCCGCGGCAACGACGACCAGCGCCAGGAGGGGGGTCGGAAACAACACCAGCAGTGCAATGGAGGCGATCACGCCGACGACGGCGCCGATGATGGCGTAGTCCATTCCGCCCGTGCGCCGGAAAGCTCGCGCGGCGGCGTGTGTAACGCTCACAATGATGGCGGACGGGATGGCTGTTGCGAGCAAGGTTGCCATGAAGAAATAGGCCGGTAGCGCCATTTGCGAAATCTGGTTGGCCCAGGCCGGATTCTGCGAACTACCGGTGTCCCATTGCGTCAGAAAGAACGTCACGAAGGGGATTGTGATCAACGCGACCAAGGCGGCCGGCACCACAGAGGCGATGGCGGTTGCAGCCATCGAGGTGCGGACCTGAACCGGTCCATCGAAATTTGCAGGGACGGACGGCGTTGGCGCATCGGCATTTGCAATAGCGCCGCGGCGGGCGCCGAGCATCTCGCGGCCGGCAAACTGGGCGTACAGAGTTGCGCTGATCATGCCGACGATGATCGGCAATATCGATGCCGTCAGGTGAGTGCCGTCCAGCGCCGGCGCGATATTGAGGTCTTGCGAAAGCGCAAAGGCATACCCGACCGCTGCGGCGGCTCCGCCCATCAGCCCATAGGCCATGCGGGTGGCAAGGCCGAATGAACGCAGCAGCCAGTGCCCAGCGGCAAGCAGGACGGCATCGACCACGACGCGCGCCGCGAAAATCTGAAATGCGCGGTCCGGGGAGGGCGGTTCGAGCTTGTTGGCCAGGAATACGCCAAGACCCAGCACCGACATGATGCCGTGGAATATGACGAGCACGATCAGCGCCGCGATGAAAGCACGGGCGGAATTACGGATAACGGGCATGGCGACGCTCCCCCTGGCGCGACAACGGAACGGGGCGTCCGGCGCAGCTCCGGCCTGAAACTGCAGGCCGGCGGTTGTGCTGCGGTTAACGCGCGACCTGAGCGCTGCAAATCTGAACTGCGAGATTAGGAGGCGGTTAGCGCAATCGTTAAACTTGAGTCAGTGTATCCCGGCAGGTCGGATGTGGCGCAGCTTGTCGGGATTGCGGACGACGTAGATCGCAGCGATTTTCTCGCCATCGATCGCCATGCTCAGGGTGAGGTCGAGTTCGCCATCCAGATAGAGTAGCGCGCCAATGGCGCCGTTGATGACAGCCGGCTCGATACGGACGTCCTGGCCGGCGGTTTTGCCGGCAATGCCGACGAAGAAGCGGGCGACCTTGTCTTTCCCGACAATCGGATTGCGCGCCGCGAATTTACGGCCGCCGCCATCGGTGATTGCAACCGCATCCTCGCGCAGCAATTCGGCCAGCCGGCTGACGTCACCGCTGGCCACTGCTTCGCTGAAAGCATGCAGCAGGCGCGCGTGACTGTCCGGCGCGGCCGCAGGCGCCGGGCGGTTGTCGCGCACCGCTCGGCGGGCGCGCGAGGCAAGCTGACGGCAGGCGGCCTCGCTATGGTCGAGCATCGCGGCGATTTCGGAGAACGGCGTGTCGAACACATCGTGAAGTAGGAAGGCCGCGCGCTCCATCGGAGAAAGCCGGTCCAACGCCAGCAACAGGGCGAACGATAGATCGTCAGCCAGTTCGGTGGCGGCTTCGGCCGACAGACTTTCCGCGTCGAACACCGGCTCCGGAAGCCAGGGCCCGACATAGATCTCCCGCTGCGCCTTTGCGCTCTTCAGGCGATCGAGGCAGAGCCGGGTCACGACGGTGACGAGAAACGCTTCCGCGTTGCGGACATCCTGCGCGCCGGCAAAGCGGAGATAGGCGTCCTGCACGACGTCCTCGGCGTCGCTGCGGCTGCCGAGCATGCGATAGGCGAGCCCGAGCAGGCGCCCGCGATGGGGCGCCAGCGGGTCGTCATGCGGCCTGTTTGACGACATCGACATTGTGCCCATTCACCGAGACGCGGCGGCACTCCTTGGCGTAGCCGAGCCCTGCTTTCACCATCGGGAACATGCGACCGAGCTGGAGCGCCAGCGTCAGGTCTATCACGCCTTTCGGGCCCCATTGGGCGCGGATGGCGTCGCGAAACTCATCGTCATTGGCGGAGCGGCGCACCACGGCATCGGCAAACCGGAACCCGAGCATGGTCGCATCATTCATTGCGTGCGGATCGCGGCGAAGAACCGCCTCGATCTGGTCCTTGGCCATGCCCGCTTCCAGCGCCATGTCGACGACCAGTTGCGTACAGGGACCGCAATCCTCCGCCAGCGCGCCGACGATTTTGGCAGCGAAGCTGGCATCGGTCGGGACCGCCTCGCGATGCGCGGCCGCCTTCATGATGGGCGCGAACTTGAAAAAGGCGGCAGGCGATTCGTTCAGCATCGCCTCGAGATAGCTGACGTCGTAACCATAGCGTTTGGCGAATGCACGCAAACTGCGGCGGGCGATCCAACTACGCATATTGTTCTCCTTTGTTGGGGAAGGCGGAATAGAGGGCGAGTGCGGAGGGCAGGACCACGGCAAGAAGATCGAACACGGCGTGATGGACGTGCCCGCTAACGATCAGCACCAGGTGGATCAGGCCATGCGCGGCTAGGAAGCCGGCGCCCGCCACCGCCGCCGGCCAGTACCGTGGTCGCCATGCCCGCGCGGCCAGCGCCAGACCGGCCACCAGAAATGCTGCGCCGACGTCCTGCACGAAATGCGGGTTGAAGGGACCGGTATCGGTGACGCCGGGAACGTTGTGGTACCAGAGGGGGCCGGCAACAAGCATCGCCAGTCCGTTCAGAACGGCCGGTATCGCAAGGATCGCCGCTATTTGACGCCGCATGGGAACCTCCTGCGACCAAGACGAGCGTGGGGAGGGTAGTGTGACGGCGCGGGTCAAAAATTGGCGCGCGTTTCGAGCGAAAATTTTGCCGAGGAACTTTGCCTGGGCTGCGCCGACAAACTGGTGTGAATTTTGCTCTTGGCAAGCCGGGCAAGACTCGTTAAACAACGGCTTCCAGGCGTGCTGGCCGTAGCTGGCACGTCCGTGCGCGCATTCCGAAAACCCGTTACGGTAGGAGATCATTCCTTTCAGGACATCCGCATGGATTGCTCGAAAGGAAGGAAAGCTCATCGTTTCGTGGAATGCGGCAGGGGTCCTTCGGCTTGCCGGATGGCCCCGATCCTGTCCGAGACTGCAGGCGCCCGCGAAGAAACGCAAGTTCTTCAACGGCTTAATCTTATAGCCTGCATAGACGGGTGAAGACCGGATTTCGCTTTAGCGTCGCCTCGCGCGGCGCCATGGCTGATTTGGTTCGAACCTCGACACCCCGCACCATCTGGTTCGGGAGGGCAGGCTTTTCAAATGTCGTCTGCCCGGCGTGTCCTTGAGACTGGTGTCTAGAGGTCAGGTTTTGGGCGAGACGATGGGTGCAACCCGGCGGTCTCGCTCTTAAGCGAAGGCCGCCAACCGGAGAGAGCTTGCTGTGGAAAGAGCGGCAAAAAAGGACGCGGTTGAGGCGCTGAACGAGGTCTTCAAGACCACGAGCGTTGCAGTCGTCGCCCATTATTCCGGCCTCACCGTGGCCCAGATGCAGAAGCTGCGTACGCAGATGAAGCAGGCGGGCGCGTCGGTGAAGGTCTCGAAGAACCGTCTCGCCAAAATTGCTCTTGAAGGCACGGACGTCGTTGCCATTGGCTCCCTTTTGAAGGGGCCGACCGTGATCGCGACTTCAAACGATCCGGTAGCGGCGCCGAAGGTTGCCATGGAGTTCGCCAAGACGAACGAGCGGTTCGTCATTCTCGGCGGCTCGATGGGTAAAACCGTCCTGGATGTGAACGGCGTGAAGGCACTTGCCTCGCTGCCCTCGCTGGACGAACTGCGCGGCAAGCTTGTCGGCCTCCTAGTGGCGCCGGCGACCAAGATCGCTCAGCTCTCCACTGCGCCCGCGGCCAAGCTCGCGCGCGTCGTCCAGGCCTATGCCTCAAAGAGCGAAGCGGCCTGACCCTTCGCTAATCAAATCTGGTTCGAACCAAACCTTTAAGGAACTGATCAATGGCTGACCTACAGAAAATCGTCGACGACCTCTCGAGCCTCACGGTGCTCGAAGCTGCCGAGCTCGCGAAGCTCCTCGAAGAAAAGTGGGGCGTTTCCGCCGCTGCCGCCGTGGCGGTTGCCGGTCCCGCGGGTGGCGGCGCCGCCGCTGCTCCGGTTGAAGAAAAGACCGACTTCACCGTCGTTCTCGCTTCCGCCGGCGAAAAGAAGATCGAAGTCATCAAGGAAGTCCGCGCCATCACCGGCCTGGGCCTCAAGGAAGCCAAGGACCTCGTCGAAGGCGCGCCCAAGCCGGTCAAGGAAGGCGTGAACAAGGAAGAGGCCGACAAACTCAAGGCCCAGCTCGAAAAGGCTGGCGCCAAGGTCGAGTTGAAGTAAGCGTACTACACAGAAAAGTGTGGGGATTCGCGGGGTTAGCCCCTCGAATCTCCACGTTTCTGCCCCATATCAGGGCGGCAGCAGGAAAAGGCGGTAGGCGGCGGGGACGGCAGGGTTCCCGGCGTAAGCCGTTGGGAGACAGTCAGATTTCGGGCTTTTTCAGTCCGTGAAGCAACCAGTTGTGACGGGCGGGTGCAGTCATGCGCCCGCGCGTCGTTTTGCGTTTTGAAGGTCTAAAGTGCGGGTTCAGGATTTAATTCCTGAAAGTGGGCTTTGTTCCTTTTGAGCGATTCGACAATTCAACCCGGGGGCGATGGCAGTCGCGCTTCGGAAGGTTCGCCTACTAAGGCGACGAAAATGAGAGGCCACGATGGCGCAGCAGACATTCACCGGTCGCAAACGGGTCCGCAAGTTCTTCGGACACATCAAGGAAGTCGCCGAGATGCCGAACCTGATCGAGGTTCAGAAGGCATCCTATGACCAATTCCTGATGGTCGATGAACCTCCGGGCGGCCGGCTGGACGAGGGCCTGCAGGCGGTGTTCCGCTCGGTGTTCCCGATCTCGGATTTCTCCGGCACCTCGATGCTAGAGTTCGTCCGCTACGAATTCGAGCCGCCGAAATATGACGTCGACGAGTGCCGCCAGCGCGGCATGACCTATGCTGCGCCGCTGAAGGTGACGCTGCGCCTGATCGTGTTCGATATCGATGAGGAAACCGGCGCCAAGTCGGTCAAGGACATCAAGGAGCAGGACGTCTACATGGGCGATATCCCGCTCATGACCATGAACGGTACCTTCGTCGTCAACGGTACAGAGCGCGTCATCGTCTCGCAGATGCACCGGTCGCCTGGCGTGTTCTTCGACCACGACAAGGGCAAGACCCATTCGTCCGGCAAGCTGTTGTTTGCCGCGCGCGTGATTCCGTATCGCGGTTCCTGGCTCGACATCGAGTTCGACGCCAAGGACATCGTGTTCGCGCGCATCGACCGCCGCCGCAAGATCCCCGTGACCTCGCTGATGTACGCGCTCGGTCTCGACGGCGAGCAGATCCTTTCGACGTTCTACAAGAAGATCAATTTCAAGCGCGCCAAGGACGGCTGGCGCGTGCCGTTCGACGCCGCCCGTTTCCGCGGCTACTCGACCATCAACGACCTGATCGACGCCGATACCGGCAAGGTGGTGCTGGAGGCCGGCAAGAAGCTGACCGTGCGCGCGGCGCGCCAGTTGCAGGAAAAGGGCCTGAAAGCCCTGCGCCTGTCGGATGAAGAGCTGATCGGCAACTATCTCGCCGAGGATCTCGTCAATCCGAAGACCGGTGAAATCTACGCCGAGGCCGGCGAGGAGCTCACCGAGAAGTCGCTGAAGGCGCTCAACGAGCAGGGCTACAAGGAGCTGCCGCTGCTCGACATCGACCACGTCAATGTCGGCGCCTACATCCGCAACACACTGCATGCCGACAAGAACATGACGCGTGAAGACGCGCTGTTCGATATCTACCGCGTGATGCGTCCGGGCGAGCCGCCGACGATCGATTCGGCCCAGACCATGTTCCAGTCGCTGTTCTTCGACGCGGAACGCTACGACCTGTCCGCGGTCGGCCGCGTCAAGATGAACATGCGCCTCGAGCTCGACGCGCCCGACACCCATCGCACGCTGCGCAAGGAAGACATCCTGGCCGTCATCAAGACGCTGGTCGACCTGCGCGACGGCAAGGGCGAGATCGATGACATCGACCATCTCGGCAACCGCCGTGTGCGTTCGGTCGGCGAGTTGATGGAGAACCAGTACCGCATCGGCCTCCTTCGCATGGAGCGCGCCATCAAGGAGCGCATGTCGAGCGTCGACATCGACACCGTGATGCCGCAGGACCTGATCAACGCCAAGCCGGCGGCTGCCGCGGTGCGCGAGTTCTTCGGCTCGTCCCAGCTCTCGCAATTCATGGACCAGACCAACCCGCTGTCGGAGATCACCCACAAGCGCCGTCTGTCGGCGCTTGGACCGGGCGGCCTGACCCGCGAGCGCGCCGGCTTCGAAGTCCGCGACGTGCATCCGACCCATTACGGCCGCATCTGCCCGATCGAGACGCCGGAAGGTCCGAACATCGGCCTGATCAACTCGCTGGCGACGTTCGCGCGCGTCAACAAGTACGGCTTCGTCGAAACGCCCTACCGCAAGGTGAAGGACGGCCGCGTCACCGACGAGGTCGTGTATCTCTCGGCGATGGAGGAGGGGCGCTATCGCGTCGCGCAGGCCAACGTGCCACTCGACGCCAAGGGCCGCTTCACCGAAGACCTGATCGTCTGCCGTCATGCCGGCGAAGTGCTGCCGATCACGCCGGACAAAGTCGACTATATGGACGTGTCGCCGAAGCAGCTCGTCTCGGTGGCCGCGGCGCTGATCCCGTTCCTCGAGAACGACGACGCCAACCGCGCGCTGATGGGCTCGAACATGCAGCGCCAGGCGGTGCCGCTGGTTCGCGCCGAGGCGCCGTTCGTCGGCACCGGCATGGAGGGCGTGGTGGCCCGTGACTCCGGTGCCGCCATCGCCGCCCGCCGTTCCGGCGTGGTCGACCAGATCGACGCCACCCGCGTCGTGATCCGCGCCACCGAAGATCTCGATCCGACCAAGTCGGGCGTCGATATCTACCGGCTGATGAAGTACCAGCGCTCCAACCAGTCGACCTGCATCAACCAGCGTCCGCTGGTGAAGGTCGGCGACATCGTCAAGAAGGGCGACATCATTGCCGACGGTCCCTCGACCGATCTCGGCGAGCTCGCGCTCGGCCGCAACGTGCTGGTCGCGTTCATGCCGTGGAACGGCTACAACTTCGAAGACTCGATCCTGCTCTCCGAGCGGATCGTGAAGGACGACGTCTTCACCTCGATCCACATCGAGGAGTTCGAGGTGATGGCCCGCGACACCAAGCTCGGACCTGAGGAAATCACCCGCGACATTCCGAACGTCTCGGAAGAAGCGCTGAAGAACCTCGACGAAGCCGGCATCGTCTATATCGGCGCCGAAGTCCGCGCCGGCGACATCCTGGTCGGCAAGATCACACCGAAGGGCGAGAGCCCGATGACGCCGGAAGAAAAGCTTTTGCGCGCCATCTTCGGCGAAAAGGCTTCCGACGTCCGCGACACCTCGCTGCGCGTGCCTCCGGGCGTGCAGGGCACGATCGTGGAAGTGCGCGTGTTCAACCGGCACGGCGTCGACAAGGACGAGCGTGCGCTGGCGATCGAGCGCGAAGAGATCGAGCGTCTGGCCAAGGACCGCGACGACGAACAGGCGATCCTCGACCGTAACGTTTACGGCCGCCTGGCCGAGCTCCTGGAAAACCGCCAGGGCATCGCGGGTCCGAAGGGCTTCAAGAAGGACACCAAGATCACGCGCGCCGTGCTCGAGGAGTATCCGAAGTCGCAGTGGTGGATGTTTGCGTCACCGAACGACAAGCTGATGGCCGAAATCGAGGCGATGCGGAAGCAGTACGACGAATCGAAGAAGGGCCTCGAACAGCGCTTCCTCGACAAGGTCGAAAAGCTGCAGCGTGGCGACGAATTGCCGCCCGGCGTGATGAAGATGGTCAAGGTCTTCGTCGCGGTGAAGCGCAAGATCCAGCCCGGCGACAAGATGGCCGGCCGCCACGGCAACAAGGGTGTGGTGTCCAAGATCGTTCCGATCGAGGACATGCCGTTCCTTGAGGACGGTACGCATGCGGACATCGTGCTCAATCCGCTCGGCGTGCCCTCGCGCATGAACGTCGGCCAGATTCTGGAGACGCATCTCGGCTGGGCCTGCGCCGGCCTCGGCAAGCGCATCGGCCAGACCATCGATGGCTACTATCAGAAGCAGGACCTCAAGCCGCTGCGCGAGACCCTGAAGAAGATCTATGGCGACGATGAAACCATCAAGACGCTCAACGACAACGAGCTGATGGAGCTGGGCCGCAATCTGAGCCACGGCGTGCCGATCGCGACGCCGGTGTTCGACGGTGCCAAGGAAGCCGACATCGAGGAGATGCTGAAGCTCGCGGGCTTCGACGCCTCCGGCCAGTCGACCGTCTATGACGGCCGCACCGGCGACGCCTTCGATCGCAAGGTGACGGTGGGCTACATCTACATGCTCAAGCTGCACCATCTGGTCGACGACAAGATCCACGCGCGTTCGATCGGTCCGTACTCGCTCGTCACCCAGCAGCCGCTGGGCGGCAAGGCGCAGTTCGGCGGCCAGCGTTTCGGCGAAATGGAGGTGTGGGCGCTGGAAGCCTACGGCGCGGCCTACACGCTGCAGGAAATGCTGACCGTGAAGTCGGACGACGTCGCCGGCCGTACCAAGGTGTACGAGGCGATCGTGCGCGGCGACGACACGTTCGAGGCGGGTATTCCGGAATCGTTCAACGTGCTGGTCAAGGAAATGCGCTCGCTCGGCCTCAACGTCGACCTGCACAATTCCAAGATGGGACCGGCGCCGACGTCCGAGGCGGCTGAGTAACGCTTAAGATTCCATGTCCGGCCCAAAGCGCGAGGCAAGCCTTCGCGCAAAGGGCCGGACATTCGCGCTTCGCTCGGACGTTGAGTGGGGCGCACTAAAAGAGTTTCGAATTTGCTGCCGGTGACGACCGGCACGCGAGGAGAAGACGATGAACCAAGAAATTATGAATCTCTTCAATCCGACGACCCCGGCCCAGGTCTTCGACCAGATCCGGATCTCGATTGCGTCCCCGGAGAAGATTCTGTCCTGGTCCTACGGCGAGATCAAAAAGCCAGAGACCATCAACTACCGGACCTTCAAGCCGGAGCGCGACGGCCTGTTCTGCGCCCGCATCTTCGGGCCGATCAAGGACTACGAGTGCTTGTGCGGCAAGTACAAGCGGATGAAGTACAAGGGCATCATCTGCGAAAAGTGCTCGGTCGAAGTGACGCTGTCGCGCGTCCGGCGCGAGCGCATGGGCCATATCGAACTGGCGGCACCTGTTGCCCACATCTGGTTCCTGAAGTCGCTGCCGTCGCGCATCGGCCTTCTGCTCGACATGACGCTGAAGGATCTCGAGCGGATCCTGTACTTCGAATACTACGTCGTGCTGGAGCCGGGCCTGACCGCGCTCAAGGACCGTCAGCTCTTGTCGGAAGACGAGTACCTGAAGGCGCAGGACGAATACGGCCAGGATTCGTTCACCGCCATGATCGGCGCGGAAGCGATCCGCGAGCTGTTGAAGGGCCTTGAGCTAGAAAAGCTCGAGCAGTCCCTGCGCGCCGAGATGCAGGAGACTGAGTCCGACATCAAGCACAAGAAGCTCGCCAAGCGGCTGAAGATCGTCGAAGCGTTCCGCTATTCCGGCAACAAGCCGGAGTGGATGATCCTGACCGTGGTGCCGGTGATCCCGCCGGACCTGCGTCCGCTGGTGCCGCTCGACGGCGGCCGCTTCGCGACCTCGGACCTCAACGATCTCTACCGCCGCGTCATCAACCGCAACAACCGCTTGAAGCGGCTGATGGAGCTGCGCGCGCCCGACATCATCATCCGTAACGAAAAGCGCATGCTGCAGGAGGCTGTCGACGCGCTGTTCGACAACGGCCGCCGCGGCCGCGTCATCACCGGCGCCAACAAGCGCCCGCTGAAGTCGCTGGCCGACATGCTCAAGGGCAAGCAGGGCCGCTTCCGGCAGAACCTGCTCGGCAAGCGCGTCGACTATTCGGGCCGTTCGGTGATCGTGGTCGGTCCCGAGCTGCGGCTGCATCAGTGCGGCCTGCCGAAGAAGATGGCGCTCGAACTGTTCAAGCCGTTCATCTATTCGCGGCTCGACGCCAAGGGTCTGTCCACCACCGTGAAGCAGGCGAAGAAGCTGGTCGAAAAGGAGCGTCCCGAGGTCTGGGATATCCTCGACGAGGTGATCCGCGAGCATCCGGTGCTGCTCAACCGCGCGCCGACGCTGCATCGCCTCGGCATCCAGGCGTTCGAGCCGGTGTTGATCGAAGGCAAGGCGATCCAGCTCCATCCGCTGGTTTGCGCGGCGTTCAACGCCGACTTCGACGGCGACCAGATGGCCGTGCACGTTCCGCTGTCGCTCGAAGCGCAGTTGGAAGCGCGCGTCCTGATGATGTCGACCAACAACATCCTGCATCCGGCGAACGGTCAGCCGATCATCGTGCCGTCGCAGGACATCGTGCTCGGCCTCTACTATCTCTCGATCATGCGTGAAGGCCTGCCCGGCGAGGGCAAGATCTTCGGCGACATGGCCGAGCTCGAGCACGCTCTGCATTCGAAGGTCATCCACCTCCACACCAAGATCAAGTACCGGTGGGAGGGCACCGACGAGAACGGCAAGCCGGCGAAGCGCTGGATCGAGACCACCGCGGGCCGCGTCATGCTCGGCAACGTGCTGCCGAAGAACGCGAAGATTTCGTACGACATCATCAACAAGCTGATGACCAAGCGCGAAATCTCCGGCGTGATCGACCAGGTCTACCGTCACTGCGGTCAGAAGGAGACCGTGATCTTCTGCGACCGCATCATGGCGCTCGGCTTCTACAATGCGTTCAAGGCCGGCATTTCGTTCGGCAAGGACGACATGGTGGTGCCGCACAGCAAGTGGAAGATCGTCGACACCACCCGTACGCTGGCGAAGGATTTCGAGCAGCAGTACAACGATGGCCTGATCACCCATGGCGAGAAGTACAACAAGGTGGTCGACGCCTGGTCGAAGGCGACCGAAGAAATCGCCAAGGAGATGATGAAGGAAATCTCCTCGACCAAGAAGACGCCGAAGGGTGCCGACGCCGACATCAACTCGATCTACATGATGGCGCATTCGGGCGCGCGCGGTTCGCCGGCGCAGATGCGTCAGCTCGCCGGTATGCGCGGCCTGATGGCGAAGCCGTCGGGTGAGATCATCGAGACGCCGATCATTTCCAACTTCAAGGAAGGTCTGTCGGTGCTCGAATACTTCAACTCGACCCACGGCGCCCGCAAGGGTCTCGCGGACACCGCGTTGAAGACCGCGAACTCCGGTTACCTGACCCGCCGCCTGGTCGACGTGGCGCAGGACTGCATCATCACGCAGGACGATTGCGGCACCAAGCTCGGCATCAAGATGCGCGCCATCGTCGATGCCGGCACGGTGGTCGCTTCGCTGGCCTCGCGTATTCTCGGCCGCACCGCGGGCGAGGATCTGCGCGATCCTGCGACCAACAAGGTCGTGGTCAAGCGCGGCACGCTGATGGAGGAGACGCATGTCGACGCCATCCAGCAGGCCGGCATCCAGGAAGTGAAGATTCGCTCGGCGCTGACCTGCGAACTCGTCAACGGCATCTGCGGCAAGTGCTACGGCCGCGATCTGGCCCGCGGCACGCCGGTCAACCACGGCGAGGCGGTCGGCGTCATCGCCGCCCAGTCGATCGGTGAACCGGGCACGCAGCTCACGATGCGCACGTTCCATATCGGCGGCGCGGCGCAGATCAACGAGCAGTCGTTCGTCGAATCGAACTTCGAGGGCAAGGTCACCATCAAGAACAAGTCCATCGCCCGAAACAGCGAAGGCCACTTGATCGCGATGGTTCGCAACATGGTCGTTGCGATCGTCGATGCCGACGGAACCGAGCGTGCGACCCACCGCATTCAGTACGGCGCGCGCATGCACGTCGACGAGGGCGACATGGTCAAGCGCGGCCAGCGCATCGCGGAGTGGGATCCGTACACCCGTCCGGTTCTCACCGAAGTCGAGGGCACCATCGGGTTCGAGGACCTGGTCGAGGGTCAGTCGATCTCGGAAACGCTCGACGAATCCACCGGTATCGCCAAGCGCGTCGTCATCGACTGGCGTGCGTCGCGCGGTGGTGCCGACCTGCGTCCGGCCATCGTGGTCAAGGGCAAGGACGGCAAGGTGCTCAAGCTCGCGCGTGGCGGCGATGCCCGCTACATGCTGTCGGTCGACGCCATCCTGTCGGTGGATACCGGCGCGAAGGTCAAGGCCGGTGACATCCTGGCGCGTATCTCGACCGAAAGCGCCAAGACCCGCGACATCACCGGCGGTCTGCCGCGGGTGGCCGAACTGTTCGAGGCCCGCAAGCCGAAGGACGCGGCGATCATCGCGGAAATCGCCGGCACGATCCGCTTCGGCCGCGACTACAAGAACAAGCGCCGCATCTCGATCGAGCCGATGGACAAGACCGAGGAGCCGCGCGAGTACCTGATCCCGAAGGGCAAGCACATCCATCTGCAGGACGGCGACATCGTCGAAAAGGGCGATTTCATCGTCGAAGGCAATCCGGCGCCGCACGATATCCTGGCGATCAAGGGCATCGAGGAACTCGCTGCCTATCTGGTCAACGAAATCCAGGAGGTCTATCGGCTGCAGGGCGTGCTCATCAACGACAAGCACATCGAGGTGATTGTCCGTCAGATGCTGCAGAAGGTCGAGGTCACCGATCAGGGCGACACCGACATGATCTCGGGCGAGCAGGTCGACAAGATCGAGTTCGACGCGCTCAACCTGAAGGCAAAGGAAGAGGGCAAGAAGCCCGCCACGGGAACGCCGGTTCTGCTCGGCATCACCAAGGCGAGCCTGCAGACCCGCTCGTTCTTCTCGGCGGCCTCGTTCCAGGAGACCACCCGCGTGCTCACCGAAGCCGCCGTCAACGGCAAGGTGGACCCGCTGGAAGGCCTCAAGGAGAACGTCATTGTCGGCCGGCTGATCCCGGCAGGCACCGGCGCCTCGATGGCCAAGATCCGCGAAGTCGCGGTCAAACGCGACAAGCTGATTCTGGACGAGCGCGAGAAGCAGGCGGCGATCGTGCCGACCGCTCCGGAAGCCGAACCGCTGGCGCTGCCGCCAGCGGAGTAAGGGTTCCACTCCGATCAACAGGAAAGCCGGCTGCGAAGCCGGCTTTTTCTTTTTACGAGTGAGGATAGTGCTTCACCCGGATGGGTGACCGCTGCTATCAAGTCAGGAAATGCCCTCCTGCCATAACGGTAATATTTGCAATTCCCCATGAGCGAGTCGGATCATTTTGAACCCCTGATCGACCGCATCTACGAGGCGGGGCTCATTCCGTCGCTTTGGCCGGCTGTGCTCGGCGAACTCGGTGCCGCGATCGGCGGCAACGGCGGCTTTCTGTTCGGCGTGCGCGACGGCTACACGAGCGCGGTCAATTCTGCCGAATATGACCAGCTCATGCCCGTGTTCTGGAGAGACGGATGGAGCGAGCGCGATCCAAATCTGCCGCGCGCCATCGCCCTCAATCATGCGGGCTTCGTCACCGACTATGACCTCCTTTCGGAGGAGGAGATTGCGACCAACGACGTCTACTGCAACTTCTACCGCAAATACGGCATTGGCTACCGCGCCGGGACGATCATTCCGATGCCGACCGGCGATTCAATCGCGATCGTGATGCCGCGGCATCAGGATCACGGCCCGGTGCCGCAACAGGTCGTCGATCTGCTGGACGGGCTGCGGCCGCATCTGGCCCGGGCCTCCCTTGCAGCAAACCGCATTGGCTTCGAGCGCGCCCGTGCCCAGGCTGACGCGTTGCAGGTGCTTGGCCTGCCGGGCGCAGTGCTGCGCGGGCGCGGCAAGGTGTTCGCGGCAAACGGCTTGTTCGAAGCGCTTGTCCCTTCGCTGTTTCAGGATCGTATCGAGCGCGTAACGGTGACGGATGTCACGTCGGACGTGCTGCTTGCAGAGGCGCTCGGTCAGTCCCTTGCCGGCGGCCGGACCGTCAAGTCGATACCGATCGCCGCGACGGCGGACCGCGTGCCGATGGTATTGCATGTCGTCCCTGTGCGGGGCGATGCACGCGATATTTTCACGCAGGCCACTGCGCTATTGGTGGTGACGCCGGTCGATCGCGCTGCGGTGCCGACGGCGGAAGTCCTGCAAGGCCTGTTCGACCTGACGCCGGCGGAGGCGCGCGTGGCGCGGGGCATCGGCCAGACAGTAACCATCGATGCGCTTGCGAATGCGACCGGCGTCAATCGGGAGACCGTGCGCAGCCAGCTCAAGGCCGTGCTATCGAAGACCGGCCTGTCACGCCAGCAGGAGCTTGTCAGTCTGCTCGCCGGCAAAGCGTTTCGTGGCGGATAGACAACCTTGCCGCGCAGCACTGGAGTGGAAACGGCCGACCGCGCCGCTGCCAGCATAGTGCTTCCGCAAGAATACGGTGAGAAGACAAAAGGCCGGCGCAAGCCGGTCATTTTGCTGCTTTCTTTCATTGCTGCGTTGCGAGGACCTGCTTTGTTCATCTTCCCTTCAGGGTGAAAAGCGCCTTTGCTAATGTGGACTAGACCGGCTGCTTTCCTAAGGGCAGGGGGAGCCGGAGGGGCGACTGGAAAGACATGTTGGATCTTGCAATTGTGGGCGGCGGCCCAGGCGGCTTGATGAGCGCCTGGTACTTGAAGAAAAAGCTCGGCGATCTCTGCCGCGTCACGATTTACGAGGCGTCCGACCGTGTCGGCGGCAAGATCGTCTCGCGCAAATTCGATTCCGCGCCGGCGATGTATGAGGCAGGCGTCGCCGAAATCTACGATTATTCGATGACCGGTCCAGATCCCTTACGGGAACTGATCCAGCATTTCGGTCTGCAGACGATTCCGATGGATGCCGAGCTGGTGCACCTTGACGGCGAGTTGCTCAACGACGTCCGGGGGATGCGCCGCAAATATGGCGAGAAGACCGCGGCTGCGATCGAGGCGTTCCGCAAGCGCTGCGCCGACATGGTGTCGCCGATCGAATATTACGAAGGCGTCGGCGCCCACGACAACGAGCATCCCTGGGCCTACATGACCTGCGAGGAAGTGCTCGACAAGGAAGTCGACGATCCCACGGCCAAACGTTTCTTCAAGGTGATGGCGCGTTCGGATATCGCAACCGAGGCCCACAATACCAACGGGCTGAATGCGCTGAAGAACTTCGTGATGGATATCGACGGCTATATCGGCCTGTACTCGATCCAGAACGGCAATGAGCAGTTGATCGAATGCCTGCGCTCGGAAGTCGATGCCGACATCCAGCTCAATCACCGCGTGCTGAAAGTCGGAAAGACCGCTGCCGGCCGCTATCAGCTCAACATGATGAACGGGAAGGGCCCCGAGACACGGGATTTCGATCTGGTCTTGATGTGTCTGCCGCATTCCTGGCTCGCCACCATGCGGTGGGACGGCGAGGAACTGCGCAAGTCGATGGTCAAGCACGTCGCCTATTTCGACCGTCCGGCGCATTACTTGCGGGTCTCGATCCTGTTCGACGAACCGTTCTGGGGCGAGAAGATCCCCGGCGCCTGGTTCATGTCGGAAGCGTTCGGCGGCTGCTGCATCTACAACGAGGGCGCCCGCCACGACGTCGGCCGGCACGGCGTGCTCAACTGGCTGATCGCGGGATCGGACGCGCTGGCATTTGCCAATCTCAGCGACGAGGAATTGATCGACGCCGCCATCAAGTCGCTGCCGGCTTCGTTCGGCAACGCCCGCGATCATTTCCTGGAAGGCAAGATTCACCGCTGGCTGTCGTCGGTGAACGCGCTGCCGGGCGGTATGCCGGTGCGTGACGTCATGACTAACCACCGTCCGGAACCGAAGCAGCATCCGGGGATTGTGGTGGTCGGCGATTATCTGTTCGATTCGACGCTCAATGGCCTGCTCGATTCCTCCGACGCCGCCACCGATATCGTTCTGACCGAGATGATGCGGCTGCGCCGCGCGCGTGCGCAACAGGGCGAGGTATCGCTCGACAGGATCGATCGCAGCTATTTCGAGAATTACCGCGGCCTAGGCCCCTACAGCGAAGTCTGGAGCCGGTTTACCGATCCGGACTATCTGACGGAACTGATCAAGATCGTCTGGAGCAGGGCCAAGGGCTACAAGCTGCTCGTTGCTGGCTCCGCCAGCGGCGAACTGGTCGGCGCGCTGCGCGAGCGCGGCATCGATGCCTGGGGTATCGAAAACAACAAGGCGATCCACGCCAAGACGCCGAAGGCGCTGAAGAAGTTCAACAAGCTCGGCTCGATCGTCGACATGCCGTTCAGGGGCGACGAGTTCGACTTCGTGTTCGAGACAAGCCTGTGTCATGTCGCCGAGAAGCAGGTCCCGCGGGCGGTGCGCGAACTGAACCGCGTCGTGAAGACCGGCCTGGTGTTCGGGTCGGTGACATCGGACATGGCGCCTGCACTGATCGACCGTTACGACCTGTTGCGCGGCGTGAAGAAACTCGGCACCTGGTGGGAATGGTCTGAACTATTCTTCGGCAACGGATTCGACCTCTCGATGCACCGGCGCGATTGCACCGATGCGGTATGGGCAGCGACGCTGGCTGCCAACAAGGGGCCGGGGCAGTGGTATGCCGACGCCGACAGTCTGCGCTATTCGTTTTTTGACAAGGTCGAATCAGACGATTGAGCTCCGACTGGTTATGTTGAGCGTGACCGCTGAAGCAGAGCCGGTCATGCCAAATGTTTGCCGAATTGATCCCGATCGCATAGAATCGTTGCGGTAGCGCTCGCCGCTGCCGCCTTCGATTTGCGGTCATGCCGGCCGTGCAGCATCGGTTGGTTTCATGGCGCCCAAGCCTCCGTCCTCGGATGATCAGAATCCCGCGCCGGCGGACGATCCCGAGCTTGCGAAGAAGCTCGCGGCCCGGGCTGCGGCTGCGCCCGTTGCCGGTGGTAAGGCGGCCGGCATCTCCCCCGGCGCTGACAAGGACGACGAAGAGGACGAGATAGAGCTCGACGATGATGATGATGACGAGGATCTCGTCGTTTTCACCGCCAAGGAAGCCGCCGGCGCGCTGGCGACCATCTACGGCTTCGTCAAGCCGTATCTGGGCAATTACAGGAAGCTGCTCGTCTTCGTGACCTTCGGCGTTCTCGTCGAGACACTGTTCAACGTCATCATGCCGTTGAGCCTGAAATTCCTGATCGACGATGCGCTGGGCGAAGAGGATTTTCAGGCGCTCTACAAGATCCTCGGCGTGCTCGCGGTCGCCGGTATCATCACTTCGATCATCGCGGTCTGGTACGAGCGCTGGGATGCGCGGCTGGCGGCGTGCATCATTGCCGATGTGCGGTCGCGGCTGTTCGAGCATGTCCAGAACCTGCCGGCGTCGTATTTTGCCCGCACCAAGCGCGGCGAAATCCTCTCGCGCTTCTCAATCGACCTCGCCGCCTTCGAGGGCTCGGTCAAGACGTTCGCCAACAGCGCCGCTTTGCCGTTCCTGGAATTGGTCGCCGGCATCATCCTGATGCTGTTTTTGAACTGGCAGCTCGCGGCGGTCGCCCTCCTGGTATTCCCGATCACGCTGATCGGGCCGCGAATCCTGACGCCGAAGGCGGTGCAGGCGAATTACGAGCAGAAGCTCAATGAAGCAGCACTGCTCGGCACGGTGCAGGAAAACGTGGCTGCGCAGGCCGTGATCAAGGCGTTCAGCCTGCAGCGCCGCACGCTCGGCTGGTTCACCCTGCGTAACCAGGAAGTCCGCATCAAGACGGCGTCCGCCGTGTTCCTGTCGACCATGGTAGAGCGCACCGTCACCATTTCGGTGCTGTTGCTGCATCTCGTGGTGCTGGCGATCGGCGCCTATCTCGCCACCAAGGGCCAGATCACCATCGGCACCTTCGTCACCTTCGAGAGCGCATTCTGGGAGGTGTCCTACAACATCGCCCATCTGATGCACTTCATCCCGGTGTCGATCCAGTCGGCGGCAGCGGTGCGGCACATCCAGGAACTGCTGGATGAGCCGACCCGCGGCGCCGATCGGCCGGGCGCGCCGGATTTGCCGCCGATCACCAACGACATCACCTTTGAACGCGTCACCTTCGCGTATGAAGGCAGCGAGACGCCGGTGCTCGACAATTTCAGCCTCAAGCTCGATGTTGGCAAGCGCATCGCGATCGTGGGGCCGAGCGGCTCGGGCAAAAGCACGCTGCTCAACCTGATCCTGCGCCTTTACACGCCGGACGAGGGGCGGGTGGCGATCGACGGCGTCGATATCCGCCGCGTGACCCGCGAATCGCTGCGCGCAAGCATGGCCGTCGTGTTCCAGGAGAACATGCTGTTCAATATGTCGATCCGCGAGAACATAAGGCTTGGCAAGGAAGGCGCCACCGACAAGGAGGTCGAGGAAGCCGCGCGCAAGGCCGAGATTCACCGCTACATCATGAGCCTGCCGCAGAAATACGACACGCCGGTCGGCGAGCGCGGCGACACGCTATCGGGCGGCCAGCGCCAGCGCATCGCGATCGCGCGCGCCATCATCCGCAATCCCTCGCTGCTGCTGCTCGATGAAGCGACCTCGGCGCTCGACCAGACCACGGAAGCCGCGATCAACCGCACGCTGATGAAGGTGGCGGAAGGGCGCACCATGATCTGGTCGACGCACCGCCTGACGTCGGTGGTCGAGATGGACGAGATCATCGTGATTTCAGGCGGCAAGGCGATCGAGCGCGGCTCGCATGCGCAGTTGCTCGCGGCCAACGGCGTCTATCGCAAGCTCTGGGACGACCAAGGCCATGTGGCGCATAACGCCGCCGCTCAGGCCGACGACGACAACGAAGACGACGATGATGGTGAGGATGACGACTAGTCTAGACTGCCGCGACCGGGAAATGTCAGACGAGAATTGTAATGAAGGTTGTTGGGCGACTTGAAAGCGTTTGGCGTTACCCGGTAAAGAGCATGCTGGGAGAATCCCTATCCGAAGCCTATGTCAGCTTTGCCGGCGTGCTCGGCGACCGGCTCTACGCTGTCCATCATGCGGGCGCGCCCAAGGCCTTTCCATTTCTCACCGCACGAAGCAGGAGGGAAATGCTGCGATTTCGCCCGAGGTTTCGCCGTCCCGAGCTGACGCTTGTACCGGGCAACCTGACCGATGCAGAAACCCGTGGTCCTGGCCTGACACCGCTGTTTCCCTCTAGCGAAGATCTGGCGCTTGAGATCGAGGCGCCGAACAGAAAAACTCTGTCAGCGTCCGATCCGGCGCTACTGGGTCTGATCGGAGGTGATCAGCTCAACGCTTCCGACCTGACCATCATACGCTCGGACCGCGCCATAACGGACTGTCGCCCGCTTTCGTTGCTTGCAACCCAGACGATTGACGGAATTGGCCGCGCGGTGGGCTTGACGCTCGACAAGCGTCGCTTTCGCGAAAACCTCTATGTCGATCTCAATTCCGGTGAAAGCTTTGCCGAAGACGCATTCGTCGGCCGGCGACTGCGGATCGGTCCGAAACTGACGGTTCACATTCTGGAACGCGATATCCGTTGTCGCATGATCAGCATTGATCCGGAGTCGCTCGACGAGAATCCCGAGATTTTGCGGTATGTAGCAAAAAATCATGACGGGACGGCCGGCGTCTACGCCGCTGTGCTGGTGGCGGGTCTGGTTCGCCCGGGTGACGATATCGTTCTCCAGGATTAGTCCGCCGGGACACGCAGGCGCTACAGGTGCAATCGTCGTATCATTCTCCCTGCAGCCCGTAGGGCGGATTGAGCCGAAGGCGTAATCCGCCGCCTTTTTCGCCGATCCAAGCGGATCGAGTGCGGCTCCCGAGCGCAGTTGCGCGCCGCCAACGGCGCATGGGGCGACCAGGGCCATATGGCGCATAACGCCGCCGCTCAGGCCGACGACGACAACGAAGACGACGATGATGATGAGGATGACGACGAGGAGTGAGCAGGGCGGTTTGACCGCGCGCTGACGCGCAGGTAGCCGAATCGCGCGATCCGGTTTTCGCCGTCATGGGTGGCCGAGCGCAGCACCGAATCGGCGATTCCGGTCCGGTAGAGGCGGCCGAGCTGCTCGTCGCCGCTGATTTTTTCGACGCGGAAATCGAATGGATTGACCTGAAGGCGGGTCGATCAGAACGGTCGAAATTCCCGTGCACCCGCGCATGGCGGCCGCGGTCGAACCGGCGAGGCCGCCCCCGACGACCGCAATATCGGTGTCCTTCCGGCTCTGTTGCGCAAGTTTTGCGCCCGGAAAGGCAAATAAATGCTGGGCCGGGAAAAACTGGAACCAGGGAATTATGTTCCGATTGTATTTACCCGGATAAAAATATGCGACTCGACGCGCTCCGAAGAGGGGCAGGGCACCGCCGTTCGGCTTTTCCGAGTTCGCGGCAAACGTCGAATCCGCAGACGCCATAGGCATTTCCAGCGTTCTCGTTTTGCTTGACTTAGCTATCCACCGCTTATAGAAGACGCCCACTTAACGACAGGCGGTGAGCTACGCCAACGTCGGAACGGAACACCCTTTCAAATCCTTATGGGCAATTCCTAAAGGTACTGGACGGGCACCAACCTCGACGAATGCCGCTCAAACGCTGTCGATCATATAGCTAGGCAATGCCAGGACGATTTTAGTTCTCTTGAGCACGTCCTCTTGAGAGTGAACTCGGATGCATGATCTCGGTAGCGGGCCGGACAGCGAACGCTGATCGGTCCTAATTCGCGGTCCTCTGTGGCGTCGAAGCGCTTTCCGCTCAGCGATGGGTGGTTGGCGCGATTTCGTTTTGCGCGAATGTTTTTTCGCGTGAGGCGGGCCGAACGGAACGGCTAGTTCCGAGAAGAATTTGCGAAAGCCATTCAAGGTTTCGCGTGAACTAAAGGGTGAAGGCTGACATGCCGACGATCAACCAGCTGATCGCAAATCCGCGTACGGTACAGAAGTCGCGCAAGAAGGTGCCGGCGCTGCAGCAGTCGCCGCAGAAGCGTGGCGTCTGCACGCGCGTCTACACCACGACCCCGAAGAAGCCGAACTCGGCGCTTCGTAAGGTCGCCAAGGTGCGCCTGACCAACGGCTTTGAGGTGATCGGCTACATCCCGGGTGAAGGCCATAACCTTCAGGAGCACTCGGTGGTCATGATCCGCGGCGGCCGCGTCAAGGATTTGCCCGGCGTGCGCTACCACATCCTCCGCGGCGTCCTCGATACCCAGGGCGTCAAGAACCGTAAGCAGCGTCGTTCGAAGTACGGCGCGAAGCGTCCGAAATAAGCGGGAACAGACACGATGTCGCGTCGCCACTCTGCTGAAAAGCGTGAAGTCAACCCGGATCCGAAGTTCGGGAACGTCATCATTACGAAGTTCATGAACTCGATCATGTACGACGGCAAGAAGTCCGCCGCCGAAAACATCGTCTATGGCGCGCTCGCCATGATCGAGGCCAAGACCAAGCAGGGGCCGCTCACGGTGTTCGAGCAGGCGCTGGAAAACGTCATGCCGACCATCGAAGTGCGGTCGCGCCGCGTCGGTGGCGCCACCTACCAGGTGCCGGTCGAAGTGCGTTCGGTCCGCCGCCAGGCGCTGGGCATTCGCTGGCTGATCACCGCGGCGCGCGAGCGCAACGAAAAGACGATGACGGAGCGGCTCTCGGCCGAGTTGCTCGACGCGTCGAACAACCGGGGAAACGCCGTCAAGAAGCGTGAAGACGTGCACCGGATGGCGGAAGCCAACCGCGCCTTCTCGCATTATCGCTGGTAACGGCGAAGAACGGATTTAAGGAACAGCCCATGCCCCGCCAACATGCCATCGAGGACTACCGTAACTTCGGTATCATGGCGCATATCGACGCCGGCAAGACTACGACCACCGAGCGCATCCTCTATTACACCGGCAAGAGCCATAAGATCGGCGAAGTGCACGAAGGTGCCGCGACGATGGACTGGATGGAGCAGGAGCAGGAGCGTGGCATCACGATCACCTCGGCTGCGACCACCGCGTTCTGGAACGGCAAGCGCCTGAACATCATCGACACCCCCGGCCACGTCGACTTCACCATTGAAGTCGAGCGTTCGCTGCGCGTGCTCGACGGCGCGGTATGCGTGCTCGATTCCAACCAGGGCGTCGAACCGCAGACCGAAACCGTGTGGCGCCAGGGCGACAAGTACAAGGTTCCGCGCATCGTCTTCGCCAACAAGATGGACAAGACCGGCGCCGACTTCTTCAAGTGTCTGGCCGACATCGTCGACCGCCTCGGCGCCAAGCCGATCGCGATCCAGCTTCCGATCGGCGCCGAGAACAACTTCAAGGGCCTCGTCGACCTCGTGAAGATGCAGGGCATCATCTGGAACGATGAATCGCTCGGCGCCAAGTTCGACTATGTCGACATCCCGGCCGACCTCGTCGACCAAGCCAAGGAATACCGCGAGAAGATGGTGGAAGCCGCCGTCGAACTCGACGACGACGCTCTGGCCGCTTTCCTCGACGGCAAGGAGCCGGACGAGGCGACGCTGAAGCGCCTGATCCGTAAAGCCGTGCTGACCGGCGCGTTCTATCCCGTGCTGTGCGGTTCGGCATTCAAGAACAAGGGCGTGCAGCCGCTGCTCGACGCCGTCGTCGACTACCTGCCGTCGCCGATCGACGTGCCCGCGATCAAGGGTACCGACGATGACGGCAACGAAGTGGTGCGCAAGGCCGACGACAAGGAGCCGCTGGCTCTGCTCGCGTTCAAGATCATGGACGACCCGTTCGTCGGCACCATCACCTTCTGCCGAATCTATTCGGGCATCCTGCAGTCGGGCACCGGCGTCATCAATTCGACCCGCGAGAAGAAAGAGCGTATCGGCCGCATGCTGTTGATGCATGCGAACAACCGCGAAGACATCAAGGAAGCCTATGCCGGCGACATCGTCGCACTGGCGGGCCTGAAGGAGGCACGCACGGGTGACACGCTGTGCGATCCCGACAAGCCGGTGATCCTCGAAAAGATGGAATTTCCGGAGCCGGTGATCGAAATCGCGATCGAGCCGAAGTCGAAGGCCGACCAGGAAAAGCTCGGCGTCGCGTTGGCGAAGCTCGCTGCCGAAGACCCGTCGTTCCGTGTGTCGACCGACCAGGAGTCCGGCCAGACCATTTTGAAGGGCATGGGCGAACTCCATCTCGACATCAAGGTCGATATCCTCAAGCGAACCTACAAGGTCGACGCCAACATCGGCGCGCCGCAGGTGGCGTTCCGCGAGCGCGTCACCAAGCGCGCTGAAGTCAAGTACACGCACAAGAAGCAGACCGGCGGTACCGGTCAGTTCGCCGAAGTGTCGATCATCGTGGAGCCGAACGAGCCCGGCAAGGGCTACGAGTTCGAGTCCAAGATCGTCGGTGGCGCGGTGCCGAAGGAATACATCCCCGGCGTCGAAAAGGGCCTCAACAGCGTGATGGGCTCGGGCGTCGTTGCCGGCTTCCCGGTGGTTGACGTCAAGGTTCAGCTCGTCGACGGCAAGTATCACGACGTCGACTCGTCGGCGCTGGCCTTCGAAATCGCGGCGCGCGCGGCATTCCGCGAAGCGCTGCAGAAGGGCAAGTCTGTTCTGCTCGAGCCGATCATGAAGGTCGAAGTGGTGACCCCGGAAGACTATACCGGTTCTGTCATCGGCGACCTGAATTCTCGGCGCGGCCAGATCCAGGGCCAGGACATGCGGGGCAACGCCAACGTCATCAACGCGATGGTGCCGCTCATGAACATGTTCGGGTACGTGAATAACCTGCGCTCGATGAGCCAGGGACGCGCGACCTTCACGATGCAATTCGATCACTACGCCGAAGCACCGGCGAACGTGTCGGCAGAAGTCCAGAAGAAGTTTGCCTGATTGTCGTTGGTTGCAAGCTAACGACTGAACGGAGAGTCAAATGGCCAAAGCAAAGTTTGAACGTACTAAACCGCACTGCAACATCGGAACCATCGGTCACGTCGACCATGGCAAGACATCGCTGACCGCAGCGATCACCAAGGTGCTGGCTGAAACCGGCGGTGCGACGTTCACGGCGTACGACCAGATCGACAAGGCGCCGGAGGAGAAGGCGCGCGGCATCACCATCTCGACCGCCCACGTCGAATACGAAACCAAGAACCGGCACTACGCCCACGTCGACTGCCCCGGCCACGCCGACTATGTGAAGAACATGATCACCGGCGCCGCCCAGATGGACGGTGCGATCCTGGTCGTGTCGGCCGCCGACGGCCCGATGCCGCAGACCCGCGAGCACATCCTGCTCGCCCGTCAGGTCGGCGTTCCCGCGCTCGTCGTGTTCCTGAACAAGTGCGACATGGTCGACGATCCGGAGCTGCTCGAGCTCGTCGAGCTCGAAGTTCGCGAACTGCTCTCGAAGTATGAATTCCCCGGCGACAAGATCCCGATCATCAAGGGCTCGGCGCTCGCCGCCCTCGAAGACAAGGACAAGAAGCTCGGCCACGACGCCATTCTCGAGTTGATGCGCAATGTCGACGAATACATTCCGCAGCCCGAGCGTCCGATTGACCAGCCGTTCCTGATGCCGGTGGAAGACGTGTTCTCGATCTCGGGCCGCGGCACCGTCGTCACCGGCCGTGTCGAGCGCGGCATCATCAAGGTCGGCGAGGAAATCGAAATCATCGGCCTGCGCGACACCCAGAAGACCATCGTCACGGGCGTCGAAATGTTCCGCAAGCTGCTCGATCAGGGTCAGGCCGGCGACAACATCGGCGCGCTGCTCCGCGGTACCAAGCGCGAGGAAGTCGAGCGTGGCCAGGTGCTGGCGAAGCCGGGTTCGGTCAAGCCGCACACCAAGTTCAAGGCTGAGGCCTATATCCTGACCAAGGAAGAGGGCGGTCGTCACACCCCGTTCTTCACCAACTACCGGCCCCAGTTCTACTTCCGCACCACCGACGTGACCGGCGTCGTGCACCTGCCCGAAGGCACCGAGATGGTGATGCCGGGCGACAACATCGCGATGGAAGTGCACCTGATCGTTCCGATCGCGATGGAAGAAAAGCTGCGCTTCGCGATCCGCGAAGGCGGCCGCACCGTCGGCGCCGGCGTCGTCGCCGCCATCATCGAATAAGCGGATAGGGAATGGCGAGTAGCGAGTGGACTGGTTCCATTCGCTATTCGCTGCTCACCACTCGCCCTACGCGACAAAGAAAGACAAACGGCAATGAACGGCCAAAATATTCGCATCCGTCTCAAGGCGTTCGACCATCGAATCCTCGATACGTCGACCCGCGAGATCGTGAACACGGCGAAACGCACCGGTGCCCAGGTTCGCGGACCCATTCCGCTGCCCACCCGCATCGAGAAGTTCACCGTCAACCGTTCGCCGCACGTCGACAAGAAGAGCCGCGAGCAATTCGAGATGCGCACCCACAAGCGCCTTCTCGACATTGTCGACCCGACCCCGCAGACCGTCGATGCTCTGATGAAGCTCGATCTGGCCGCCGGTGTCGACGTCGAGATCAAGCTCTAAGATTTTTTAGCTCGTCCGAATTTAGCGGACAGAAAGAACAGGAAGCACGCCGATGCGCTCCGGAGTGATCGCACAAAAGGTCGGGATGACGCGGGTCTTTACGGAGGCCGGCGAACATATCCCTGTGACCGTGCTGAAGCTGGGCAATTGTCAGGTGCTGGGCCACCGCACGACCGAAAAGAACGGTTACGTCGCGCTGCAGCTCGGTGCGGGCACCCGCAAGACCGTGTATCTGCCCAAGGCGGAGCGCGGCCAGTTTGCCGCGGCCAAGGTCGAGCCCAAGCGGAAAGTCGCCGAATTTCGCGTCTCGGAAGATGCGCTGATTCCGGTTGGCGCCGAGATCCAGGCGGACCATTTCGTGGTCGGCCAGTTCGTCGACGTCACCGGCACCTCGGTTGGTAAGGGTTTTGCCGGCGGCATGAAGCGCTGGAATTTCGGCGGCCTGCGCGCCACCCACGGCGTGTCAGTTTCGCACCGTTCGATCGGTTCGACCGGCGGACGTCAGGATCCCGGCAAGACCTTCAAGAACAAGAAGATGCCCGGTCACATGGGTGTCGATCGCATCACCACGCTTAATTTGCGTGTGGTGCAGACCGACGTCGAGCGCGGTCTGATCCTGGTCGAGGGCGCCGTTCCCGGCTCCAAGGGCGGCTGGATCTCGGTGCGCGACGCCGTGAAGAAGCCGTTGCCGAAGGAAGCTCCGAAGCCCGGCAAGTTTAGGGTTGCTGGCGGTGAGCAGGCTGCTGCTGCGCCGGCCGAGCAGGAGGGCGCGTGAGATGGAACTGAAAGTCACGACCCTTGAGGGCAAGGAAGCCGGATCGGTCCAGCTCTCGGACGCGATCTTCGGTCTCGAGCCGCGCGCCGACATCATCCAGCGTTGCGTGCAATGGCAGCTCAACAAGCGCCAGGCCGGCACGCACAAGACGCAGGGCCGCGCCGACGTCTGGCGTACCGGCAAGAAGATGTACAAGCAGAAGGGCACCGGCGGCGCCCGTCACGGCTCGGCCCGCGTGCCGCAGTTCCGCGGTGGTGGCCGTGCGTTCGGTCCGGTGGTTCGCTCGCACGCGACCGACCTGCCGAAGAAGGTGCGTGCGCTCGCGCTCAAGCATGCGCTGTCGGCGAAGGCCAAGGATGGCGGCCTGATCGTGATCGACAGCGCGCAAGTCAAGGAAGCCAAGACCAAGGCGCTGGTCGGTCACTTCTCCGGCCTTGGGCTCACCAACGCGCTGATCATCGACGGCGCCGAGCTCAACCAGGGTTTCGCGACCGCGGCCCGCAACATTCCGAACATCGACGTGCTGCCGATCCAGGGCATCAACGTCTACGACATTCTGCGTCGTCAGAAGCTCGTGCTGACGAAGGCGGCAGTCGATGCGCTGGAGGCGCGCTTCAAATGAAGAACATCGATCCGCGCCATTACGACGTGATCGTAGCTCCTGTCGTCACCGAAAAGGCGACGGTAGCGTCCGAGCACAACAAGGTCGTGTTCAAGGTCGCCAGCAAGGCGACCAAGCCGCAAATCAAGGAAGCCGTCGAGAAGCTGTTCGACGTCAAGGTGAAGAGCGTGAACACGCTGGTCCGCAAGGGCAAGACCAAGGTGTTCCGCGGCAATTTCGGTTCGCAGTCGGACGTGAAGCGGGCTGTCGTGACCCTCGAAGAGGGCCACCGCATCGACGTCACCACCGGACTATAAGGCGACACAGCGATGGCATTGAAAACATACAATCCGACGACGCCGGGCCAGCGCCAACTGGTGATGGTCGACCGTTCGGCGCTCTACAAGGGCAAGCCGGTGAAGGCGCTGACCGAGGGCAAGCTCGGCAATGGCGGCCGTAACAACACCGGTCGCATCACCGTGCGCTTCCGCGGCGGCGGCCACAAGAAGGCCTACCGCCTGGTGGACTTCAAGCGGAACAAGGTCGACGTTCCCGCCGTCGTCGAGCGGCTGGAGTATGATCCGAACCGCACCGCGTTCATCGCGCTGATCAAGTATCAGGACGGCGAGCAGGCTTACATCCTGGCGCCGCAGCGTCTGGCTGCGGGCGACACGGTGGTTGCCGGCAACTATGTCGACGTGAAGCCCGGCAATGTCATGCCGCTCGGCAACATGCCGGTCGGCACCATCGTCCACAACATCGAGATGAAGATCGGGAAGGGCGGCCAGATCGCCCGTTCCGCCGGCACCTACGCCCAGATCGTGGGGCGCGACCAGGAATACGTCATTCTGCGCCTGAACTCGGGCGAACAGCGCCTGGTGCACGGTCGTTGCCGCGGCACCATCGGTGCGGTGTCGAACCCCGATCACATGAACATTTCGATCGGCAAGGCCGGCCGCACCCGCTGGCTGGGCTGGCGTCCGCATAACCGCGGCGTCGTCATGAACCCGATCGACCATCCGCACGGCGGCGGCGAAGGCCGCACCTCGGGCGGCCGCCACCCGGTCACGCCGTGGGGCAAGCCGACCAAGGGCAAGAAGACCCGTTCGAATAAGTCGACCAATCGATTCATCCTCCTAAGCCGCCATAAGCGGAAGAAGTAAGGAACGCCGGACATGGTTCGTTCAGTCTGGAAAGGCCCGTTCGTCGAAGCCTCTCTGCTCAAGAAGGCAGATGCTGCGCGCGCGTCCGGCCGTCACGACGTCATCAAGATCTGGAGCCGCCGCTCGACCATCCTGCCGCAGTTCGTCGGCCTGGTGTTCGGCGTCTACAACGGCCAGAAGCACGTGCCGGTCTCGGTCAACGAGGAAATGGTGGGTCACAAGTTCGGCGAGTTCTCGCCGACCCGTACCTTCCATGGCCACTCGGGCGACAAGAAAGCCAAGAAGGCTTGAGGAATAGACGATGAGCAAACCAAAGCGCGAACGTAGCCTCGCGGACAACGAGGCCAAGGCAGTCGCCCGGATGCTGCGCGTCAGCCCGCAGAAGCTCAATCTTGTCGCGCAGTTGATCCGCGGCCGGAAGGCGTCTGCTGCGCTCGCCGACCTGCAGTTCTCGCGCAAGCGGATCGCGGTCGACGTCAAGAAGTGCCTGGAATCGGCGATCGCGAATGCCGAAAACAACCATGACCTCGAGGTTGACGATCTCGTCGTCGCCGAGGCCCATGTCGGCAACGGCATCGTCATGAAGCGTTTTTCGCCCCGCGGCCGTGGCCGTTCGGGCCGTATCTATAAACCGTTCTCGCACCTGACCATCGTGGTTCGTCAGGTCGAGGCCGAGGCAAGCGCTTAAAGCGGCGCGGGAGAAAACGATGGGTCAAAAGATCAATCCAATCGGACTGCGTCTCGGCATCAACCGCACGTGGGATTCGCGTTGGTTCGCCGGCAAGAACGAATACGGCAAGCTGCTGCATGAAGACGTCAAGATCCGCGAGATCCTGCACAAGGAGCTCAAGCAGGCGGCCGTCGCTCGCATCGTGATCGAGCGTCCGCACAAGAAGTGCCGCGTGACGATCCACTCGGCGCGTCCGGGCGTCGTGATCGGCAAGAAGGGCGCCGACATCGACAAGCTGCGCAAGCGGGTTGCCGACATCACGGCTTCCGACGTCGTCATCAACATCGTCGAAATCCGCAAGCCCGAACTCGACGCCACCCTGGTTGCCGAGTCGATTGCGCAGCAGCTCGAGCGCCGCGTCGCGTTCCGCCGCGCCATGAAGCGGGCGGTGCAATCGGCAATGCGTCTTGGCGCCGAAGGCATCCGCATCAACTGCTCGGGCCGTCTCGGCGGCGCCGAAATCGCGCGCATGGAGTGGTATCGCGAGGGCCGCGTGCCGCTGCACACGCTGCGCGCCGACGTCGATTACGGCGTGGCGACGGCGTTCACCACGTTCGGCACCTGCGGCGTCAAGGTCTGGATCTTCAAGGGCGAGATCCTCGAGCACGATCCGATGGCCCAGGACAAGAAGATGGCCGAAGGCGATACCGCGCGTCCGCGCCGCGACACCGCCGCAGCGTGAGACATTAGGAAGGTTTGAGGGCTCAAAGCCATGATGCAACCAAAGAAAACGAAGTTCCGGAAGGCGCATAAGGGCCGTATCCACGGCGTTGCGACTTCGGGTGCGACGTTGTCGTTCGGCCAGTTCGGCCTGAAGGCGATGGCGCCCGAGCGCGTCACTGCCCGACAGATCGAAGCCGCGCGCCGCGCGCTGACCCGCCACATGAAGCGCGCCGGCCGCGTCTGGATCCGCGTGTTCCCGGACGTGCCAGTGTCGAAGAAGCCCGCCGAGGTCCGCATGGGCTCCGGCAAGGGCACGCCGGAATTGTGGGTGGCGCGGGTCAAGCCGGGCCGGGTGATTTTCGAGATCGACGGCGTCAACGTGCAGACCGCGAAGGAAGCGCTCACGCTCGCCGCCGCCAAGCTGCCGATCAAGACGCGCTTCGTCGCGCGCATTGCGGAGTAACACTCATGGCCCCGATGAAAGTTGAAGACATCCGCGCGATGAGCGACGACCAGAGAGAGGATGCCGTCCTCAATCTGAAGAAGGAACGCTTCAACCTGCGTTTCCAGCGCGCCACCGGGCAGTTGGAAAACACCTCGCGGCTGCGCGAAGCCCGCCGCGACATCGCCCGCATCAAGACCATCGCCGCGCAGCTTCGCGCGAAGAAGAAGTAAGAGGCCGTATTATGCCGAAACGTACCCTTCAGGGCGTGGTCGTGAGCGACAAGCAAGCCAAGACGGTGGTGGTGCGCGTCGATCGCCGCTTCACCCATCCGATCTACAAGAAGACGATCCGCCGCTCCAAGAACTACCACGCGCACGACGAGAACAGCGAGTTCAAGCCGGGCGACATGGTGTGGATCGAGGAAAGCAAGCCGATCTCGAAGTTGAAGCGCTGGACCGTGGTCCGGGGCGAACAGAAGAAAACGGCCTGATAACTTCGGTTTAACCGAGGGATTTCAGGGAAATTTTGAGCGCGCTGAAGCGCAGAAAGAGGACGAGGTGCATCAATGATTCAGATGCAGACCAACCTCGACGTGGCCGACAATTCAGGCGCACGCCGTGTCATGTGCATCAAGGTGCTGGGGGGCTCCAAGCGCCGCTATGCCACCGTGGGCGACGTTATCGTCGTGTCGATCAAGGAAGCGATTCCGCGCGGCAAGGTGAAGAAGGGCGACGTGATGAAGGCCGTCGTGGTGCGGGTCCGCAAGGACATCCGCCGCGCCGACGGTTCGGTCATCCGCTTCGACCGCAACGCCGCCGTCTTGATCAACAACCAGTCGGAGCCGGTCGGCACCCGTATCTTCGGGCCGGTGCCGCGCGAGCTTCGCGCCAAGAACCACATGAAAATCATCTCGCTTGCGCCGGAGGTGCTGTGATGGCCGCCAAGATCCGGAAAGGTGACAAGGTCATGGTGATGACCGGTCGCGACAAGGGTCGCACCGGCGAAGTATTCGAGGTCCGCCCCGCCGAGAACAAGGCGCTGGTGCGCGGCGTCAATATGGTGAAGCGTCACCAGAAGCAAACCCAGAACCAGGAAGGCGGCATCATCTCCAAGGAGTCGCCGATCCACCTGTCCAACCTTGCCTATGTCGGCAAGGACGGAAAGCCGACCCGCGTCGGCTTCAAGATTCAGGCTGATGGCAAGAAGGTACGCATTGCCAAGAGCTCGGGAGCAGAGATCGATGGCTGATACCGCTTACGTGCCGCGCCTGCGCGCGGAGTATGACAAGAGCATTCGCGGCAAGCTGACCGAACAGTTCGGCTATGCCAACGTCATGCAGGTGCCGCGGCTGGACAAGGTCGTGCTCAACATGGGCGTCGGCGATGCCGTCAACGACCGCAAAAAGGCCGAGACCGCGGCTGCCGAACTGACGCTGATCGCCGGCCAGAAGGCGATCGTGACCTATTCGCGGATCGCGATTGCGACCTTCAAGCTGCGCGAGAACCAGCCGATCGGCTGCAAGGTCACGCTGCGCAAGGCCAAGATGTACGAGTTCATCGATCGGCTGGTGAACGTGGCGCTGCCGCGCGTGCGTGACTTCCGTGGTCTCAATCCGAAGAGCTTCGATGGCCGCGGCAACTACTCGCTCGGCCTCAAGGAGCACATCATTTTCCCCGAAATCGATTTCGACAAGGTTTCGGAAGCCCGCGGCATGGACATCACGGTCTGCACCACGGCGAAGACCGACGACGAGGCGCGCGCCTTGTTGACCGCATTCAATTTCCCGTTCCGGCAGTGAGACGCAGCTAAGCCTCTCAAACGCGGAAACCCAGGAGCCAAGCATGGCAAAGAAGAGTTCGATCGAGAAGAACAACCGGCGCAAGCGGATGGCCAAGAACGCCGCGCCTGCGCGCGCGAAGCTGAAGGCGATCATTGCCGACAAGACCAAGCCGATGGAAGAGCGGTTCGCGGCGACGCTGAAGCTCGCCCAGATGCCGCGCAACTCCTCGACCACGCGGATTCGCAACCGCTGCGAAATGACCGGACGTCCGCGCTCGATTTACCGCAAGAACAAGCTTTCCCGCATCGCGCTGCGTGAACTCGGCTCCAAGGGCCTGGTTCCCGGGCTCGTGAAGTCGAGCTGGTAAGGAGGGTCGGAACCATGTCAACGCACGATCCGATCTCCGATCTCATTACCCGCATCCGCAACGCGCAGATGCGCTCGAAGTCCAAGGTCTCGACCCCGGGCTCAAAGATGCGCGCCAGCGTGCTCGAAGTGCTGAAGTCCGAGGGGTACATCCGCGGCTACGCCAGCGTCGAACATGCCTCGGGGCGCAGCGAGCTCGAGATCGAGCTGAAATATTTCGACGGCGAGCCCGTCATTCGCGAGATCGAGCGGGTCTCGAAGCCGGGCCGCCGGGTTTACGCCTCGGTGAAGAACCTGCCGCGCGTGAACAACGGTCTCGGCATTTCGGTGTTGTCGACGCCGAAGGGAATCATGGCCGACCACGCCGCGCGAGACGCGAATGTGGGCGGCGAAGTTCTCTTCACGGTGTTCTGAGGAAGGATTTTTAGCCATGTCACGTGTTGGCAAACGGCCTGTGGCGATCCCGTCCGGTGTGACGGCGACCGTCGAGGGACAGACCGTCAAGGTGAAGGGGCCGAAGGGCCAGCTTCAGTTCGTCGTGCATGACGACGTCGAGGTGAAGTCCGAAAGCGGGGCGATCAAGGTCGCGCCGAAGTTCAAGACCAACCGTGCGCAAGCCATGTATGGCACCGCGCGCGCGCAGGTGGCGAACCTGGTCGAGGGCGTCACCAAGGGTTTTGAGAAGAAGCTCGAGATCACCGGCGTCGGCTATCGCGCCGCGATGCAGGGCAAGAACCTGCAGCTCGCGCTCGGCTACAGCCACGACGTGGTCTATGCGATCCCGGAGGGCATCACCATCGCGGTGCCGAAGCCGACCGAGATCACGATTTCGGGCACCGATTCCCAGCGCGTCGGTCAGGTCGCCGCCGAGATCCGCGCCTACCGTCCGCCGGAGCCCTACAAGGGCAAGGGCGTGAAGTACGCCAACGAATTCATCTTCCGCAAGGAAGGCAAGAAGAAGTAACGGAGCCGGTCATGTCACTCAAGGTCACGAATGCCCGGCGCAAGCAGCGAGTGCGCAACTCGCTGCGCCGGTCCGCCAATGGACGCCCGCGTCTGTCGGTGTTCCGTTCGTCGAAGCACATCTACGCCCAGGTCATCGACGACCTGAAGGGCGAGACGCTGGCTTCCGCCTCATCGCTGGAAAAGACCATGCGCGAGGCCGGCAACACCGGCGCCAACATCGATGCGGCCAAGGCCGTCGGCAAGCTGCTGGCGGAACGCGCCGTGAAGAACGGCGTCAAGGAAGTGGTGTTCGATCGCGGCAGCTATCTCTACCACGGGCGCGTCAAGGCGCTCGCGGACGCTGCCCGCGAAAGCGGACTGAGCTTCTAACGAAACGGTTTTGGATAATTACGAGGACAGGGGCTTTCTTCCCCTAAAGATTGGAAAACACCATGGCAGGTGAACGCGAACGCGGCGGACGCGAACGGAGCAGGGATCGCGAGGAGCGCGACAGCGAGTTCGTCGACAAGCTCGTCCACATCAATCGCGTGGCGAAGGTCGTCAAGGGCGGCAAGCGCTTCGGCTTTGCGGCGCTGGTCGTAATCGGCGACCAGAAGGGCCGCGTCGGTTTCGGCCACGGCAAGGCGCGCGAAGTGCCCGAGGCGATCCGCAAGGCGACCGAGTCGGCCAAGCGTAATTTGACCCGCGTGGCGCTGCGCGAAGGCCGCACGCTGCATCACGACATTGCCGGCCGTCACGGCGCCGGCCGCGTCTACCTGCGCGCCGCTCCGGCCGGTACCGGCATCATCGCCGGCGGCCCGATGCGCGCGGTGTTCGAGACGCTCGGCATCCAGGACGTGGTGGCGAAGTCGATCGGCTCGTCGAATCCCTACAACATGGTTCGCGCGACCTTCGACGCGCTGAAGCATCAGGATTCGCCGCGCTCGGTCGCGGCGCGCCGCAACATCAAGGTGTCCACGCTGCAATCGCGCCGCGTCGGCGGCGACGCCGAAGCGGTGGCTGAATAACCGGCGCGAACTTTAAGCGCTATTTGGAGTTAAGACGATGGCCAAGGCCGCAAAGACGATCAAGGTCGAGCAGACCGGCAGCGCGATTCGCCGCCACCACTCGCAGCGTTCGACGCTGATCGGCCTCAAGCTCAACAAGATCGGCCGGGTTGCCGAGCTGCAGGACACCCCTGAAGTTCGCGGCATGATCAGCAAGGTTCAACATCTCGTCCGTATCGTCGGCGAGAAGTAAGTAAGGAGACAGGGCGATGAAGCTCAGCGATATCGCCGACAACGCCGGCTCGCGCAAAAAGCGCATGCGCGTTGGCCGTGGCATCGGTTCCGGCAAGGGCAAGACTTCGGGCCGCGGCGGCAAGGGCCAGACCGCGCGTTCGGGCGTGCGCATCAAGGGCTTCGAGGGCGGCCAGATGCCGCTGCATCGCCGCCTGCCGAAGCGTGGCTTCAACAACATCTTCCGGCTCGACTTTGCCGAGATCAATCTCGACCGGCTGCAGGAGGCGATCGACGCCAAGCTGGTCGATACCAAGGAAACCATTACAGCGGAATCGCTGGTCAAGGCCGGCGTGATCCGTCGCGTGAAGGACGGCGTGCGGCTGCTCGGCCGCGGCGAACTCAAGTCCAAGCTCGCGATTGAGGTGCACGGCGCCTCGAAATCCGCGGTTGCGGCGGTCGAGAAGGCCGGCGGCACGGTGAAGATCCTGGCCCCGGCCAAGAAGGAAGAAGGCGAGGCGGCGTAAAATCTGCGTCATCGCCCGCTGACCGCGGGCGTTACGCACGATAGGATGATGGACTTATCGAAGCCGAGCACCAAATAATGTCCGGCGTCTGCCGGTCGCCCGTTATCGGAGCGACGGCGCGAGGGCGGCGGGAGAAAGCCTGAACATGGTCTCAGCAGCAGAACAACTTGCGGCAAACCTCAATTTCGGCGCTTTGGCCAAAGCCGACGAACTGAAGAAGCGCATCTGGTTTACGCTGGGTGCGCTGCTTGTTTATCGGCTCGGTACCTATATCCCGCTGCCCGGCATCGATCCCGCGGCCTGGGAGCAGGTGTTCAAGTCGCAGGCCGGCGGCATTCTCGGCATGTTCAACATGTTCGCCGGCGGCGGCATCAACCGCATGGCGATCTTCGCGCTGAACATCATGCCGTACATCTCGGCATCGATCATCATCCAGCTCCTGACGACGGTATCGCCCAAGCTCGAAGCCTTGAAAAAGGAAGGCGAGGCGGGCCGCAAGACGCTGAACCAGTATACCCGCTACCTCACGGTGATTCTCGCCACGTTCCAGGCCTACGGCATCGCCGTCGGCCTCCAGGGTGCCGGCAACGTTGTCAGCGAACCCGGGCTGTTCTTCCTGATTTCCACCACGGTCACGCTGACCGGCGGCACCATGTTCCTGATGTGGCTCGGCGAGCAGATCACCTCGCGCGGCATCGGCAACGGTATTTCGCTGATCATCCTGGCCGGCATCGTTGCCGAGCTGCCGTCTGCTCTCGCCAACATGCTGGAATTGGGACGCCAGGGCGCGCTGTCGACCGGCCTGATCCTGCTCGTGATCGTGATGGCGGTCGTCGTGATCGCCTTCATCGTGTTCATGGAGCGCGCGCAGCGCAGGCTTCTGATCCAGTATCCGAAGCGGCAGGTCGGCAACAAGATGTTCGAGGGCCAGTCCTCGCATCTGCCGCTCAAGCTCAATACCTCGGGCGTAATCCCGCCGATCTTCGCCTCGTCGCTGCTGCTGCTGCCGGCGACCGTCGCAAACTTCAACGCCGGCCAGGGCCCGGAATGGTTCCAGTGGCTCAACACCCAACTCAGCCACGGCCGTCCGCTGTTCCTGATCCTCTATCTGGGCCTGATCGTGTTCTTCGCGTTCTTCTACACCGCGATCGTGTTCAACCCGACCGAGACCGCAGACAATCTGAAGAAGCATGGCGGCTTCATACCGGGCATTCGTCCGGGCGAACGCACAGCCGAGTATATCGATTACGTGCTGTCGCGCGTCACCGTGCTGGGCGCGATCTATCTGGCGATCGTATGTCTGATTCCCGAAATCCTGATTTCCTACGCCTCGGTGCCGTTCTATTTCGGCGGAACCTCGCTTCTGATCGTCGTCAGCGTGACGATGGATACGGTGGCGCAGGTGCAGGGTTATCTGTTGGCCCATCAGTATGAGGGGCTGATCCGGAAATCCAAGCTGAGGGGCCGCCGCCGCTGATTTCGCGGACACGCGTGGTCTGAAATTCAAGACAAGGTGTGCGGCGATTCGCTCACCAAGCCGGGGGGCGAATAGTCATGAGATTGATCCTTTTGGGTCCGCCGGGCGCGGGCAAGGGGACCCAGGCACAGCGGCTGGTCCAGAAGTACGGCATCGTGCAGCTCTCGACCGGCGAGATGCTGCGCGCTGCAGTCGCCGCCGAAACGCCGGTCGGCCTTCAGGCCAAGGACATCATGGCGAGCGGCGCGCTGGTGCCGGATGAGATCGTGATCGGGATTATCTCCGACCGTCTCGACCAGCCCGACATGAAGAAGGGTTTCATTCTCGACGGCTTTCCGCGCACCGTGCCGCAGGCGGCGGCCCTCGACGAACTCCTGAAGAAGAAGCACATCAAGCTCGACGCCGTGATCGAACTGCGCGTCAACGAGAGCGCGCTTCTGAATCGCGTCGAGACGCGCGTCGCCGAGATGCAGGCCCGCGGCGAGGAAGTGCGAATCGACGACACCCCGGAAGTGCTGTCGAAGCGGCTCGCGAGCTACCGTTCGATGACCGAGCCGCTGATCCACTATTATTCCGAGCGTCGGAAGCTGGCCACCGTCGACGGCATGATGACCATCGAGCAGGTCACACGGGAGATTAACCGGATCCTGTCCGCCGTCGGTGCGGTGGAACCCAAGGCGGCCAGGTCCGCGGCACCGGCCAGGAAGGCCAGGGCGGGCACCAGCAAGAGCGCGAAGCTGGCGGGTAAAAAAGCTGCCAAAACCGTCGGGAAGGCGGCCAAAGCGGCCGGAAAAGGCAAGAAAGCGGCTTCCAAGGGGGCTCTGAAGGTGACCCGCACCGCCGCCTCGGCTGCCAAAGGTACTGCCAAGGGGCGGGCGGCCGGCAAGGCCAAAAAGACCGCCAAGAAGACCGTCCGCAAGGTTGCCAAAAAGGTCACGAAAAAGCGAGCTAAGCGATAGAGACGGTTGACGAAACCAAGTTGAATCCTTTAATAAGCCCCGCATCCAAGTCGGATAGTTTTTTGACGATGCCGGGCCCCGAAAGAGATGAGGGGAAGGGCGTCGTGTTCGCGTTTGCGGACACACCTGCCCGAGTTAGCAAGAACATAGCCCGATCCATGAGGGATCGGCGACAGGAGAGAAGTCCGTGGCCCGTATAGCCGGCGTGAATATCCCGACCAACAAGCGCGTTCTGATTGCGCTCCAGTACATCCATGGCATCGGCCAGAAGAACGCGTCCGAGATCATGGAGAAGGTCAAGATCCCGGCTGATCGTCGCGTCAGCCAGTTGAGCGACCAGGAAGTCCTGCAGATCCGCGAAGTCATCGACCGCGACTATCTCGTCGAAGGCGACCTTCGCCGCGAGACCGGCATCAACATCAAGCGTCTGATGGACCTCGGCTGCTATCGCGGTCTGCGTCATCGCCGCGGACTTCCGGTGCGCGGTCAACGTACCCACACCAATGCGCGCACGCGCAAGGGCCCGGCCAAGTCAATCGCCGGCAAGAAGAAGTAATTCGGCGAATTGCGAATAGGGCACGGCGAATAGAAACCTATTCGCTACTCGCCGTTCGCCACTCGCGTTTTTAGGTGTAGCCGCTGGCATTACGGCGGCGTTGAGATCACAGGAAAGGTTTTAGGTAATATGGGCAAGGAAGCCACCCGCGTCCGCCGTCGCGAACGCAAGAACATCGCCTCCGGCATCGCGCACGTGAATTCGTCCTTCAACAACACGACCATCACCATCACGGACGCCCAGGGCAACACCATTGCCTGGTCCTCGGCCGGCACGATGGGCTTCAAGGGCTCGCGCAAGTCGACCCCCTATGCCGCGCAGGTCGCGGCCGAAGACGTTTCCAAGAAGGCGCAGGAACACGGCATGCGCACGCTGGAAGTGGAAGTTGCCGGCCCCGGTTCGGGCCGCGAATCGGCGCTTCGCGCGCTGCAGGCGGCGGGCTTCACCGTGACGTCGATCCGCGACGTGACGACGATCCCGCACAATGGTTGCCGTCCGCGCAAGCGCCGGCGCGTTTGATACTGGTCGCGCGCGGTTATGCCGCTCGCGATTGCTTTTGGAATTTTTCCGCGGACTGACCCGCGATCTCCAACGCCAGTGATCTGAAGGCGGATCGACTGGCCGGTCTATTGACCCGAAGGGGTGACAAAGTGACGATCCAGAAAAATTGGCAAGAACTTATTCGACCGAACAAGCTGCAGGTAACGCCGGGCTCCGACGCGACCCGGTTTGCGACCGTCGTCGCCGAGCCGCTCGAGCGCGGTTTCGGCCAGACGCTCGGCAACGCGCTACGCCGCATCCTGTTGTCGTCGCTGCAGGGCGCCGCCGTGCAGTCGGTGCACATCGACGGCGTGCTGCACGAGTTCTCCTCGATCGCGGGCGTTCGCGAGGACGTCACCGACATCGTGCTCAACATCAAGGACATCTCGATCAAGATGCAGGGCGAGGGCCCCAAGCGCATGGTCGTGAAGAAGTCGGGTCCGGGCGTCGTCACCGCCGGTGACATCCAGACCGTCGGCGACATCGTGGTGCTCAATCCCGAGCTGCAGATCTGCACGCTGGACGAGGGCGCTGAAATCCGCATGGAGTTCACGGTCGCCGCCGGCAAGGGCTACGTCGCCGCCGAGCGCAACCGGCCCGAGGATGCGCCGATCGGCCTGATCCCGGTCGACAGCCTGTTCTCGCCCGTGCGCAAGGTCTCCTACAAGGTCGAGAACACCCGCGAGGGCCAGATCCTCGACTATGACAAGCTGACCATGACGATCGAGACCAACGGCGCGATCTCGCCGGAGGACGCGGTGGCCTATGCCGCACGCATCCTGCAGGATCAGCTCAACGTGTTCGTGAACTTCGAAGAGCCGCGCAAGGAAGTCGCGCAGGAGATCATTCCCGATCTCGCCTTCAACCCGGCGTTCCTCAAGAAGGTCGACGAGCTCGAGCTGTCGGTGCGTTCGGCAAACTGCCTGAAGAACGACAACATCGTCTATATCGGCGACCTCGTGCAGAAGTCGGAAGCGGAAATGCTCCGCACCCCGAACTTCGGCCGCAAGTCGCTGAACGAGATCAAGGAAGTGCTGGCCCAGATGGGTCTGCATCTCGGCATGGAAGTGCCGGGCTGGCCGCCGGAGAACATCGACGAACTCGCCAAGCGCTTCGAGGATCACTACTGATTTCGTCATTCCGGACGTCGCGAAGCGGCGATCCGGAATCTCGAGACTCCGGGTTCGTGCTCACGCGCGCCCCGGAATGACTGGGGCGAACGCAGGCAGCCCACCTGAGCAACATGTCCGACGAACCGTCGCGACGAAGACAAGTCAAGGAACAGATCAATGCGTCACGGCAAGGTTCATCGTAAGCTCAACCGCACCGCCGAGCATCGCCGCGCGATGTTCGCCAACATGTGCGCCGCGCTGATCAAGCACGAGCAGATCGTCACCACGCTGCCGAAGGCCAAGGAATTGCGTCCGATCGTCGAGAAGCTCGTCACCCTCGGCAAGAAGGGTGGGCTCGCCATGCGCCGTCAGGCGATCTCCGAGATGCGCGACGTCGACCAGGTCAAGAAGCTGTTCGACACGCTGGCGCCCCGCTACAAGGACCGCCAGGGCGGCTACACCCGCATCATCAAGGCCGGCTTCCGCTACGGCGACAACGCGCCGATGGCCGTGATCGAATTCGTCGACCGCGACGTTGATGCGAAGGGCCAAGATTCCGGCCCGGTGGAGGAGAAGTCCGCCGAAGCGGCGTAACTCTTCCAAATCGCAGTTTTCAAAAGCGGCGCCGCGGGCGCCGCTTTTTTGTTGCCCGTGCCCGCCATCGCGCCGGCGCGTGATTCATAGGAACCCTCCCGGGCCGATGAACGTTCAACATGTATGAGTAGGGCGTTCGTCAAAGACACAGAGGACGTCGAAGGTCTGCCTGACCGGCCAATCTCCGATCTTCCGAATGACGTGACGGCTGAAGGCCTGCGCCGGATCGAGCAGGCGTTGGCCGCGGCCGAGGCGGCCCAGGCTGCGGCGCAATCCGCTGGCGATCGCGCGGCGCTGGCCAGCGCCCGCCGTGACTTCCGCTATTGGAATGCTCGCCGCGCCACGGCGAGGGTGGCGCCCGAGCCATCAGACAATTCCGTCGTGCGTTTCGGCCACACCGTCACCATCGTGCGCGAGGATGACCGGCGACAGACGTTCCGGATCGTCGGTGAAGACGAGGCCGAGCCCGCGCATGGGACGATCTCGCACGGATCGCCGCTGGCGCGCGCGCTGTTCGGCAAGGGTGTCGGTGATGTCGTCGCCATCGCCGGAGGTGAAGCGGAGATCGTCGAAATCCGGTGAAGCGTAACACCGTCCGTGAGGCGAAGGATGTCAGCTTACGTTATTTCCGAAGTCGATGATGTGCGCGATCCGGCAGAGTTCGAAGTCTATCGCAGCCTCGCCGCGAAGGCGATCGCGCATTATGGCGGCCGCTATCTGATCCGTGGCGGCGCCGCCAATTTGATCGAAGGTGGCCCACCGCCGAAAAACATCATTGTCGTCGAATTTCCCAGGATGGAGCGTTTGCGCGAATGGTACGCCTCGCCGGAATACGCGGAGGCGCTGAACGGGCGGCAGACCGCGTTCGATCGGCGGTTGATCTTCGTTGACGGCGTCCCGTTGGCTTGAGCTTGCACTGCAATGTCGCGCTGACAACGGGGGTGCGTCGGCGATATTGCTGCGCGCTCAACGCGTTGCTGTGCCGCATTCTTCCCGGAACAAGTGAGTGGAAAATCTGTTTTTCCTGTAGCCGCGCTTATGCGGTTTGAGGAGGAACTAGATGAAGAAGCTGTTCATGATTGCGGCGGCAGCGTCGCTGGTTGCGACGATGGCCAATGCACAGACCACCACCGTTGAGACGACGACCGGAGCTGCGGGCGCCACGGTTCGGATCGAGCCGGAATATCGCACCAAGATCAAGAGCTACGTGACCGAGCACAAGGTCCGTCCGGTGGAAACGCGTGAAAGGATCGTGGTTGGCGCCAAGGTACCGACCGATGTCGAACTCGCGCCGGTGCCGTCCGATTGGGGCCCGTCAGTGACGAAGTATCGCTATGTGTACTCAAACAACCGCGTGATGCTGGTCGACCCCGCCACCCGCACCGTGGTGCATGAAATCGACTGACGCTTCATCCATAAAAAGGGCCGCCAACTCGGCGGCCCTTTTCTTTTGCTTGATCACCAATGACGCCAGTGGCGGTGACCCCAGTGGTGGTGACCCCAGTGGTGGTGGTGGCGGTGGTAAAACCGCGGGCCGCCATAGTAGGCGAATGCCGGGCGAACGACGCGACGGTAGCGAACCACAGGCACGTACGGCTCGTCGTAATATCCGCCATAGTAGGCCGGGTAATACCCGCCGTAATATGCGGGACTATAGGCGTAGGCGCTCGAAGCCAGTCCGCCGATCACCGCGCCCGCGATCAATCCGCCAGCCACGGCCGGAAAAAATCCTCCTCCGCGCCAGTGGGCCTCGGCCGGCGACGGTGCCGTTACGGCCGTCAAGCCCAGGACCGCCGCCGCGGCCAAGGCTAAAGGTGCTTTCCTCATGGACTACTCCTTTCCGTAAAACAGACACTCGCTAAACACATTGGGGTGAAGTTTGTTGCTTAAGTGCCCGCTTTCAAAGGCCTTTGGCGGTAAATTTAATTTTGATGAATGTGTGTTCAGGCGAGGCCCGACAGTCAAGTCGTCAGAGGAGGCGAATCCGCCATTTTTTCCGATCTGGAACTCGGGGTGGAATTGGCGAGCAACCACCTACCACCCCTCCAGCACGATCTTGCCGCGCGATTTGCCGCTTTCCAACAGCGCATGCGCGCGTTTCAGATTGGCGGCGTTGATGGTGCCGAAGGTCTGGTCGAGCGTGGTGCGCAGCACGCCCTTGTCCAGGAGGTCGGAGACGTCGTTCAGCAGGTGATGCTGGGCGATCATGTCAGGCGTTTGGAACGACGAGCGCGTGAACATCGATTCCCAGTGGATGGAGACCGCCTTGCCCTTGAAGGCACTGACGGTGAATTCCGGGGGATCGTCGATCAGGCCGAACTTGCCCTGTGGCGCGATGAAATCTGCGATCGCCTTGTAGTGCTGGTCGGTGAAGGTGAGGCTCGCGACCAGGCCGACAGGCGGCACTTTCAGTTTCTCGATCTGCTCTTTCATCGGCTGGGAATGATCGATCACCGCATGCGCGCCGAGCTCGATGCACCATTTTTGCGATTCGGGACGCGTGGCAGTAGCAACCACCGTCAGCCCGGTCAGGCGGCGCGCGAGCTGGATCAGGATCGAGCCGACGCCGCCGGCGCCGCCGGTGATCAGCAGCGTGCGCGGATCGAGGCTCTTGCCCGGTACGGCGCCGAGCCGGTCGAACAGCAATTCCCCTGATGTGATCGAGGTTAGCGGCAGCGCCGCGGCCTGCGCGAACGACAAAGATTTCGGCTTCTTGCCGACGATCCGCTCGTCGACCAGGTGAAATTCCGCGTTCGTGCCCTGGCGCAGGATCGAGCCGGCGTAAAACACTTCGTCACCCGGTTTGAACAGCGTGACGTCCGGGCCGACGGCATCGACAATGCCGGCAGCGTCGTAGCCCAGGATTTTTGTCTCGCCCTCGGGCGGGGCGGCGCGCTTGCGGACCTTGTAATCGACCGGGTTGGCCGAGATCGCCTTGACGGCGACTCTGATGTCGCGGCCCTTCGGTTCCGGCGTGGGAGCTTCGAAATCGATCAGCGCATTCGCATCTTCGATGGGGAGCGATTTTCTGTATCCGACGGCCTTCATGCCCGTTTCTCCTGCCTTGCTTGAGGATAGTTGCTTAACTGTCGCGCTGGCATCGGATTGGCAAGTACTGTAAATTCGGGGAACTAGTCCCTGTTTGGATACTATTGGGAAAATTCCAGGAAAAAACCATGAAACGGCGGAATTTTGCCCGTCGGCCGGGCTGCGCGGTTGAAGCGACGCTCGATCTGATCGACGGCAAGTGGAAAGGCGTGATCCTGTTTCATCTGCAGGCCGGCACCCAGCGCTTCGGGGAGTTGCGGCGGCGGATGCCCGGGATTACCCAGCGCATGCTGACCAAGCAGCTTCGCGCGCTCGAGGACGACAAGCTCGTGATCCGCAAGGTATACGCCGAAGTGCCGCCGCGGGTCGAATACACGCTGTCGGAAATCGGCGAGAGCCTGCGGCCTGTGATCGAGACGCTCAGGGCATGGGGCGAGGGCCATCAGGAACGGCTATCCTGTGCGCCGGCCTCCGACACCGTCAAAACGTCAGACCGCGCGGCCTGACCGGCAGTATTGTGTACCGCCTTATCTTCTCTCGTTGCTGCCTCGCATCTATATCTGAGGCCATCAATTTTGGGATTCCTTGCATGACGTTGACGATCCGCTCTTTCGCCTTGCTGCTGGTTTCCGCAGTCGTTGCAACGCCGGCGCTGGCGCAGGATCGGCGCGTGCCGACCTCGGGCGCCGAACTGCGTCTGTCGTACGCGCCGATCGTGCAGCGCGCGCAGCCGGCAGTCGTGAACGTCTATGCCGCCAAGACCGTACAGAATCGTAACCCGCTCCTGGACGACCCGATCTTCCGCCGCTTCTTCGGCGTGCCCGGAATGCAGCCCGAACAGATGCAGCGCTCGCTGGGATCGGGTGTGATGGTCGATGCTTCGGGGCTCGTGGTCACCAACAACCACGTCATCGAGGGCGCCGATCAGGTCAAGATATCGCTCGCCGACAAGCGCGAATTCGAGGCCGAGATCGTGCTGAAGGACAGCCGCACGGATCTGGCCGTGCTGCGCGTGAAGGACGGACGAGAGAAATTTGCGACGCTGGATTTTGCCAATTCCGATGAATTGCTGGTCGGCGACGTCGTGCTCGCGATCGGCAATCCTTTCGGCGTCGGTCAGACCGTGACCCATGGCATCGTCTCTGCGCTGGCCCGCACCAAGGTCGGCATCACCGATTACCAGTTCTTCATTCAGACTGATGCCGCGATCAATCCCGGCAATTCCGGCGGCGCGCTGGTCGACATGACCGGCAAGCTCGTCGGCATCAACACCGCGATCTTCTCGCGCTCCGGCGGCTCGCAGGGCATCGGCTTTGCGATTCCCGCCAACATGGTGCGCGTCGTCGTGGCCTCCGCCAAGAGCGGCGGCAAGGCCGTGAAGCGGCCGTGGCTGGGCGCGAAACTGCAGGCGGTGACGCCTGAAATCGCCGAGACGCTGGGGCTGAAACTGCCGAACGGCGCTTTGGTCGCCAATGTCGCGCCGAACAGTCCGGCCGCCCGCGCCGGTCTGAAGCCGTCGGACCTGATCGTCGCCATCGAAGGGCAGCCGATCGACGAACCCAACGCGTTCGACTACCGCTTCGCTACAAGGCAGCTCGGCGGCGCTGCGCAGATCGACGTGCAGCGCGCCGGCAAGACCGTCAAGCTGACGGTGCCGCTGGAGACTGCGCCCGACACTAACCGCGATGAAATCGTGCTCACTGCGCGCTCGCCGTTCCAAGGCGCCAAGGTCGCCAACATTTCGCCGGCGGTTGCCGACGAGCTGCATCTGGATTCCCAGGCCGAGGGCGTCGTGGTGATCGATCTTGCCGATGGTGGTACTGCGGCAAGCGTCGGTTTCCAGAAAGGCGACATCATTCTTGCGGTCAACAACCAGAAGATCAGCAAGACCAGCGACCTCGACAAGGCTTCGAAAACTTCATCCAGGCTCTGGCGCATCGTCGTGGTGCGCGGCGGCCAGCAGATCAACGTGACGTTGGGCGGATGAGCCCGAAGAAACCCCGCGAGGCGACCAATCTCTTTGCTGCGGCAGGGATGGAGGAGGATGCGCCGCGTCCGCTTCCCGACCGGCTGCGCCCGCGCTCGCTCGCCGATGTCGTCGGACAGGATCACATTCTCGGTCCCGACGGCGCGCTGACGCGGATGCTGGAGACGCGCACGCTGGGGTCGCTGGTGTTCTGGGGACCACCGGGCACCGGCAAGACCACGGTGGCGCGGTTGTTGGCGGACGCCACCGAATTGCATTTCGAGCAGATTTCGGCAGTATTTTCCGGCGTCGCCGATTTGAAGAAGGTGTTCGACGCGGCGCGCGCCCGGCGCGAGATGGGCAAGGGCACGCTGCTGTTCGTCGACGAGGTGCATCGTTTCAACCGCGCGCAGCAGGATTCGTTTCTGCCCGTAATGGAAGACGGCACCGTGGTGCTGGTCGGCGCCACCACGGAAAACCCGTCATTCGAGCTCAACGCCGCGCTTCTGTCGCGCGCGCGCGTGCTGGTGTTCCATTCGCTCGACGCCCCCGCGATCGAAAAGCTCTTTGCGCATGCCGAGAAGGTCGAAGGCCGAAAACTGCCGCTCGATGCCGAGGCGCGCGCCGTGCTGGTGCGGATGGCCGACGGTGACGGCCGCGCCGCGCTGACCTTGGCCGAAGAGGTCTGGCGCGCCGCGCGCAAGGAAGAAATCTTCAATGCTGCGCAGTTGCAGGAAATCCTGCAGCGCCGCGCGCCGATCTACGACAAGTCCGCCGACGGCCACTACAACCTGATTTCGGCGCTGCATAAGTCGGTGCGCGGCTCCGATCCCGATGCCGCGCTGTATTACCTTGCGCGAATGCTGGACGCCGGCGAGGACCCGCTGTTTTTGGCCCGGCGCGTCGTGCGGATGGCGGTGGAGGATATCGGGCTTGCCGATCCGCAGGCGCTGGTGATCTGCAATGCGGCCAAGGATGCCTTCGACTTCCTCGGCCATCCCGAGGGCGAGCTCGCGATCGCGCAGGCCGTGATCTATCTGGCCACCGCGCCGAAATCGAACGCCGCCTACAAGGCCTTTGGCGCTGCGATGCGCACGGCGAAAGAGGGCGGCTCGCTGCTGCCGCCGAAACATATTCTCAATTCGCCGACAAAATTGATGAAGTCGGAAGGCTATGGCTCCGGCTACGAATACGATCACGACGCGCCCGATGCCTTTTCCGGACAAGACTACTTTCCGGAAGCGCTGGGGCGGCAGACCTTTTACGATCCGCCCGATCGCGGCTTCGAACGCGAAATACGCAAGCGGCTGGATTACTGGGCGAAGCTGCGTAAGGAACGAGGCCAAGGCGAATGAAGCGTTTCGAGAACCATCTGAAGCAGGCTGTTCGGGCCGTCGCATGTGTGTTGATGCTGGCGTCGCCGCTTGCTGCCGCCGCTGAGAGCGTCGAGGTGGCACCGGGCGTGCAGGTGACGAAGCGAACATATGCAGCAGCGCCGACCAACGAGCAGCCATTCTTCGGATTTGCGGCCAGGAATGCGGAGGAAAAGACCGGCGACGAGAAATTCGTAAGCGCCATCATCGGGGCCACCGGCTCGCGCGAGAAGGCGTTTGAGGAAATAACCATGCGGGGCTGGAGGGCGGTAAATACCGGCAAGATCCGGGAAGCCGCGCTGCGGTTTAACCAGGCGTTTCTCATTTCACCGGAGCAGAGCGCCGTCTATCACGGCCTCGCGGTGGTCGCGCAATTTCGCTTCAACGACCTCGATGCCGCGGACGAGCTTTTCAAGATCGCGCTCAAGCAGCCCAATCCGGTGAAGGCATTGAGAGCCGACTATGGCCGCATGTTGCTGATCGCAAAGCGCCCGCGCGACGCCCAGCCCGTGCTGGAGCAGGCGGTCAAGGATGCGCCGGATTTCGGTGACGCCTGGACCAATCTCGCCGTGGCTCGCTTCCAGAACGGTGACGCGGCGGCGTGCGCAGCAGCGGATGAAGCCGCCAAGAAGCGTCCGTCGAACAATTCCGGGGCCGACCTGACCGCGGTGAGAAACGCCGCGCAATGCAAGTAGCTTGAACGATACAGCCCCTCATGGTGGAGGAGCGCGAAGCGCGTCTCGAACCATGGGGCCCCGGTCTGTGGCCTACATCCTTCGAGACGCCCGCCCTGCGGGGTCCTCAGACCGTATGTCCCTCTTCCGATGCGGAGGCGACTCACCCTCGATGCGAGTGCGAGGGTTACCCGGATGGGCCGGGCAGAGCCTCACGCAAGGA